>NZ_JBKQTQ010000277.1:0-2738 GCF_052143115.1 Mycobacterium sp.
AGCCCATCGGCACTCAAGACGATCCCAGAAGCCATCAGGGGGTAGCCGCCTTGGTTGATTTGCAGTGTCACCACACTGGGCAACACCTTTGCCGCCACCTGCTCTATCGAGAATGCGCGGGGATCGGGCCGGTTTAGGGCAGAATCAGCAGCCACGGATTGGCTGCCGACAGCCTTTGGATGGACAAGCACCACAACAGCGGTACAGATCGCTGCGACAAGCCCCGCCACCTCCAGGGCACGCACAATCAAGCGCCTAACGCGAGCCAGCCCCGGTCGCCGCGCGGTACGCGTGGCCGCCCGATGAGACGGGTACCTGCGGGCGCGCCGGAGATGCGGCCGCACAGCTGGGTTATTCGGCTCATGCCCCTGCACTCCAGACATAGGCATCACGCGGCGACCGCCGTGGCCAGCTGACATGAGTGGTCTCCTTACCTTTTCGTTGGCGCCCACGCGTGGCGTTGGCCGACACGTCGAAGTCCCTGGGGCTCAACGACGTTGCCGAACCGGTCTGCGAGTACGTCATCTCGGCGATGGCGTCGGTCGCGAGCAGAGTTGCGCGCAAGCCGCTTTCGCGTGTTACGTGCTGTCAGATCGGCTCTTGTTTAGAGTGCCGCGTTCGCATACGTCTGTCGCTACCGGCAACGCCAATCGATATACCCCGCTAGCGGGTATCGCGTGTGAAAGGTGCTGCCTTTCTGGCGAATTGTCAGAAATGATCTGGGCCGACCTGAGGCCTTCTCATCACCTCCATCACGGCGGTTGGGATTTTCTGCTGCGACCGTGTGCCCGATGTCTCGTTGAGAGCGGCCTTAGTGTGGCGCTGGCGTCCGATCAACCACCGAAGTACCAGGCGTGCTACCGGCATAGTGCTTACGCTCTATGGAGATCGAGCTTGGTCGTGAACCGCCCAAGCAGAACCGTGATGCCACGGCTTCAACGCGGCCGAGGGGAAGCTCGCACACAACTTGACACTCTGCCCGTGCCGTGCGCCCTCCCACCCGAGCCAGAGATTGGTCGTCAGTTTCTTTGCGGTTTAAGTCCGGTCTGTGCGCACCTGCCCGACTCAGCGCGGCACTGTTGCGCGGCTACTCAAGCGGTATCGCAAACATTGTGCGCCTTTCGGCCGCCATGGAAGAGCGCCGTGTTGGCCGGCTGGGTGTGCCGTTACCCGGCGAGTCCGAGAGCGTCCCGGATAGCGGCCCCGGACAGGGCGGCCTTGGGGATGAAGGCCAGAGCCGGGCTGGCAGCGACCAGTTCGGCGAAGTCCTCCTCGGCGTGCGTGGAGATCAAGATAGTCGGCACGTCGGCGCCGAACCCGTTCCGGTGAAGCCGCTCGACGAGTTCAAAACCGCTCTCGTCGCCCAGATCGATGTCGACAAGCGTCACGTCGGGCCGCAGGTTCTCGACACACTGCAGCCCTTCTGCGGAGGAGCTCGCCACCGCGACCACCCTGATTCCCTGATGCTCCAGCAACCGCGTCGCCGCATCGAGGAAATCGCGGTTGTCGTCGACAATGACGCACCGCATCCGATCACCTAGTCTCACCAGTTCAGTTTGGAGTAGCGACGGACCGATCGCATGGACGCTAGCAGGAAATTCGCCCCGAGTCGGGAAGGATCGGCGGGCCTGCTGTGACGCCGGTCGCACCCAGGAGACTGGCGGGCTGCGTAGCCGGGCGCAGGGTTACTGATCGGCGGCCAGGTACCGGCTACCGGGGAGGCGCGGACTGCGGCTGACCAGAACCCGCCATGGTTGCCAGCGGTGCAGACGTGGGCCAGCGCGGACGCAAATGTAAGGCGGGTAGCCGGATAGACGCCGTTCGGGCGCGACACGAGAGGTGCATCATGACCCTGCCAGTGGAATTGACTGCCGACGCGGACCCTACGGCCGGCTTTGAAAACCAAGTCGCTCCTGTGCTCGGCGACTTACACCGGCAGGCGCTGCGGATGACCCGCCATCACGCCGATGCCGAAGACCTGGTCCAGGACACGCTGGCAAAAGCCTTCGCCGGGTTTGACTCCTTCCGGCCGGACACCAACATCGGCGCCTGGCTGTACCGAATCCTGTTCAACACCCACATCAGCAATTGCCGCAAAGCCCAGCGGCGTCCAGTACAGCATTTGGCGGAGGCGATTTCGGATCTGCAAGTGATGGTGAGCGCTGCGCATTCGGCAACGGGAATGCCGTCGGCGGAAGACCAAGCGCTGAAAAGAATTGGCGACCACGACGTCATCACCGCAATGCGGGCCCTGCCTGAGCAGTTCCGCCTCACCGTTTACTACGCGGATATCCAGGGACTCCCGTGCAAGGAGATCGCCACAGTGATGAACACGCCGATCGGAACCGTGGTGTCGCGCCTGCATCGCGGGCGCCGCCGACTACGCAGGCTGCTCACCGAGGTTGGCCGGAACGAGGGCTACGGCAACTCATGGGGCCTGGCGCAAACGGCTTGAAGGGCCTGCTTAGAGCCGGCGCCACAGTGACACCGATCAGCTGCAAGTCACCGCGAGTCGAGAAACGTGATCACCGCGCGGACGCGACGATGGTCGTCGCCGGTCTCCGGTAAGCCGAGTTTGGTGAGGATGCTGCGGACGTGCTTTTCGACCGTGCCCTCGGTCACCCACAACTGCCGCGCGATGCCGGCATTGGATCGGCCCTCGGCCATCAACTCCAGCACCTCGAATTCGCGCGGCGACAGTACCGACAGCGGATCGTTGCGGCGCCGTCCGGATACCA
>NZ_JBKQTQ010000278.1:0-25119 GCF_052143115.1 Mycobacterium sp.
CTCGCGACCCTTGCGCTCGCGCTCGTCTGCTTCGGGCTTGGCGAGCGCTTGCACGGCAGCGGGTTTGTCACCGCCTTCGTCGGTGGGTTGGCCTACGCAGTTGTTTCACGCCGCAGCGGTACCCAGGCGGCGGCGACACAGGTCTCCGACGCGGCTGGCCAACTTCTGGAACTGCTGGTGTTCGCGCTTTTCGGCGCGGTGGCAGTCGTGCCGGCCTGGCGCGACGCTGGCTGGCGAGTTGTTGTGTTCGCAGCTCTCGCGCTGATCGCGGTACGTATCGCATCACTCGCGATCGCATTGGCCGGTAGCGGTTTGCCGAGGCGCAGCAAACTATTCATGGGATGGTTCGGCCCCCGGGGAATTGGAACACTCGTGCTCGGCCTGATCGTGATCAAGGAAGGCGAGATACAACAGGGCACGTTGATCACTCAGGCCGTGGTTGTGATCGTCACGCTCAGCCTGATCCTGCACAGCATTACCGCTGCGCCGGGCATTCGACTCTGCCAGCAAGAAGACGACACACCAACCGACAGCCCACCGGAACGCCCAACAACGGTGTGATCGCACAGACCCACGACCGCGTCGTGTGGTGCTGGCGCTTCGTGTTGCTGAGGCTCCTGATTAAGCCGCGCACGGCGTGAGCGGCGGTCACTGCCGTCAGCAGTGAATTCCTGAATTGCAGCCCGGTTTCCTGCACCCGGACCTGAAATCGCGCACGGGCGCGGCGGGTCTGACACGATGACGCGGTGTCCGCACCCAACGGTCCCGCCCACGCGGCAGGGCCAAGCCTCCATCAGTTGACGACGCCGCGAGCGGCGGCCGTGGCCGGGGTTCTGTTCGCCTTGCTTTTCGGCGCCACGCTGATCCTGATCCGCTTGAAGATGCCAGAGGGAGTGGGTGACTCGGCGGAATGGCTCGACTCACAAAAAGACGGCATTTTAACGGCGACGAAGCTGATGCCGTTCGCCGGTATCACCTTCCTGTGGTTCATCGGCGTGGTGCGGGACAACCTCGGCCGCTACGAGGATCGGTTCTTCGCATCGGTGCTTTTAGGCAGCGGTCTGCTGTTTTTGGCGATGATGTTCGTCTCGACCGCAGTCGCCGCCGCGCTGGTGGCTACCAATGCGGGCGTCACCGATCCCGCGGCGCATGTCGAGGTGATCGCGTTCGGCAAGATGGTCGTGGTGTCGGCCGCCAAAACCTACGCCATCCGGATGGCGGCGGTGTTCATGATTTCGCTGGCCACCATCTGGCTCAAGACCGGGCTGATGCCGCGGTGGCTCGTCGCCGTCAGCTATCTCGTGGCGCTCGGGTTGCTCATCGCGGGCGACGTCTCTATGTGGCTGACATTGGCATTTCCCGTCTGGGTGTTGGTCGTTAGCGCACTGATTTTGCTCCGCGCGGGCTACATCGACGAACAGCGTGCTGCCCTCGAGTGAGCGCGACTGTGCAAGGTCCTTACGGTGTCTTGCTATGCGCACGCTGAGTGCGAGTTGTGAACGGATAAAGCCGCTTTCGCCTTGATGCCACCGCCGACCCATGTCGCGGTTTATCTCTTGCTGCCGACGGGACCGCCCCGATCAACTTGGCTTGGTTGCCCTCTCCGTCACGAAGACACCTTGCCGACGCCGCGCGAGCGTGCACGAAAGGAGGGTTGAGTTCGAGCAAGGACTAGTGAGCGGCCGCTCAGGTCCGGCTCAGCGGCGTAGCGTCGGTCGTGCGCCCGGCACAGCGGACACGAGGAGAGTGGACACCAATGGCAGATCAGAACAAGCCGAACATCGTGATGATCATGGCCGACGATGTGGGCACCTGGAACCTCAGCGCTTACCATCGCGGCATGATGGGCGGGTCCACGCCCAACATCGACAGGATCGCCAGAGAAGGTGCCCTGTTCACCGACTACTACGGTCAGCAATCATGTACGGCGGGGCGGGCCGCGTTCATTACTGGTCAGAGTCCTTTCCGCACGGGCCTGTTGAAGGTTGGTATGCCCGCCGCCAAACAAGGCCTACAGGATTCAGACCCGACGATCGCCGAGCTGCTCAAGCCCCTTGGCTACGCTTCGGCACAGATCGGCAAGAATCACCTGGGCGACCGCAACGAATACCTGCCCACAGTCCACGGCTTCGACGAGTTCTACGGCATCCTGTACCACCTCAACGCCATGGAGGAGCCGTACGACCCGGAGTATCCCAAGGATCCCGAGTTTCATGCCCGCTTCGGCCCGCGCAACATCCTGGACACCAGGGCAACCAACGTCGATGACCCGACCGAGCATCCGCGTTGGGGCAGGGTCGGCAAGCAGACCATTGCTGATGGCGGGCCCTTGCCTCCGCATCCGGACATGGACCCGGCGGCCAAGACCAACATGGAGGACGTCGACCCGGAGATCGTTCGTCGCTCGCTGGACTTCATCGACCGATCCGTGCAGGCCGACGCGCCGTTCTTCCTGTGGCACAACGCCACGCGATGCCACGTCTGGACTCACCTTTCGCCAAAGCGGCAGGGCAAGAGCGGGTTCGGCCTCTACGCCGATGCGATGATGGAGCTGGATTGGGAGGTCGGGGAGATTCTCAACAAGCTAGACGACCTCGGTATCGCGGACAACACGATCGTGCTGTTCACCAGCGACAACGGCGCCGAGATCTTCAGTTGGCCCGATGGCGGCAACCAACCGTTCCGGGGCGAGAAGGGCAGCACCTACGAGGGTGGATTCCGCGTGCCCATGGTGGCCAAGTGGCCTGGCGTCATCGAGCCCGGCGCCATTGTCAACGAGATCATGGCCCACGAGGATTGGCTGCCAACGCTTCTCGCCGCAGCCGGTCAGCCAGATGTGAAAGAGAATCTCTTGACGGGCCTCGAGACCGGCGACAAGACCTTCAAGGTCCACCTCGACGGCTACGACTTCAAGCCCTACTTCCAGGGTGACGTTGCCGAGGGGCCACGCCGCGAGATCTTCTACTTCAGCGACAACGCCGACCGCATGGCCGTGCGTTACAACGCCTGGAAGCTCAACTTCAAGACCATTGTCGGCAACCTCTTTACCGGCAAAGAGGATTCGACCAACGTTCCCGTGGTGACCAACCTGCGACAGGACCCGTGGGAGCGGTACCAAACTGAAGGCATGCTCTACGGCCGCTGGTGGGGTGAGAAGCTGTGGACCATGCTGCCCGCCATAACCATCGTCGGCGCGTTCTTCGCGACGTTCAAGGAGTACCCGCCCAGCCAGGCGTCTGGCACTTTGAGCGTCGAGAAGGCCCTGACGATGCTGCAAGAGGGAAGCCTTAAGAACTGACCTGGAACCGAGCATGCACAACGTCTACCTCCCTCAGCGCTTCCGAATGGCACCGTCAACGACGTTGTCCCGTCCCTTAACCAGGGCGGGAGCGATCTCGGCCGAGGGGGTGGCAGCGCCGGTGGTGGCAGCGCCGGTGGCGGTGCAGATGGGCGCCACGCCGCCGCCTCAACCCAAAGGCTGAACAGTGGCAGAGCAACCCCTCGACGCCTCCACTCGACTCGCGGCGCAACGCACCCGCCTGGCTCAGGAACGAACCCTGATGGCCTGGATCCGAACGAGTACGTCTTTGATCGCTTTTGGTTTCACAATCTTCAAATTTTTCCAGTACCTCGCAACGAATGAGCGGCGTCGCGAACCGATCCTCAGTCCATGGGTCGTCGGGATGATGATGATGATCCTCGTGGGCCTTACGGGCTTGACCTTGGCGTGGATTCAGCATCGCCAGGAGATGAAGGCCTTAAAGGCAGAAGTCGGACTCATGCCGTACTCGATAGCCGGCACCGTGGCCGGCTTCATCGCCTGTTTGGGTGCCATCGCGCTGATCGCCGTGGCGTTGAAGCTGTAACGGTTCACGGGATTTCCCAGACTGGGCGCAATTCGCGAGGAGTGAAGGGGGCGCAGCCAATCAATGGAGGAACGTTTGGCAAGTCCCGGTCAAATGCGCGCCCTTCAGTGAGGTACAGGATGTTGACGCACTACCGCCGATCCGCTGGACATGGGCGGCGCACACTGGTAATCACGCGAAACCCTCGACCACATATCGCCAGCGTAAATACAAACAACGTCCGGGTTAGCTAGCAAAGGAGCAACGATGAGTACATCGGACCTGCAAGACCTCGACAGCATTGACTTGGCCGACCCCACTGTGTGGGATGACGGCCCTCCTTACGAGTTGTTCGCGAGGATGCAACGTGAGGCGCCGGTGCACTTCAGTCCACAAAACAATGCTCCGGGGGAAGGCGGCTTCTGGTCGATCACCCGGTTCGACGACATCCGCGCCATCAGCCGGGACCACAAAACCTTCTCCTCGGAACGCCGCGGCGTTTTCAACGTCGACGACATGGGTGTCCCGCTGGATCTTCAGCGGCTGCAGTTGATCTCGATGGACCCGCCGCGCCATGATCGGCTCAAGGCGCTCGTCATCAAGGCCTTCACCCCCGAGCGCGTCGCCGCGCACGAGAACGCCATCAAGAAGATCATCAGCCATGTGCTTGACAGCGTCGCCGACCGCGAGCGATTCGACCTGGTCGCCGACGTCGCGCGGCCCATCCCCGCCCGGGTGATCGGCTCGATGCTGGGCACACCACCCGAGGACGACGAAAAGCTGGTGCACTGGACGAACGTGTTCACCGCGTTTGAAGACCCGGTCATTCGTGAGCAATGGAAAGATACTCCCGCGGTCGTCAACGAGATCGTCGAGTACGTCAATAATCGACTGGCGCAACGCCGTGGCTCTGGGGGCGACCAGCTGCTCGACGCCATGATGGACGCCGAAGTCGAGGGCGAGAAACTCAACGAACTGGAGCTCGCCACGTTCTTCATCCTGTTGATGTCGGCGGGCAACGACTCCACTCGGGCGACTTACAGCGCCACGATGCTGGAGTTGCTGGGTAACCCGGAGCTGCATGATCAGCTGCGTGAGCACCCCGAGCTGATCGAGGCTGCGGTGGAAGAGGGGCTGCGCTGCTACCCGGCATTTGCCTTCATGGGCCGCGCGGCAACCCGCGATGTTGAGCTGCACGGTAAGACGATCAAGGAAAACGACCGTCTGCTGCTGTGGTACCTCGCGTCCAACCGCGACGAGACCGTGTTCCCGAATCCCGGCAAGTTCGACATCACCCGCGAGGGTTTGGCCGACCGACACCAGGCTTTCGGCGGGCGGGGGCGTCACTTCTGCCTCGGCGCCAACCTCGCGCGCCTCGAGCTGAAGCTGTGGATTGAGCAGACGCTGGAACGGTTCCCGGACCTCGTCTTGGACGGCGAGCCGACGCGGGTGCGGGCGCTGTTCCTCAACCAATACAAGTCGATCCCGGTCCGACGGACGTGACTGCAACCGAGTCGGCTCGCAGTCGGCCCGCCTACCGCGAGGTCGAGGTCGACCTGGAGGTTCAGCGCCGCGAAGTGCCCGCCGAGGGCGTCATCACGCTGACGCTCGCCGACCCCGACGGCGCGGACCTACCGGAGTGGACGCCGGGCGCACACATCGATCTGCTGATGACTCCGTCGCTGGTACGCCAGTACTCGCTGTGCGGCAACACGTCCAACCGCGCCGAGTGGCGCGTCGGTGTGCTGCTCGATCCGAACAGTCGCGGCGGATCTCAGTTCGTCCACGACAAGCTCCACGAGGGCAGCACGGTGCGGGTTCGCGGGCCGCGCAATCACTTTCCGCTCGTGAGTTCGCCGCGGTATCAATTCATCGCGGGCGGCATCGGCATCACCCCGATGCTCCCGATGATCGAGGCGGCCGAGGCCACCGGCGCCGACTGGCGCCTGCTCTACGGCGGCAGGACACGGGCGTCGATGGCATTTATCGACGAGTTGGAGCGCCACGGCGAGCGCGTGACCATATGCCCGCGGGATGAGCAGGGCGGGAATTTCAGGACGAACCTGGAGTCGGTGCTTTCGGAGGCACAAGCGAGCACCCTCGTGTACTGCTGTGGGCCCGAAGGGCTGCTGGAGGAGGCCGAGAAAGCCTGCGGTCACTGGCCGGATGACACCCTGCACGTCGAACGATTCTCGGCCAAAACGCTCGACGAGCCGTCGCCGGATGCGCTGGATTCGTTCGACGTGGAATGCCAGCGCTCGGGGCTGACTCTGACTGTGCCACAAGACAAATCGGTCTACGAAGTTTGTGAGGAAGCCGGCGTCGACGTGCTCGGCTCGTGCATGGAGGGTGTCTGCGGCACCTGCGAATGCGACGTACTCGAGGGCGAGCCCGACCACCGTGACTCCGTGCTGAACGACGCCGAGAAGGCCCGGGGCGACACCATGATGATCTGCGTTTCGCGCTCCCGCTCAGAAAGGCTGGTGCTCGACCTATGAAACCCAACTATCCATTCAACTGCTGGTATGTGGCCGCGACCAGCGGGGAGGTCGGACAAGGTCTACTTGCTCGGCGCCTGCTCGATAAACCCGTCGTGTTGTACCGCCGCGGGTCGGGCGAGGTCGTGGCGATGGAGGATCGCTGTATCCACCGGGCCTATCCGCTGTCGGCCGGCCGGCGCGACGGCGATCGCGTGGTGTGCGGCTACCACGGTTTCAGCTACGACCCCGACGGCTGCCTGGTCGACGTGCCGTCGCAGGAAAACGTCCCACCGGGGGCGCGGGTACGCGCCTACCCCGTCCACGAGCAGTCGCCGTTCGTCTGGATCTGGCTGGGGGAACCAGGAGCGGCCGCCCTGCGCCCGCCGCCGCGAGTGCCTTGGTACGCCGACGGAGCAGGATGGGCCAGCACCGCCGAAGTGCTGCGCGTCGAGGCCAACTACCTGCTGTTGCACGAGCACTACCTCGATCTCACGGACGTGTTCGTGATGCACCCGGAGGCCGTGCCGCCGGATATCGAGGTGCTGCCACCGCTCGACGAGGTCGAAGTCTCCGAACGGTCGGTCTCCTACTCCCGGACCACGCCTCCCAGCCGGCTCGCCGCCTGGGAGGCCGAGGTCACCGGCCTTTCCGCCGACACCGCGGGCATACGGCGTGAGGAAGGAACGTTTGTCTCGCCGGCCCTGCATGTCCAGCATTACGTCATTGATCCTGAGGACGGAAAAGCGTACGAGCTGTTGCGGATTCAGGGATTCACGCCCGAATCCCCCGCAGCGACTCACGTCTTTCTGCAGATGGCGCGCAACTATGCCATCGACGATGACAGAATCGGCGAATTTCTCCGCACGATGTTTCATGAGTGGGCGGAGCGGGACGCAGCCGTACTGGAGAAGATTCAGTGTCGACTCGGCGAACGCGGCGAGCCCCGGCGCGACATCAACGTAAGAGCCGACCGTGCCGCGGTCCGGGCCCGCCGCATCGCCATGGAGATGGTCGACGAGGAATCCGGCCGCTTCCCACTGAATCGGATCCTCGCCGCATCCAACTAACGGCTCGGTAGCTCGCCGATGGCGAGCTACCGGCGGGGCGAGGGCGAGCTACCGGCGGAGCGGTGGTGTTCGCGAAAGACTCACCGATGGAAGGGAATACGACGCCATGAGTACGCTCGACGGACGCTCGGCGAACACCGCAGACGACTGCGCGTCATGAATGATTCTGCGCCGCAGGCGTGCTCGCGCTATCGCGGACTTTGCAGGACCGCCGCCCCGAGCCACTGGCACAGCAGTAGCGCCACTTCAACGTCAAGCCTCCACGCTACGTGAGCCCCGCATCGACAAGCAGACGTGACAGCCCGAGTTCGGCACACTTCGCGGCTACTGGCGCCAGTTCGTTTCGGGCGTCAGTTGCCCGACCGGCGGCGGTGAGCGTTTCGATGCGGAGCACTTGGGCCTGCAGCGCCGCGAGAGGTCTGCGCTCGCCATCGATTGCGGCTACCAGATCGGCGGCCCGTCGGCATGCTTGCTCGTGGTCGTCCGCAGAATGGCTCGCGGATAACAGGCGAACCGCGGAGTCCTCGTCGAGTTCGGCTGTCATCGTAGCGATTCCATTGTCACGGGGAATGGTGCGGGGCGATCGCAAACCCGCGGCAACCGCCTGAGGTAGCGCGATGCCCAGCCGGATGCGCTCATTGTTGATCCGGGCAGCAAGGCGGGGCAGCCGCAGGTGGACCGCGGCCTTCGCGCCGGCGGCAAGACGATCAGCCGCAGACCCATGATCCCCCTGGGCCGCCTTGATCCGCGCACCAATCACGTACCTGGCGGCCAAGTAATCGACTGTGCCACCGTCGGATCCGAGCAGATAACTCTCCTCCACGAGACGCGTGGCCTCGGCCAGGTCGCCAGTCTCGTAGAGCAATTCGCCGAGAAGCGAACCCGCGAGCCGGGCCGCGTGCGAGTGGAGCCCGACTCCGGTGGCAATCTCGAATGCTTCTCGGAAGTTCATCAGGGCGACGGGAATGTCGAGCTGGTACCTAGCGGCCATGCCGCGGTAGCAGTGCCCAGAGACGGTGGCGAACGGTCCCATCATTTCCTGGTAGGGCGCCACCCAGTCAAGCAGCCGGTGCGCGGCATCGAAATCGAAGCGGCAGATCGCGGCGAACGCCGCGACGTTCCCGGCGACCCCGGGCACCCGCGGATGCAAGGTGTCCGGTCTCGACATTGCCTCGGCGACCAGATCGTCCACACCTTGGATCCGATCGGCGAAGGTTTCGGCGACCGCTCGCAGCACGTCCGCCTCAGCTCGCAGATCCGCACGCATTGCATCGGAGAGGTCCGCGCGGCCCACGGCCGCTTCGAAGCGATTAAGCGCGCTGTCGGCGAGCGCCGAACGCTGCAACAGGATATTCGCCCAGGCAATGACGAGTTGGAGCCGAGCCCGCGGAACCACCAGTTGCGGCGGCAGCTTCTTCACGATTCCGAGCAGCGTCGTCATCTTCGATTGCTCCAACAGGTTCGTCTCATCCTGCTCGACAAGATCAACAGCACGGTCGGGATCGCCCGCAGCCAGCGCATGGTCGACGGCCTCGTTGAGGTCGCCGTTCTCGGCGAACCAGCCCGATGCGGCGCGGTGGAGTTGTTCGATCCGGTCGGGCCGGTCACGTTCGAGGCGACGGCGCAGAAACTCGGCGAACATCTGGTGGAAGCGGAACCAAGGCGGGTCGTCGTCGATCCGCAGCAGGAACAAGCCGCGCTGCTCGACCTCTTCCAGCATCGCCTGCCCGTTAGTTATCCCCGCCAGCACGGCGGCCAGCCCGCCGCAGGTCCGTTCGGTGATCGATGTCACCACTAGGAACTCGCGCAGATCGGGTTCGAGAGTGTCCAGCACGTTCTCGCCCAGGAATTCGCGGATCACGTCGCTGGCACCGGAAAGTCTGCCCGCCAGGGTGCTCGCATCGCTGCCGCCGCGCAGCGACAGTGCGGCCAGCTGCAGCGCTGCCGCCCACCCGTCGGTCGATGTGGTCAATGCCTCCACATCGCCGCGCGACAGCTCTAGGCCACTTGCATCGTTGAGTAACGAGGCCGCCTCTCCGGTGTCGAAACGCAAAGCACCGGAATCGATCTCGATCAATTCGTCGCGGATCCGCAACCTGCCCAGTGGCAATCCGGCGCGAGACCAGCTGGTCACGATGACCTGCAGGTGGTGGCATCCATTGTCCAACAGGAAACCGAGCGCGGCGCTGGTTTGGCTGTCGGACACGCGATGCCAGTCGTCGATCACTACCGCGATCCGGTCGTCCTTTTCGTGGATTTCGTCGATGAGCGACGTCAACACGTAGCGGCAGGCGTCATCGCCGTGCTCTTCGAGCACCTGCCCCAACGACTCGGCGAGCGCGGGACGGACCCGCCGAATCGACTCGAGTAGATGCGCCAGGAACCACACCTCATTGTTGTCGTCGTCGTCGACCGTCAGCCAGGCGGCCGCGACGCCGTCGCTCGAGAGTTCCTCACGCCACTGCGCCGCCAACGTGCTCTTGCCGAACCCCGAGGGTGCGTGGATGAGGATCAGCCGCCGCCGTCCGCCGGCGCGAAGGACGTCGGTGAGCCGGCTGCGGGCGACCAGTGACCTGGTGGGGACCGGGGGCCGGTACTTCGTCCCGGGTGTCGGGGGCGTCTGGAACGTCGGGGTGCTGCCGGTATCCCGATGAACCGAGCGCGCCACGGGCGACTTTCGGTGCTCCAGGCCCAGGTCGACGGGACGGGGCATCTCGTCGACGTTGACGCCGTTGCGTCGCTGAACTGCACGAAGCTCGTCGCCGAATTCTGCCGCGGTCGCCGGACGATCCGCCGGATCCCGAGCCATGGCCCGTTCGATGATCGCGGCCACGTCGGCCGGCAGTCCCTCGGTCTGCAGGTCTGGGGTGGGCTGCGAGGTCACCCGCAGGAACTGAGCGATTACCTGCTCGCCGCTGCGGCGCTCAAACGCGGCATGGCCGGTCAGCGCACAGAACAACGTCGCGCCCAGCGAATACACGTCCGATGCCGGCGTCGGCGATGCGCCCTCGAGAACTTCAGGCGCGGTGAAAGCCGGCGAACCGGTAATCATCCCTGTCGCCGTCTCGAAGCCCCCGGCGATTCTGGCGATTCCGAAGTCGGTCAACTGCGGTTCCCCGTAATCGGTCAGCAAGATGTTCCCGGGCTTCACGTCACGATGCAGTGTGCCCGCGCTGTGCGCGGCTTCCAGCGCACCCGCGAGCTTTACGCCGATAGTGAGCGTCTCGCACCAGTCGAGGGGTCCGTGCCGGCGGATCAGTACCTCCAGCGAATCCTTCGCGTGGTACGGCATCACGATGAAGGGCCGACCACTCGCCAACACGCCCACCTGCAAAACGTTCATGATGTGTGGATGTCCGGAAAGGCGGCCCATGGCGCGCTGCTCGCGCAGGAAGCGGTCGAGATTGTCCGGGTCAAGGTCGGTAGTCAATACCTTGACGGCAACGGCGCGGTCGAGCATGGGCTGGGCGCAGCGGTAGACGACCCCGAATCCGCCGTGTCCGATCTCCTCGACGTTGTCAAATCCCGCCTGACGCAGTTCCGCGGGAATGTCCGGGACCAGGTCCCGCCGTGTCACAAGCGGATCGACGTCGGTCATCGACGGTCACTATCCTCGGCCGGGAGGCTTTTCACCACCAGTTTCATCGACTGTTGACCTCACAATATCGCCGATCGTGCGGCCGGGTATGCGATCGATGCCTTTCGCCTAGGCGGGCGGATCTGGGGATCGCGCGAGTTCGCAGGTTACTTGTGGGCCGACGACGGCGACACCGGTAGGTCGGCTCGGTACTGGCGAGGCGTCTTATCGAACCAGCGTCGACATGAGCGGTTGAGTGCGCTCTGTTCGGAATAGCCGAGCAGGACAGCGATCTGGCCTAGATACAACCCCGGTTCGGCGAGGTATCTCGCCGCTTGATCGCGGCGTTCCCGCTCGATGAGGTCCTGGCATCGCACGCCCTCGGTAGCTAGGCGTCGTTGCAGCGTGCGTGGGTGCATGGCGAGTTGGTCGGAGATGACCTCGGCGCTGCATTGGCCGGTGGGCAGCAGGCGGCGGGCCAACTCGGTCACCTGTTCGGACAGCGCGGCGGTGCTTGGCAGGTAATTGGACTCCAGGTATTTCGTGGCGATGCGTCTGGTTTCCGGATCCGCGTTGTCGATGGGCCTGCCGGCCAGACGACGGGGTACCTCGAACCCGCACCACTGCTGTCCGAACCGCACGGTACAACCCAGCGCGTCGTTGTACGCGGCGTCCGAGCCCAGTTGGTCGTGCATGAATGAGATATCACGGGCTCGTGCCTCCGGTCCGCCCAGAAGGCGGATCATGCGGACTGCGTTGGCCATGCTGAGCTCGTATCCCTGGAGCGGATAAGGAATTGCCGGGTCGGTCACCTGGTAGCTGAACTTGACGTTGGACCCTGCGGTGGTCGGTGAAACAGTCAGCGTCAGGGCGGGCGAATGGACGTATAAATAGCGCCCGATCGCCTCCAACCCGGCGAGCAAGGTCTGAGCGTTGCGCGCGATCACCGCGATGGGGCCGAGGATGTCCAGGCCCTGCCAGCGCGAAAGGCGAAGTCCGAAGTCCGGACAATCGAGCTCGGCGGCGCTGGCATCCAGCATGCGCACGAACGCGTCCAAAGATACGAACGCGTCGTCCTGGTATTCGATACCCGGCGGGATCTCGAAGCGCTTCAGAAAAGGCTGCGGGTCAGCGCGGAGCTCGCGCATCAGATCGCCGTACCCCCAAAGGTTGGTGGCGCGGATGAGGCTGGCCATTCGATCAACTCCCTGTGTCGGGAAATGATAAAAGCATGTCGGAAAGTGTCAAGACCTACGACCCCAGGCTCTGCGATCCTGTTTCTACAACGTCCTGCGAGCACCGCAGGCCAGAAGCGTGAGGGAAGCCATGGCCGCACAACATTTCGACGTCCTGATCATCGGCGCCGGCCTGTCGGGTATTGGTACCGCCTGCCACGTAACGGCCGAGTTCCCGAACAGGACCATCGCCGTGCTGGAGCGACGTGAACGGCTGGGCGGCACCTGGGACCTGTTTCGCTACCCCGGCGTCCGTTCGGACTCCGACATGTACACCTTCGGTTACAAGTTCCACCCGTGGCAGGATGTGCAAGTCCTCGCTGACGGCGCGTCGATCCGCGAGTACATTGCGGACACCGCGGCGGAGTTCGGCATCGACGAGAAGATTCATTACGGCCTTAAGGTCGTGAGCGCAGCCTGGTCTAGCCCCGAGCGGCGCTGGACGGTGACGACCGTTCACGAGGCGACCGGCGAAACGCGCACCTACAGTGCCAATTACCTCATCAGCTGCACCGGCTACTACAACTACGACGCGGGCTACCTGCCGGCGTTCCCCGGCGTGAACCGTTTCGGGGGTCGGTGCATCCACCCACAGCACTGGCCGGAAGACTTGGACTACGCCGGCAAGAAGGTCGTCGTAATCGGCAGCGGCGCAACGGCTGTCACGCTGGTTCCGGCGATGGCCGGCGACGCGGAGCACGTGACCATGCTGCAGCGCTCCCCTTCGTATGTCTTCTCGTTGCCCGCCCTCGACAAGATCTCGCAGTATCTCAGTCGGTTCCTGCCGGACAAGTGGGTATACGCGTCCGCGCGCAAGCGAAACATTGCGATCCAGCGTCAGATGTACCTGGCATGCCGTCGCTGGCCGGCTCAGATGCGCCGACTCCTGCTCTGGCAGGTGCGACGACACGTCGGCCCGTCCGTCGACATGAGCCACTTCACCCCGAAGTACATGCCGTGGGACCAGCGGTTGTGTGCCGTACCGAATGGTGACCTGTTCAAGGTGCTGGCATCCGGTGAGGCGTCGGTCGTCACCGATCAGATCGACACGTTCACCGAGAAGGGCGTCCTGCTGAAGTCAGGACGCGAACTTGAAGCCGACATCGTCGTCACTGCCACCGGCCTGAACGTCCAGATGCTGGGTGGGATGAAACTTTTCGTGGATGGCGAGGCGCGAGAGCTGCACGACCAGATGACTTACAAGGGTGTGCTGGTGGAGAACATTCCCAATCTGGCTTGGATTATCGGATACACCAACGCGTCGTGGACTCTGAAGTCCGATATCGCCGGCGCCTACCTGTGCCGTCTGTTCAAGCACATGGACGACAACGGCCACACGGTAGCAACGCCCCGCGATGTCGAGGACTGCGCGCTCGACATCGGCATGTTCGACCAATTGCAATCCGGTTATGTGCAGCGCGCGAATGACACTCTGCCGCGTCAGGGGTCCAAGCATCCGTGGAAGGTGCTCATGCACTACGAGAAAGACTCGAAGATGCTTCTCGAAGACCCCGTCGAAGACGGCCTGCTGCGGTTCGCCAAAACAGCCGTGGGCACGGCTGTGGCCTGAACAAGCCTGCTCCCAAACATATCTCGCCATCCCCTTAATGAGAGGTCATCGTGATACTCAGTAAGCGTTTGATCCGCGGCGTGCTACGAGGCGCGCGACCACCGTTCGCGTCGCGCCATATGGGCGTGGGCGGGCGGCGCCTGATGCTCGAACTGCTCACGGCCGCGGCCCGCCCTCCCAAAGGCACCCGCTACCAGCGCGTCACCGTCGCGGGCGTCCCGGTCGAGGGGGTGCAGACTCCATCTGGAACCAATGGGACATTGATCTACCTGCACGGCGGCGCGTATGCGCTGGGCAGCGCGAGGGGCTACCGCGGCCTTGTTGCGCACCTCGCCGCGGCGGCCGGTATGACAGCACTCATCCCCGACTACTCCCGCGCACCGGAAGCCCAATACCCGATTGCCTTCGAGGAAATGGTCGCCGTCTACTCCCGGTTGCTCGAGGACGGGCTCGACCCGAAAACTATCGTCATTGCAGGCGATTCGGCCGGCGGCGGCCTAACACTTGCACTCGCCATGGCACTGCGCGATCGCGGGATCGCCGCCCCGGCCGCGCTCGGGTTGATCTGCCCCTGGGCGGACCTGGCACTGGACGTCGACGAGATGCGACCGGTACTGCGCGATCCGCTGATCCTTCCGTCCATGACGGCCGAGTGGGCGCCGCGATATGCCGGGTCATTCGATCCGCGGCTGCCCGGCATCTCTCCGGTGTATGGCGATATGAGGGGCCTGCCGCCGATCGTCATGCAGACCGCTGGCGACGATCCGATCTCCGTCGACGCGGACAAGATCGAAACCGCCTGTGCCGCTACGACAACGGGCCTGCTCGACCACCGGCGGTTCGACAACCTGTGGCACGACTTCCACCTTCAGGTCAGTCTGCTCCCCGAAGCAGCCGAAGCGGTCGCCGACCTTGGTGCGAAACTGCGCAGCCACCTACGTATGCCCACCGAAATCAACGATATCCACAACAACAATGCAAAGGTCGCAACCCAATGAGCTCATTCGAAGGCAAAGTCGCCGTCATCACCGGCGCCGGCTCCGGCATTGGCAGAGCACTGGCCCTCAATCTCGCGACGAAGGGCGCACAGCTCGCGCTCTCCGACATCGACACCGACGGACTTGCCGAAACCGTGCGCCAGGCCGAGGCACTCGGCGCGCACGTGAAGTCCGATCGACTCGACGTCGCCGAGAGAGAGGCCGTGCTGGCCTACGCCGACGCGGTCGTCGCACACTTCGGCACAGTGAACCAGGTCTACAACAACGCCGGCATCGCCTACAACGGTGACGTCGAGAAGTCCGAGTTCAAGGACATCGAGCGGATCATGGACGTCGACTTCTGGGGCGTCGTCAATGGGACCAAAGCCTTTTTGCCGCATGTGATCGCGTCCGGCGATGGGCACATCATCAACATCTCCAGCTTGTTCGGGCTGATCGCAGTGCCCGGCCAAAGCGCCTACAACGCCGCCAAGTTCGCCGTGCGCGGCTTCACCGAGGCGTTGCGCCAAGAGATGCTGGTCGCCAAGCACCCGGTCAAGGTGACATGCGTGCATCCTGGCGGCATCAAGACCGCAGTCGCCCGCAACGCCACCGTCGCCGACGGCCAGAATGCGCAGACTCTTGCGGAGTTCTTCGACAAGTGGCTGCTAATCCATTCGCCGGAAATGGCCGCCGAGACGATTGTCAACGGAGTCCGCAAGGGCCACCCCCGGGTAGTGATCGGCTGGGAGGCCAAGGCCGTCGATGTGCTCGCTCGAATCATCGGCCCGTCCTATCAGCGGATCGTTGCCGCGGGCGTGGCGAAATTCTTCCCGTGGACGAAGTAACCGCATCGCGGTCTAGAAAGGGACAGCACAATGAAAACCACTGCTGCAGTACTGCTTGAGGCGGGCAAGCCGTTCGAACTGATGGAGCTGAATCTCGACGGGCCAGGTTCTGGCGAGGTGCTGATCAAGTACACCGCCGCAGGACTGTGCCATTCGGACCTGCACCTCACCGACGGCGACCTGCCACCGCGGTACCCGATCGTGGGTGGCCATGAGGGATCCGGGGTTATCGAGGAGGTAGGCCCCGGCGTCACCAAGGTCAAGCCTGGCGACCACGTGGTGTGCAGCTTCATCCCGAACTGCGGGACCTGCCGCTACTGCTCGACCGGCCGGCAGAACCTCTGCGATATGGGTGCCACTATCCTGGATGGCTGCATGCCGGACGGCAGCTTCCGATTCCATTCCAACGGAATGGATTTCGGTGCAATGTGCATGCTCGGCACATTCGCCGAGCGGGCCACCATCTCGCAACACTCGGTAGTGAAAGTGGACGAATGGCTGCCGCTGGAGACTGCGGTGCTGGTCGGCTGCGGTGTACCGTCCGGCTGGGGTACCGCGGTCAATGCCGGAAACCTCCGGGCGGGCGACACGGCCGTCATCTACGGCGTCGGAGGCCTGGGCATCAACGCGGTCCAGGGCGCGATCTCCGCCGGCTGTAAGTACGTAGTGGTCGTGGACCCGGTAGCACTCAAGCGCGAGACCGCGCTCAAGTTCGGCGCCACCCATGCCTTCGCCGATGCCGCCAGCGCCGCGAAGAAGGTCGACGAGCTCACCTGGGGGCAGGGCGCCGACGCGGCGCTGATCCTGGTGGGCACCGTCGAAGAAGAGGTTGTCTCGGCGGCGACCGCGGTGATCGGCAAGGGCGGCACCGTCGTCATCACCGGGTTGGCAGACCCAGCCAAGCTCACCGTGCACGTCTCCGGAACCGACCTGACGCTGCACGAGAAGACGATCAAAGGGTCGCTGTTCGGTTCATCCAATCCGCAGTACGACATCGTGCGGCTGCTGCGGCTCTACGACGCCGGTCAGCTGAAGCTGGACGAACTCGTGACTCGCACCTACACCCTCGAGGAGGTGAACCAGGGCTACCAAGACCTGCGGGACGGTAAGAACATCCGCGGCGTGATCGTTCACCGATGCTAGAGGGATAGGGCCGGAAACCACAATTCGGCGAGGACGAGTAGGAGGAGAACCTACTGTGGCCGGGCCCGGGTCGAACCGGCGACCTTCCGCCAGTCAGATCGAACAGACTGCTTCGAAACGGCATTCACGCTGGTCACATCGGATTCTGGCTGCACTGGACAATGACGAATCCTTCGCGCGGTACGGCATCACGATGAAGGGCCGGCCACTCGCCAACACACCCACCTGCAAAATGTTCATGATGTGTGGGTGTCCGAAAAGGCCGCCCGTGAACAGCGCGCGCTGGGGGGCGGGTGATGGCGGAACCACTGTTGTGAACAGCGTCCTAAGGCGTACCTGTTGGCGTGTATGGGCCCCTCGCCGGCATCGGTGAGCGGCCCGAGCTTGGGGTCGTTGCACTGCGCTCAGGTGGCGCCGGGATAAAGCGTGGCGCCCCAGATCTCTGCCAGCACGGACGTGACCGCTTCCGGGCGGGCGTGGTCCATTGTGACGCGCTCCGTCATGTAGTTGACGGTGAGGAGGATCAGCGCGCGTGCGACCTCGGCAGGACTCGCGACTTTCGTGAGGCCCTGACGCTTCTCGCGGCGGATGAGCTTGGCGATCTGATCGATGTACTCCTGGACGATCCCGCCGCGGAAGTACCGCTGAGCAACCTCGTCGTGATGGGAGGCCTCGTTCATCGCCGCCAGCACGTCAGCGTGCCGGCTCCAGATCCGGACGACGTCGAGCAACCCTTGCCGCAAGGCGGCGACGCGATCTGGGTTCTCGCTTTCGAGCCAGGCTCGCGTGGCGGCGAACATCTCCCCCGCGACCCGATCGACGAGGCGCATGACCAGTTCGTTGCGGTCCTTGAAGTAGTTGTAGAAATTCGACCGCCGCATGTTCGCGGCCGCCGTGACGGCATCGACCGTGAGGTCACGGA
This sequence comes from Mycobacterium sp., assembly GCF_052143115.1. GTDB lineage: Bacteria > Actinomycetota > Actinomycetes > Mycobacteriales > Mycobacteriaceae > Mycobacterium. The sequence continues at coordinate 17,665 of NZ_JBKQTQ010000278.1, forward strand.
ACCGGATCTCCTTAAGCAGCGCCTCCGCCGCGTCGAGGATCTCGCGCTCGGCGTCCTCAGGCTTGCGTCGTATGCGCCGCTTCGCGGTCATCGATTTCACCGATGTGACCACACGGTCCCGGCGGCCTTTGCACCTGCGATCGTCTCGCGCATGGTCTGCTCCGCGTCGTGGCGCGGGCGCCAGCCGAGCTCGCGGTGCGCCTTTTCGGTGTCCATGGTCTGGGATCGCCGTGCGACGTTGACCCAGGCGAGCTCCTGCGGGAGAAGGCTCCCGAGCCGCGTCACGAACTCGGCCGCCGCCTTGACGGCCAGGCCCGGCAATGGGACCGTCCGCCAGCCGAGCTCGCGCGCGATATCCGTCATCGTGACCATGCCGTCTCCCGCGAGGTTGTAGACGCCCGGGGCTCCGCGGCCCTCGATCGCGGCGACGAGGGCATCGGCGCAGTCGTCGTGGTGCACCGGCTGGATTGAGATCCCGGTCTCCGGTATCACCGGAGATGCACCCGGAATGACCCGGAGGAGGTCTCGTTCCAGCGGCAGGCGCCCGCCGACCTGGACGCGCCGGACGAGGTCGTTGATCAGTGCCGGCGCGTCGCGTCCCCCGACAATGCACGGCCGGAAGATGTACTCTTCGATGCCGGCGTCGTCGACCAGCTCGTGGAACAGCGCCTCGAGCTCGGCCTTCTGCGCCGAGTAGTAGAACTCGTCCGTTCCCCGTATCACGACGTCCTCGGTCAGAACCTCGGGATTGTCGGGGTGAAAGCCGTAGGCCGCCACTGATGACGTGTGGACCAGTCGACGCGGGCCCGCCGCGACCGACGCCTCGAACACGTTGCGGCTGCCCTGCAGGTTGACCTTCCGGGTCTCCTCGCGATCGCCAAAGATGATGAACGCGAGATGCACCACGACGTCCGCGCCGGCGACGAGCTCGTCGACCGTCGAACGGTCCAGCACGTCACCGCGGCGATACTCGACCTTCGTCCAGCCGTGCGCTGCCGGGTCGAACGGCCGTCGCGCCATGCCCAGCACACGCTTGACCTGATCCGAGCGTTCCAGGGCGGCAAGCAGCGAGCGCCCGATCTCTCCGGTGGGCCCGGTCACGGCCACCGTGAGGCCTGTGTCGGGTGTCTGTGCGTCGGTCGGCTTCTTCGTGGAGGGTGCCATGGCCGCGGATGCTAAGCCGTTAACGACGCGGTGTCAATAAGAATCCGGAGGTTTATTGACACTGCGTCATCAAGCGCCTAGCGTCCTCGTAGCGAAGCTGTGCGAGGAGGCTCGAACGCGATGAGAAGACTCAACGGTGTCGATGCACTGATGCTGTACCTCGATGGCGGCAGCGCCTACAACCACACGCTCAAGATCAGCGTGCTCGACCCGTCGACGGATCCCAACGGCTGGTCGTGGCCCAAGGCGCGGCGGATGTTCGAGGAGCGCGCCCACCTGCTTCCGGTCTTCCGTCTGCGGTACCTGCCGACGCCGCTGGGCCTGCATCACCCGATCTGGGTCGAGGACCCTGAATTCGATCTCGACGCGCACGTGCGCCGGGTCGTGTGTCCCGCTCCCGGCGGGATGGAGGAGTTCTGCGAGCTCGTCGAGCAGATTTACGCCCACCCGCTGGATCGCGACCGGCCGCTGTGGCAAGTCTGGGTCGTCGAGGGCCTCGAAGGCGGCCACGTCGCACTCGTGACGCTGCTGCACCATGCCTACTCGGACGGCGTCGGCGTGCTGGACATGCTCGCCGCGTTCTACAACGACACGCCCGACGATGCTGCGGTAGTTCCGCCGACGTGGGCTCCGCAACCGCTGCCGTCGACAAGGCAGCGACTGGGTTGGGCGCTACGAGACCTGCCCTCCAGGCTCCGCCGGGTCGCGCCGACCGCGCGGGCCGTGCGCGATCGGGTGCGCATCGAGCGGGAGTTCGCTAAAGATGGCGAGCGGCGCGTCCCGTCCGCGTTCGACAGCTCCACGCCGCCGGGCCCGTTCCAGTGCGGGCTGTCGCGCAGCCGGCGGTTTTCCTGCGAGACGTTCCCGCTCGCCGACGTTCGCGAGGTGAACAAAACGCTCGGCGTTACCATCAACGACGTCTTCATGGCGTGTGTCGCGGGTAGCATTCGCCGCTACGTCGAGCGTTCCGGCTCACCTCCCGACGAAGCGATGGTGGCCACGATGCCGCTCGCGGTCACTCCGGCGGCCGAGCGCGCCCACCCGGGCAACTACTCGTCGGTCGACTACGTCTGGCTGCACGCCCAGATCGCCGACCCGCTTGAGCGGTTGCGCGCGACAAGCGTTGCCGCCGAGGCGACAAAGCAGCACTTCGCACAGACCAAGGACACCGACATCGCCGCGCTGATCGAGCTCCTGCCCGAACGCCTCATCTCGAGCCTTGCCCGTGTCAATGCGCGGACCAAGGGCCGCTTCGACACGTTCAAGAACGTGGTCGTGTCCAACGTGCCGGGGCCGCGTGAGCCGCGCTACCTCGGCCGGTGGCGCGTCGATCGGTGGTTCTCCACCGGGCAGATCTCCCACGGCGCGACGCTCAACATGACCGTCTGGAGCTACTGCGACCAGTTCAACCTGTGCGTCCTTGCAGACGCCGTCGCAGTTCCCGACACGTGGGAGCTGGTCCGCGGCTTCCGGACCTCGCTCGACGAGCTGCTCGCGGTCGCCCGCGCGCAGGCCACATCCACCCTCTCCTCCGCACCTTCGACCACAGGCACGCCGGCGCACTGATGTTGTTCGATCCGCCCGAGGGCAAGCGGTTCCGGACTTCGCGCACCGTCAGTCCTGAATACACCGCCCACACCAGCAGTTTCACCGGCCTGAATGCTCTTGTAGCACTCGTCAAACAATAAGGACTGCCATGACCCGGATCGCCCCGATGGACCTGTCATTCTTGCTGCTGGAGAGGCCCAACCGGCCATTTCACATGGCTGCCATGACGATTTTCCAAAAACCGAAGGGACAGCAGTCTTCTTTCGGGCCGCGCCTGTTCGACGCCTATCGGCACAGCCAGGCGGTCAAGCCCTTCAATTACAAGCTCAAATGGCTGGGCAAGGATGTCGCGGCGTGGGAAACCGTCGAGCCGGACATGCGGAATCACATCCGGCAGATTGATTTGCCGGCGCCGGGTTCCATGCAGCAGTTTTACGAGACGGTCTCCTTCCTGAACACCAGCCTGCTCGACCGGGGGCACCCGCTCTGGGAGTGCTACATCATCGACGGTATCGAGAATGGCCGGATCGCTGTCGTGCTCAAAGTGCACCACTCGCTCATCGACGGTGAAGGCGGGCTGCGCGTGATGCGCAACTTCCTGAGCGATTCACCACGTAACAAGACGCTGGCCGGTCCCTGGATGGCTTTTGAGAGCGCCGACAAGCCACGCCGGTCGCGCCCCAGCGTTTCGCAAATAGAGCGACTGCAAGGCATGCTCAGGGGACTGACCAAGCTGCCGGCAGATGCTATCGGCGTGGGTAATGACGTGGTAGACCTTGGCGCGCAATTACTGAACCTGAAGCCGCGAAGGGCGTCGCTGCCCTTCACCGCGCGACGGACGCTCTTCAATAACACGGCGAAATCGGCGGCGCGCGCCTACGCGAACATAGAGTTGCCGCTTGCCGACGTAAAGGCCGTGGCCAAGGCGACCGACACCTCCGTCAACGATGTGGTCATGACCATCATCGACGATGCCCTACATCACTACCTTGGCGAACACCAGGTTCCGAGCGACAAGCCTTTGGTGGCCTTCATGCCCATGTCGCTGCGTGACGAATCGGCCGGGGGAGGGGGTAATCAGGTGAGCGCCGAACTGATCCCCATGGGTGCACCCGAGGCGAGTCCCATTGAGCGCCTTAAGGAAATAAACACAGCGACAACGAGTGCAAAGGACAAAGGGCGCGGCATGCAAACGACGTCGCGCCAGGCCTACGCGCTGTTGCTGGCTAGCAGCCTGACCATGTCGGATACCCTGCCCTGGTTCGGAAAGGTGCCGAGCGCCAACCTGGTGATATCGAACATGAAAGGGCCGACCGAGCAGCTCTACCTCGCCGGTGCGCCGATGGTCGCGTTCACCGGCCTGCCCATCCTGCCGCCCGGCGCCGGACTCAACGTCAGCTTCGCAAGCGTGAACACCGACATCTGCCTCGCCATCGGCGCAGCGCCGGAAGCCGTGCACGAACCCTTCCGCCTTGCCGAACTCATTGAGCGGGCATTCCGGGCGCTCCAAATCGACGCTGGCGCAACGAGTCCCACAACGGCAGGTCGCCGCCCAAGCTTGCGTGATCAGAACGTCAACCACACGATATCGAAGTCGAGAACCCCATGAAGAACATTGGCTCCATGCTCAGACAACGCGCAACCGTTTCTCCGCGGCTCGAGGCCTACGTCGAGCCATCCGCCAACGTGCGGATGGACTACACACAGATGAACGCGCTGGCCAACCAATGCGCCAGCGTGCTGACCTCGCTCGGGGTCGGCGAGGGTGACCGGGTGGCGTTATTGATGCCCAATTGTGTCGAGTTCTGCTGCCTGTTCTATGGCGCAGCCAAGATCGGGGCCGTGGCGGTCCCCCTCAACACACGCCTTGCGGCGCCTGAGGTGGATTTCATTCTGTCCGACAGCGGCAGCAAAGTAGTGATCTACGGTGAAGCGTTGGCGACGGTAGTTGACGCCATCAAGGCGGATACCGACTCTTCCTGCACCGTCAGCGACTGGGTACCGGCAGGGGGCAGCACTGACTCTCTCGGCGAACGCCTGAAGGGCGCAGATGCCCACGAACCGGCCGGCGAACACGGTGGATCGGACAACCTGTTCATCATGTACACGTCGGGCACCACCGGACAGCCAAAAGGAGTGGTGCATACCCACGACTCAGTGCACTCGGCGGCGAGTTCATGGTCACTGACGGTCGATGTGCGCTACAAGGACCGCGTACTGCTACCCCTGCCGATGTTCCACGTGGCGGCACTGACGACGGTCCTCTTTTGCGCCATGCGCGGCATCAGCCTGATCTCGATGCCGCAGTTTGATCCGATGAAGGTGTGGTCGCTGATCGTCGATGAACAGGTTTCCATTGGTGGTGCCGTGCCGGCGATCCTGAACTTCATGCGCCAGGTGCCCCAGTTCGCCGAACTCGACGCGCCCGACTTCCGCTACTTCATCACCGGCGGTGCGCCCATGCCCGAGGCCTTGATCAAGATGTATGCCGCCAAGAACATGCAGGTCGTGCAGGGCTATGCGCTCACCGAATCGTGCGGTGGCGGCACCGTGCTGCTCGGCGAAGACGCCCTGCGCAAGGTCGGCTCGGCCGGACGCGCCTGCATGTTCGCAGACGTTCGCGTGCGCAGTGACGATGGCGTGATCAGCGAACGCGGGGAAGGCGAAGTCGTGATCAAGTCCGACTTCCTACTCAAGGAATATTGGAATCGCCCGGATGCCACACGCGGCGCTTTCGATAACGGTTGGTTCCGTACCGGCGACATCGGCGAAATTGATGATGAGGGTTATCTCTACATCAAGGATCGTCTGAAGGACATGATCATTTCCGGCGGCGAGAACATCTACCCGGCGGAGATCGAGAGCGTGATCATCGGCATTCCCGGCGTCAGTGAGGTGGCGGTCATCGGCTTGACCGACGAGAAGTGGGGCGAGATCGCCTGCGCCGTCGTCGTTGCCGACCAGAGCGAGGTCAGCGCGCAACAAATCGTCGAGTTCTGCGAAACAAGACTCGCGCGCTACAAGTTGCCGAAAAAGGTGATCTTCGCCGAGGCCATTCCACACAACCCGACGGGCAAGATCCTCAAGCGGGTGCTGCGCGACCAGTATTCCGTGACAGTCCCGATCTGATGCACAGCTGGCCATAGCTCGAGCGTGTCCAAAGCGAACGACCATTCCGCCGGCCCGCGCACCGAAATCTTCGCAGACTCCGACGCCTGCGTCTCTCCCGTGCTGTCACCATGGCAACCCCACGAATACCCACACAACAAGGCCACGGCACATTCGTGGAGGTCGGCGACGTGCTGCAGCCCGACCCGCACCGAGGTTCAGCCGCAGCGAGAAAGCGCACCCCGTTCCCCTCGACGACGGCGTCAGAGATGTCGCGCAGACGTTGGCGACGTGGGGAACTGCCATTCAGCGCGCCCCGCCTGGCCTCCGCCACCATGCGGCAGTCGCCAGCGCGCAGCTTCGCGATCTTCGATCTTCCGCTGTCCGAGGTCAAGCGCGTGGACGAGCAGGCCGGCGGCAGTATCAACGATGGCGTGCTCAGCGTGTGTGACCACGCCATGCAGCGATATCTCACCGAGTAGGGCGACCCCGTCGCGCGCCCGCTGATCGCCTCGATGGCCGTCTCCACACGCGGGGTTGGCGGGATACAAGCGCCCGCGCGTCGTTGTCCAGGTCGACGCAATCAAGCGCGCCGCCAACGGAAAGCCCGACTACGCGTGGGCGCGCGATGCCGTGCTCCGCGAAGTCGAGCGGGCAGGCTCGCCTGGCCTGAGCGCCGCTCCTTCAGACGGAACGCGAAGTGTCTGTCGTAGTTTCTTACGACGCTGCGAGCCGCACGATGCCGGGAACGAGGTAACGCGCAAAGTACGCGCGCAAGCCTTCGTCGTTGTCGAGCGGGATCGGGCCCTCCGGTGTGAGGATCAGCGACACCCCCAGGCGCGTAATCCCCTCAGCCACCATCTCGGCGTCCTCGTCGCTGAGCGGCCCACCGCCGCTGGCGCCGAGCCAGTCCGCGATGGAGCGCCGCACGACCGCGATCACGCTCGCGCCGTCGGTTGTGAGCGTTCGCAGGAACGACTCGGGTTCGATCCTCAGCACCTTCGCGAATAGGGGGTGGTCACGTAGTTCTTTCACCGCTACGACGAGCGCCTCGGTAAGCCCGGTCTCAAGGTCGCGCGCGCTCTCGAACACCGCCTGGACGCGCTCGGTCGCCTGTCCGACAACCCGGAGCATGACGGTCTGCACGAGCCGGTCCTTGCTGTCGAAGCGCCGGAATACCGTCGTGCGCCCGACTCCTGCCGCGCGGGCGATGTCGTCCATCGAGGTCCGACGGATCCCAAGTTCGGCGAAGCATGCAAGCGCGGCTTCGACGATCCGTTCCCCGGCTTCGTCGGAATCCTGGTCTGGCACAGGCCAACGATATGACAGGTCAAGCCCGGTCGAGGACAACGCGTCCGCCGTGCTTGGGGACAAGCGAGATGTTCATCCGCACCGCCGATTCGACGGGGGTGGCCGCCACGCGGAAGCGTGCGTGGCGAAGGATCGTCCGCAGGATCACGCGGACCTCGAACAGCGCGAAGGACGCGCCGAGGCAACGGCGTGTGCCTCCCCCGAACGGGATCCACTCATAGGTCCCGGGTCGTGTGCCGATGAAGCGCTCCGGCTGGAATCGGTCGGGCTCGGGGTAGAGGTCCGGCCGGCGGTGCAGGGCGTAGGTGAAGGGCATGACGATGC
>NZ_JBKQTQ010000279.1:0-3046 GCF_052143115.1 Mycobacterium sp.
GCGACCGGGTCGACGGCGCGGTGGGCATTGACATCAGGTTCGCGGAACGCACTTCAGTCCTCTGCGTGCCGTTGGTAAGCCCATTGCTCAAGTCGCGCTTGCAGCTTCAGCAGGCCAAATCCAGCGAACGACATTCCGGCTGAAAAGTAGACCATCAGAAACGGATTCATCTCAAACCTCCTACTGTTACCACGCAGGGCTTCGACGAGAAGTTCACCGGCGCCAGACAATGTCGCCCGACGACGCGCTGCCAGACTGAAACGGCGCAGCAACAATTAGGCATCAGCCGCCCAAAGCAATATCGTCAGCGCCCCAGCGCCTGCGCTAATCCGCTTGTGCGGTAACAAAACCCATCCGGACCTCACCGTGATCGGGTCGCGCCGGTTTTCTTACCGCACTTCAGGACGCGATTTGGTCAGCCCGCCGCTTTGCCACTGCGGTCAGCACCGCTTGGGAGGACGCGCGGCTCCCAACGGTGATCCGAGCGGCGCCGTCAGGGTAGTAGCGGGCCTTCAGCCCGGTGTCGGCGAATACCTCTCGCCAGGGTCGTCCGATGGCCGGCAGGTAAGCGAAGTTCGCGTGCCCGTCGGTGGTGTATACACCCATTGCCCGAAGGCGCCGGCACAGGTAATCCCGCTCACCGGTGATTCGCAGAATGCGTTGTCGCAACTGGTCTTCGGCGTCGTAGGACGCCGCCACTGCGGCCAAGCTGGTGATGCCCATGCCAAACGGCAATTGCATCCCCCACAGTATTCTAGCTAGGTCCGGCGATCCGAAACCGTACCCGATCCGCAACCCGGCAAGCCCGTAGGCCTTAGAGAACGTCCGCAGCACAATGACATTCGGAGGCTGCCGGACCAGGTCCGGTCCGTCGATACGGTGCTGGGGGGCGACGAACTCGATGTAGGCCTCGTCGAGGAGGACGACGGTGTCATCCGGCACACGCCGCAGGAATCGCTGCACATCGGCGACAGGCTCCACGGTGCCGGTCGGGTTGTGCGGTCGGCATAGTACGACCACCCTGGCGTCCGCCGCCGCCTCGGCCATTGCCTCCAGGTCGTGGTGGCCGCGCTCGTCGAGCGGGACAGTGACCGACGTCAGGCGAGCCATCTGGGCGAAAATCGGGTACCCGTCGAAAGTGGGCTCGCTGAACACAATCCGATCACCGGGCCGCGTCACCGCATGCAGGACCTGCATTACCACCCCGCTCGCACCCGCTCCCAGCACGACCTGCTCGTGGGAGACCCCGATGTGACCGGCGATCAAACGGCGCAGCCGTTCGGGCAGGAACTCCGGATAGCGGTTGGCGACATCGATCGACCGGATCAGTGCCGAGCGCACCGCCGGCAGCGGCGGAAACGGGTTCTCGTTGAGCGACAATGCGAATGGATCGGTCGCGTTGGGCAGCGCGTCGAGGATCTCCGCGGTGGCAGGGTTCGCCGCTAGCAGGGGTAGCATCAGCTTCGTCCGCCCCAGCGGACCGCCGCCGCACCCGCGAAGTCGCCGGCGTGCGCGAAAGCGGCCATCATCACGATGTCGCCGGCCTTGACCTGACCCTCAGATATCGCATGATCCAGGTTGATCGGAATGGCGGCGCCGAACAGGTTGCCGCATTCGTCGAAAGTATCGAGGTGTCTCGATTCGGGCACCTCGAGCGCTTCGCGCCAGTTGTGCAGGAACACCCGGTTTGGCTGATTGGTGACCAGCAGGTCGATATCCTTGGACGACAGGCCGATTCGATCACACACGGCAAGCGCCACTTCGGGGACCTGCTGGTTGCCGCGAGCGAGCACCTTGGCGATGTTGGTTTCGGTGAACCCGATGCAAGCCTCACCGGGGCCGGGCTGCCACCATTTGCGGAGCGGGTCGATAACGAGCGTCATGTCGCCGGCGTATTCGCCGTAGGTGCGGCACTCGATGTCGAGTATCGGAGACTCGTCCGACACAGTGACTAGTCCAACCGCGGCGCCGTCACCGGGCACGGACGACTGCGCCTTGCGGCGTACCCCGGGCTGGTCGAAAATCTGGCCCGCCGCGTTCTGGGCGACCGCGATCAGCGCTGTGCGCCCTTGTCCGGACGCGAGCAGTTGACGGGCCACTTTGAGACCCAGCACGAACGCCGCGCACCCGCCGTTGTGCAGATCCAGCACCCAGTTAGGACGCATGCCCAAGCGGTGCGCGATGCCGCCGCCCCCGCCGTAGAACGGCACGTCGGGCATTTGGGCGTGGGTGATCAGCACGTCGACGTTAGCAATGACGTCCCGGCCGTGCCGTTCGATCAGGCCCTGTGCGGCTCGCTCGACCATGTCGATCGCGGTTTCGTCCGGCCCGACGTGATGGCGGAACTTGGGCGCGCGGAACATCAGGTTGGCCGCCAGGTCGTCCGAGCCAGCGAACTGCGCGTAGTAGTCGGCGCCGACAGGTTCGCCGGGCAGATAGCTGGAAACGTCGGTCAGGCTAACGGTGGGTTGGTTCATGATGTACTCATCCAGGCCGGCGTGACCGGCAGTCCGTTACGGTGGCGGTATTCGGCGATGGTCTTGAGGTTGTTCAGCTCCAGCCCATGACCGGCACCGAACAAGTCCCAAAAGTCGCCCACCCAGCCCGAGCGCTCTGGCGGCGAGGCCTCCGGATACGGGTTGTGGTTGTAGAACGGGTGACGGCAATTGGTCCACAGCACAACGGAACCGGGCTTGCCGAGCACCACCTGCGCGTCGAGGACCCGCATTACGTAGATCATCCACAGGTGCTTGCCCTGGTCCCAGGCGCAGTGGTAGTCGACAGTGCGCGACTCGGCGTTGGCCACCGTGCGGGTGTAGATCTCGGTGTCCGGCAGCAACCGGTCGTAGGCCAGCCACAGCCCGGACTCCTCAGTGGGGGTGAAGTCACGCAGGGTATAGGTCCACTCCTCGAGGCTTTGGGTGTGGGCCAAGTATTCGAACAGCTCGTCGGGTGGGCAGTCGACGTAGTCGTTGACCGTGCAGTACTGGCCGAAGACCTCGTCGTGCGGGTACACCGACCGCATCTTCGCCATGAACATCGGGGC
>NZ_JBKQTQ010000280.1:0-4396 GCF_052143115.1 Mycobacterium sp.
CGCCTCATGCACCGCCTCGGCCGAGTCCCACCCGCCGAAGCCGAAGCCCAGTACTATTCCCAGCACGTGACCGACCAACCGGCCGGCTCACAGAACCCCGAGGGTGCATGAAACCCGGGATGCTTCACGGGTCCGACGCGGGTAATGTCGAATCTTCGCGCCAAAGTGGCCCCAGTCGGGACGACTTCTGGTGGCGCTCAGTCCAGGTAGTCGCGCACTAGGGCGCGGGATGCGCTGTGCATATCCGCTGTTGGCGCAGGCGGCCGATGTGCGGTGGGGTGCCAAATATCTTGGAGTGAGTGTTCCCTATCGCGGCGCGACGCCAGTACCGAAGAATGTACGACTAAATACACCCTTATGGGCTGTCACAAACCGGCGTTGACTGTCTCCACCCCTTTGCTCCTGGATACCGCGACGCCGTTCGCCATGAACTGGTTCAATCCCAGTACCGCGCACCACGTTTGAGCTGCGAAAATGCCGATTCAGCGCAGTTTCAAGACCTATTCAAGACAGTTGGTCCGGCCATGACCGGCGAGATCGTCCCCGCCGGCCTGACCGGCGACGAAGAAGTGTGTGCCCCCGCCGCGGCACCGTCCATTACCTGATCGATGCGGCTCATAGGTGTGCTGCTCGGTGACCTCGTGTTACGCCTTGATGAACATCTATCGCAGGGATGAATCAGGGATGAATTAAGTGGAAACATTAGCTATCCGGGGCCCGACGAAGGATTGTTATTCGGGGACCCGGTGAAGGGAGTGAACTATGACTTGGACACGGTCATCCGGCGTCCGCAGCAGCATCACGAAGGTCGCGGTGGCGGGGGTGCTGATCGGCATACCCATGGCCGCTGTCAGCCTCCCGGCGTATGCCGCACCCGATCTCGGTGGCGCGTCGAAGGTGCTTCCGGCGCCGCTGCCAGCGGATCCACCCACCAATGCGCCAGAGCCGCCACCGCCACCACCGGCCCCATGGCAGTCAAATTATGGCTACACCCCCCAGGACTGGTGGGGTTATGGCACGGATGCCAGTGGCGGCGGGGGCGGGGGCGGCTGAGACGGGCTAAGACCCGACCAGCACTCCGGCGGCGGCCAGGTGCTCGGCGTCGTCGAGGGCGTCGAGGTGCTCGGCCAGCGTCGAGGTGCTGGGCCATGCGGGCGTAGGCGATCAGGCCGGTGCAGCCGCCGTCCACCGGGCAGCCGTCGAGCACCTGGCCGAGCTGAATTGCGCTGCGCCGGCCGGGCATTCACGCTATCGCCTATGCGCGACCTGGAGACCATCGACTCCGAACTACGGCTGCTAGCCGCGGTGCGGCGCTCAACCCGCGAGCATGGCGGCGAGCCGTCGAGTCGTCAGATCGATGAATTGCTCGACGAGCGGCTTGCTCCTTGCTCACCGATAGATTAGTGCGATGACAACCGCCATCCTGCTCAGCATCGCCGTGTTCGCCTCCGTCGCGTTAACCCTCTGGCTGGTCCAGCGGGGCGGTCGCAATCGCTGAGGGTTGCTGTGTTAGCGCACAGCCGCGGGGCACGGCGAGTACGTCGGCGAGCTGGAGGCTGGCGACGGGGGAACCGGATCGTCCTAGTTCACGTCTGAATAGCTATCGGCCCGCCACACCCTCTCCATGTGGCGGGCCGAATTTTTGGTGTGCTTTCAGGGACGGCGGTTCGGCTACGGTTGAGTTAGCCGCAATGTTGCGAGGGAGGTCGGACACATGGCGCGAGTTCTGCGACCACCTGACTTGGCGCCGCCTGTCGAGGTGTTAAAGCTCATCGGGACTCCTCGAGTCGAGGAGACGGATGCGCAGTCTTACGACGTGTACCTTCCGTTATGCCGCAAGCTCACGGCTGGCGAGCAAGACGCCTCCGCGGCGCTGGGGGTAGCGGCTAAGAGCCCGGCCGGCTGGGTCCATGTAGCTGACGATCAGAAGCACTTGGTTGTCGCCCAGACCACGATCGAGAAGGTCGGACAGCATCAGGACTCCTTTAAAGAGATCGTCTCCAGGATCGCCGCCGAGGGCGAGGAGTACCGGAAGCACGCCGCTGAAGCGCAGCGCTCAGCGGACGACAAAGAGGGCGCCCGCCAGGCAGAGCGCACCAGGAGAGAGGAAGCCGCGAAAACAATCAAGTTCGATTAGCCGCGGGCCGACTGGCGTGGAGCGTCCAGCGCCCTACCTGATCGCACAGAACTATCTGGTGGTCGAGATGGAGGAGTGGGCGGCGCAGGTGACCAGGGATTTTGTTTGTCACGCCAGCGGAAGCCGCAGTTCTGCCACAGCAGGTCTTCGGTCATGATCGGCTCGATTTGTCAAGCTCCTCCAGCATCACCTTGAGGTGGGCGATGGCTTTGTCCCAGTCGAAGATCTCACTGGGGCGCAGTTTCTCATTGCGGTGTTGCAGGGACAGGGCACGCCCCTTGTCACCTGCACTTTTGATCTCTTTGTGGTGGTACTTCATGTCACGTCGTCTCAAATAGGTGGCCCGCCCGAGGGGGTCACGGGCGGGCCACCGTTCCGGCTAGCCTCAAAAGGGTTTCGGCTCGGACTCGAATGCTCCGTGCCTAGGGAGGTTGGTTGACGATAGGGCGCCGGGCGTCGGCTGCTGAAGGGTCTTTAGTCCCCAAAAGCTGTAACTCACTATCAGGGCATCGCTCTGGGTATAGGTGTGGGCGTGGCGCCACCCTGCGGCGACCTCACCTCTCTGGTGGGGAAACCGGGGGGCGGGCGAAATGCCCGTAACCCCCGCCCCCCGGCGCCACTGTCCCGCGCGCCGAGCGGTGAAGGGGATCGAAATCCACTGGCGCGCAGGAAGTTTCATTTTGCACCTCTGATTGGTGGGCCACCGGGGCGGGCTTCCTCATGCCCAAGTAACCCGCCCCAGGGCCACGTCCCGCACGCCGGGCGGAGTGAGGGCCGCCGGCCACGGGAGGTCTGGTTTTTAGCCGGGGTACAAAAACGCCACGTTGGCGGTCGAGCTGGCCACGATTCCGTACAACGCCTCACTTGAGGCACCAGTCGTAGGAACGTTCACGATCGCGTTGGCGGCCACCTGCAGCCCGCCCGTCGCGGTCGTGCCGGCCGTGACCGTGGAACCCCCCAGATACAGCGTGACGGCGCCCAGGTTCTGGATCAGGATGCCATCGACATCAGGCGCAGAGCTGGGCGTGGCAATTAATGTGGCCGTGGTGCCGACTGACACCACTCCATTTTGGTAAGCCATTATTTCTCCTTTGTGACCCAGCCGGATTGCAGCCAGATCTTGTGTTCGGCGTCGTCGGGGATCTCCAACACATCACCGTCGGTGTATCCCTTGCCCTCGTGTACGACGCGATACGGGGCGTTGACTTTAACTTTCAGCGGCGCAGCGGGATTCTCTGTCGCCTCTTTGATGACCTTGCCGGCCATGCTCAACTCCTGCTCTTCCCCGGCCTCAATGAACACGACCGGGGAGATCGGTTTTACGTCCTCTTCCAACTGGGCGCCGAAATGAGGCGCCCCCTGATGAGGCGTAAACGGCATCATTAGCTTGTCGGGAGACCGGTGACGAGGTTGATCGCAGTCGGGCGCGGAACACTAAGTGCCACACGCTCTTCCGCCAACCAAAACATTTCGTTCGATGTCATGAGGCTCCACGGGTTGTAGAAAATGGTCAGGCCAAGCCTTTGCCAAAATATGCCCGCGCCGGCCTTCACCGACATCACTACGGCCTTGCCCGCAGCAACCTGGGTCGTGGTGAAAATATTCGCGCCCCACAGGTTTCCGCTATGGCCGTTGACGCCTTGAGGAATCACGCTGTAGGGGTTCGGCTCATTCGCCGGGGCGGTCGACGGCTGACCGTAGGCGGTCAGGTTCAGCGGACCGGCAAGCAAATCGAGGACGTAGCGCCCATCCGCATCCTTAGCCCGTCTAAGTGCACCCAAAGTTGCCGGGTGGATAAGAACGAGATCGGGATCCGCGAAAGCTGCGCCCACGCGCAAATCTGTGTAAGCCTTCGCGAGGCAATCGAGTGGCGAATCGGTGCCCATTGCTCTAGTCAAAGTGCCGCTCACATTTAGGAGCCCATTAAATGTCGCATTTCCGGTGCCGTTAACGGCGGTCAGGAGCGCGCTACTCTCGGCGTTAATTAACGAGCGCGTCAACTCGGTCGGGAGCCACGAGGCGAACGAGCCCTCACCATACCTGTCAGTATCTTGGAAGACTTCGAGTGTGCAAGTGGCAGTCCCTGCCAATTTCATTGGGGTGACTTGGTTTTCAGTCACGGTCAAGCCTAGTACTACAGCCGTAGATCGTGGTGTGCGGTGTGTCTGCGCTGGTTGAGGCGGTGACCGCGGCATTGTTCGGAGTTTGTGAAGACAACAGAATTAGCCGCGGCCGCCGCGGCTCATAGCGTAGACGTTG
>NZ_JBKQTQ010000281.1:0-32730 GCF_052143115.1 Mycobacterium sp.
TGTCGCTGCGATCTGGATGGTGGTGATGGCCGAGCCGAACCTGCGCAGCGCCTTGCTGGTCGAGGTACCCGAAGCGGAACCCCTTGTCCGCCAGTGGCGGATGGACCTCGACCCGCACGCCGCTTTAGGCGTCCCCGCCCATATCACCCTGCTTTTTCCGTTCGCTCCGCCGCCGCTTATCAGCACCACGATCCTCGATCGACTCGGCGAGCTGCTGACCGCGGTCGATGCGTTCAGCTACAACCTCATCGAGACCGGCTGGTTCGGCGACACGGTGCTATGGCTGGCTCCGGACCCGCTCGACCCGTTCAGAAGTCTCACCAGGCGCATCGGCGAAGCATTTACTGATTACCCGCCCTACGGCGGTCGGTTCGGCGAACCCGTTCCGCACCTGACGATCGCAGATGGTGGCCTACCCGAGCAGATGAAGGCTGCCGAAACTGCGGTCCAAGCCGGCCTTCCCATCAGCGCCACCGCGGCGTCGGTAAGCCTGCTGCACGAACTGGTAACCGGGCGATGGCAGCGCGCCGCGTCGTTTCCTCTCCGAAGGGCCACGTCCGACGCACAGCAACACCGCGGCCGTTGAAAGTCACCAAAACGCCGTGATGGCGGTGGCTCGTATAGTCGACGGGGTCAGCTGTGAAGGGGAGGAACCACGTGGCCGGTCGACCAGTGCACACCCTCAAAGTGGTGCGCCGCGAAGAACTCACGTCGCACATGTTTCGGGTTGTCCTCGGCGGCAGCGGCTTCGGCACCTTCACGCCCAGCAAGTTCACCGACTCCTACGTCAAGCTGGTTTTCGTCGGCGACGACGTCGATATGGCCAGCCTGCCCCAACCGCTGACGCTGGACAGTTTCGCCGACCTGCCGCCGGCCGAGCAGCCGGTGGTGCGGACCTTGACGGTGCGTCGTGCCGACCCGGCCGCTCGTGAGATCGCCATCGACGTCGTCGTGCACGGTGAGCACGGCGCAGCCGGATTGTGGGCCGCCACGGCCGAGCCCGGTCAGCCGGTGTACCTGATGGGCCCTAGTGGCGCCTACGCCCCGGATCCGGCCGCCGACTGGCACTTGCTGGCCGGCGACGAGACCGCGCTGCCGGCCATCAGCGTTGCGCTGGAAGCGTTGCCCGCCAATGCAATTGGCCAGGCGTTCATCGAGATCGCCGGGCCCGAAGACGAAATCCCGCTGACCGCACCGCAGGGTGTCCGGATCGATTGGATTTATCGCGGCGGGCGAGCCGATCTGATCGGCGAGGACCGGGCCGGCGACTTCGCGCCGTTGATCGAGGCGGTCAAGTCCGCCCCGTGGCTTCCCGGGCAGGTGCACGCCTTCGTGCACGGCGAAGCGCAGGTGGTCATGCACAACCTTCGGCCGTATATCCGCAAAGACCGCGAAGTGGATGCGAAGTGGGCGTCGATCTCGGGTTACTGGCGGCGCGGTCGCACCGAAGAGACGTTCCGGCAGTGGAAGAGAGAACTGGCTGAGGCTGAGGCCGGGGCCGGGGCTTACTAGGGGGCTCGTCAGCCAAAACACCGGCTGGCATGCTCATCGCATGGCATTCGGGGACTATCAAAACGAGATTTACTTCCAGGGTCTGGCGGGAGTGGCGCCGTCACTGCCGATGGTGTTCGCGGAACTGGAAGCCAAGGCCGCGAAGGCCCTACCGCCGTCGGTGTGGTCATACGTCGCAGGCGGGGCTGGGGACGAGCGCACCCAGCGGGCCAACTGCGAGGCTTTTCAGGGTTGGGGACTGATCCCGCGGATGTTCGTCGGCGCCAAGGAACGCGACCTGTCCGTCGAGCTGTTCGGGATGAAGCTGCCCACACCGGTGTTCATGGCGCCCATCGGGGTCATCGGGTTGTGTGCCCAGGACGGCCACGGCGACCTGGCCACCGCCCGCGCGGCCGCCCGCACCGGCGTTCCGATGGTCGCCTCGACGTTGACCGTCGACCCGATGGAAGATGTCGCTGCCGAGTTTGGCCAGACCCCCGGGTTCTTCCAGCTGTACACGCCGACCGACCGTGAGCTGGCCGCCAGCCTGGTGCACCGCGCCGAAGCGGCCGGCTTCAAGGGCATCGTCGTCACCCTCGACACCTGGGTTACCGGTTGGCGTCCGCGCGACCTGAGCACGTCGAACTTCCCCCAGTTGCGCGGACATTGCCTGAGCAACTACACCAGCGACCCGGTATTCCGTGCCAGCCTGTCGCAACCGCCCGAAGAGAACCCGCAGGGCGCCGTGCTGCGCTGGGCGCAGGTCTTCGGCAACCCGCTGACGTGGGACGACCTTCCGTGGCTGCGTTCGCTGACCAAGCTGCCGCTGCTCGTCAAGGGCATCTGTCACCCCGACGATGCGCGGCGCGCCAGGGACGGCGGTGTCGACGGCATCTACTGCTCCAACCACGGCGGCCGGCAGGCCAACGGCGGCTTGCCCGCGCTGGACTGCCTGCCGAGCGTGGTCGACGCCGCTGACGGGCTACCGGTGCTGTTCGACTCGGGGATCCGCAGCGGCGCCGACATCGTGAAGGCCCTCGCGCTCGGGGCGACCGCGGTGGGCATCGGGCGCCCCTATGCTTACGGCCTGGCGTTGGGCGGCGCCGACGGTATTGTGCACGTGCTGCGCGCTCTGCTGGCCGAAGCCGATCTGACCATGGCCGTCGACGGGTATCCATCACTGGCTGATCTCACTCCCGACACATTGCGGCGCGTCAGCTGAATCAGACGGTCGGTGTCTGCGACCGTGAGGTAGTGGAGGCGATCCTCGACGAGTTCGACGACTTTCTGGCCCTGCAGCGCGGTCGCTCGGCGCACACCCGTCGCGCTTACCTGGGCGACCTGCGCTCGTTGTTCGCCTTCCTGGACGAACGCGCGCCCGGGACCGGCCTACGTGGCCTGAGCCTGCTGGCGTTGCGGTCGTGGCTGGCCGCCGGGGCAGGCGCCGGTGCGGCACGCACCACGTTGGCACGCCGCACGTCGGCGGTTAAGGCGTTCACCGCGTGGGCGGTGCGGCGGGGGCTATTGAGCGAAGACCCGGCTACTCGGCTGCAGGTGCCGAAGACGCGTCGCAACCTGCCGGCGGTGTTGCGACAAGACCAGGCCCTGGCCGCCATGTCAGCCGCGAAATCCGGCTGCCAGCAAGGTGATCCGCTGGCGCTGCGGGACCGGTTGATTGTGGAGTTGTTGTACGCCACCGGGATTCGAGTCAGCGAGCTGTGCGGCCTGGACATCGACGACGTCGACACCGGGCATCGGGTGCTGCGCGTGCTCGGTAAGGGCGACAAGCAGCGCACCACCCCGTTCGGGGAACCGGCCGCCGATGCGTTGAGCCGATGGCTGGCCGACGGGCGTCCCGCGCTGGTCACCGCGGAGTCCGGGCCGGCGCTGCTGCTGGGCGCGCGGGGTCGACGGCTGGACGTGCGACAAGCCCGCACAGTTGTGCACCAGACCGTCGCCGCGGTGGACGGCGCACCCGATATGGGGCCGCATGGGCTGCGACACAGCGCGGCCACCCACCTGCTCGAGGGCGGGGCTGACCTACGGGTCGTGCAGGAGCTGCTCGGCCATTCCAGCCTGGCCACCACCCAGCTCTACACCCACGTCACGGTTGCCCGGTTGCGGGCGGTGCACGACCGGGCCCATCCGCGGGCCTGACCATCGCCCGACATCACCCGTGTAGCGGCTTGAGCCGGATCGGCGTGGACGCCACCAACCCCAGCGGATCGACATAATCCGCACGAGCGGCCGGCCCCCACATCGCTCCCCAGTGCAGACACGCCGCGACCGGACAACCCGGATGGCCGGCCAACAATTCGCCGATCACCGTCCCGGCGGTCAGCGGCTGTCCGACCCGCACGGACGCCTGCACCGGCTCGTAGCTGGTGTGCAAACCACCCGGGTGCGCCAACGACACCACCTGGCGGCCGGCCAGCATGCCCGTGTACACCACCGTCCCCGCGCCCGCGGCGTACACCGGTTGGCCAGGCCTACCCGCCAGGTCCACACCGCGGTGGCCGCGGTTCCAGTCCGGCGCCGGGGCGTCGAAGCTTCGCACCACCGCCGGGTGGGGCCGCAGCGGCCAATCCAGGCGGGGATCGTCACCGCGGGCCGGGCACGCCCAGATCAGCGCCGCGGCCACGATCACCGTCGCCCATCGCATATCCCCAGTTCACCGCGGCACCGGTGATGCAGCCAGCCAGCACTGTGGATAAAGCACCTGCTGAGACCGTGTAAACTGCTCCCCGCAGCCCGTATCAACGGACTGACTTCGCGCGTCTGCACCGCGTCTCCCGTTCCACTAGGAGTTCGCACCGCATGCCGGGCGGTCCCGTTCCACAACGGGTCCGGCATCGCAGCAGCCGCCAGGGCCCGGCTTCACCCGACGCCGGGCGACAACCGACACACAAAGGCATAAGCATGGCCGTCGTAACCATGAAGCAGCTGCTCGACAGCGGCACCCACTTCGGGCATCAGACCCGTCGCTGGAATCCCAAGATGAAGCGGTTCATCTTCACCGACCGCAATGGCATCTACATCATCGATCTGCAGCAGACGCTGACCTTCATCGACAAGGCGTACGAATTCGTCAAAGAGACCGTCGCCCATGGCGGCTCGGTGTTGTTTGTCGGTACCAAGAAGCAGGCGCAGGAGTCCGTCGCCGCCGAGGCCACCCGCGTCGGCATGCCGTATGTCAACCAGCGCTGGCTGGGCGGCATGCTCACCAACTTCTCCACGGTGCACAAGCGCCTGCAGCGCCTCAAGGAGCTCGAGGCGATGGAGCAGACCGGCGGGTTCGAGGGCCGCACCAAGAAGGAAATCTTGATGCTGACCCGCGAGAAGAACAAACTAGAGCGCAGCCTGGGCGGTATCCGCGACATGGCGAAGGTGCCATCCGCGGTCTGGATCGTCGACACCAACAAGGAGCACATCGCCGTCGGTGAGGCGCGCAAGCTGGGCATCCCGGTGATCGCGATCCTCGACACCAACTGCGACCCCGATCTCGTCGACTACCCGATTCCGGGCAACGACGACGCGATCCGCTCGGCGGCCCTGCTGACCAAGGTGATCGCCTCGGCGGTGGCCGAGGGCCTGCAGGCGCGTGCCGGTCTTGGCCGCGGCGACGGTAAGCCCGAAGCAGAAGCCGCCGAACCGCTAGCCGAGTGGGAGCAAGAGCTGCTGGCCTCGGCCACGGCAGCGCCGGTCGCCGAGCCGACCGCAGCCGCGGCGCCCGCCGAAACCCAAACCGAATCAACCTCCACGGAAGGCTGATATGGCCAACTACACCGCTGCCGACGTCAAGCGGCTTCGCGAGCTGACCGGCGCCGGCATGCTCGACTGCAAGAACGCACTGGCCGAAACCGACGGCGACTTCGACAAGGCCGTCGAGGCGCTGCGGATCAAGGGCGCCAAGGATGTCGGCAAGCGCGCCGAGCGGGCCACCGCCGAGGGTTTGGTCGCCGCCAAGGACGGCGCGCTGATCGAGCTGAACTGCGAGACCGACTTCGTCGCCAAGAACGCGGCGTTTCAAAAGCTCGCCGATGAGGTGGTGAGCGCTGCCGCGGCGGCCAAAGCGGCCGATGTCGATGCGCTCAAAGCGGTGACCACCGGTGGCAAAACCGTCGAACAGGCAATCGCCGAGCTGTCGGCCAAGATCGGGGAGAAGCTCGAGCTGCGCCGGGTCGCATTCCTCGACGGCACCGTCGAAACCTACTTGCACAAGCGCTCGGCGGACCTGCCGCCGGCCGTCGGTGTGCTGGTGGAATACTCGGGCGGCGGAACCGCCGCTGAAAAAGAGGCCGCGCACAGAGCCGCGCTGCAGATCGCCGCGCTCAAAGCCCGCTATCTGAGCCGCGAGGACGTGCCCGACGACGTGGTGGCCAGCGAACGGCGGATCGCCGAGGAGACCTCGCGCGCGGAAGGCAAACCCGAACAGGCGCTGCCCAAGATCGTCGAGGGCCGGCTGAACGGGTTCTTCAAAGATGTCGTGTTGCTCGAGCAACCGTCGGTGTCCGACAACAAGAAGACGGTCAAGGCGCTGCTCGACGAGGCCTGCGTCACCGTCACGCGGTTCGTCCGGTTCGAGGTCGGCCAGCAGTAGCATCAGCGGAGATGCGACACGTACACGCGTTCGGCGACGATGCACTCGGCGAGCTCGACGCGGTCGGCCTGGTCGATGCCATCAAGTCCGGTCGGGTAGACCGGGCCGAGGTCGTCGAGGCGGCGATCGCGCGCACCGAAGCCGTCAACGCGGCCGTGAACGGCTTGGCGTATCGCGCATTCGACCGAGCCCGCGCCGAAGCGGCTGAGCCGCCGGCACCGGCCGGCACTGGCTTTTTCAGCGGCGTACCCACCTTCGTCAAGGACAACGTCGACGTCGCCGGGCTGCCGACGATGCGGGGCACCGACGCCTGGGCACCGCGGCCGGCTGAGTTCGACAGCGACTTCGCGCGGCTGTACCTGGCCACCGGGATGACGTCGCTGGGCAAAACGCAAATGTCGGAGTACGGATTCAGCGCATCGGCCGAACACCCGCGACTCGGACCGGTCCGCAACCCGTGGGACACCGACCACACCGCAGGCGCGTCGTCGTCGGGATCCGGCGCCTTTGTCGCCGCCGGTGCGGTACCGATCGCACACGCTAACGACGGCGGCGGCTCGATCCGAATTCCGGCGTCCTGCAACGGACTTGTCGGGTTGAAGCCGTCTCGCGGCCGGCTGCCGCTGGACAAGGAAGTCAGCCGGATGCCGATTCGCCTCGTCGCCAACGGCGTGCTCACCCGATCGGTGCGTGACACCGCGGCCTTTTACCGCGAAGCCGAACGCATCTGGCGCCCACCGAAGCTGCCGCCGATCGGGGACGTGCAGCACCCCGGCAAGCAGCGGCTGAGGATAGCAGTCATCACCCGCTCGCCGCTGCGGGAGTGCAGTGCCGAACTGCGGGAGCTCACGCTGAAATCCGCCGCGCTACTCGAAGAACTCGGCCACCGCGTCGACCACGTGGAACGGCCGCCGGTGTCGTCCAGCTTCGCCGACGATTTCCTGCTGTATTGGGGGCTGCTGGCAACCGGTCAGATCCACCTCAACCAGCACGCGCTCGGCGACGGGTTCGACCGCACCCGGCTGGACAACCTGACCCTGGGCCTGGACCGGCACGCCCGCCGCAATATGCACGGTCTGCCGTTGGCGATTATCCGTCTGCGGGGCGCGCGCCGGCAGACCGCACGCTTCGCCCGAACCTATGACGCGGTGCTGACCCCGACGCTGGCCGACGAGACGCCGCCGATCGGTTACCTCGACCCCACCGCCGACTACCAGCAGATCATCGGCCGGCTGGAAGACTGGGTGGCGTTCACGCCGCTGCAGAACGTGACCGGGGAGCCTGCGATCTCGTTGCCGCTGGCCGAATCCGCCAACGGGCTGCCGGTGGGCATGATGATCTCCGCTGCCGTGGGCCAGGAAGTCCGGTTACTGGAATTGGCTTACGAACTGGAAGAGGCCCGGCCGTGGGCCCGCATCCAGGACGTCCGGTGACGATGCAGGCCGGGGCGGCCTGCTGAGGAGCCGGACCATCGGGGTCAGTCAGATCCCAGCGCTGCCAACATCCGTTTGAACTCGCGCTGATCGGCTGCGGACAGCTTGCCGAGGACGCGGGCGTCGGCCTCCCGCACGGCAGCCTCGGCACGCTTCAACAACGTCCGGCCCGCTCCGGTCAGCGTGGCCGGCAGCGCACGACCGGACGGCACCGATGCGGGCCTGGCCACTATGTGTGCGTTTTCTAACCGGTGCAACACCGTGTTCATCGCCTGCGGTGTGACATTGCCCTGCCGGGACAGTTCCGCGCTGGACATCCCGGGACTCATGGAAAGCATTCGCATGCAGACGAATTCGGGCAGCGTCAGACTTAGCGGACTCAGCACCGCGGCCACCTCCGGTCGCAGCGCGGCGACCACCTGATGTAGCAGGTATCCAAGTGGCGCGTCTTGTGTCGTGCTCATATCAACCATCTTGACATATATCAGTCGAGTTGATATATCTCGGGTATGACTGAAACGCAGAAGTTCGATTTCGATTTCGATCCGGCCTACCGCGGCGAGGCTCCTCAGTTCGGGGAAGGCCGACCGCCATGGAGTCTCGGTGAGCCGCAACCGGAGATCTCGGCGCTCATCGACCAGGGCAAAATCAAGGGCGACGTGCTGGACGCCGGCTGCGGTGAGGCGGCGCTGTCACTGCACCTGGCGGCGTTGGGGCACAACACCGTCGGGCTGGATGCCTCGCCCACCGCGATCGAGTTGGCAAGGGTCGAGGCGGCTAATCATGGATTGACCAACGCCTCGTTCGAGGTGGCCGACATCACTGACTTCACCGGCTATCCGACCGGTTCCGAAGGCCGGTTCGACACGATCGTGGACAGCACGCTGTTTCACTCGATGCCCGTCGAGCTGCGCGCCGGGTACCAGCGGTCGATCGTTCGCGCTGCCGCGCCTGGCGCGTCCTACTTCGTGCTGGTCTTCGATCGGGCGGGCATGCCCGAGGGCCCGCCCAACGCGGTCACTGAAGATGAGTTGCGCGATGTGGTGTCGCAGTATTGGGTCATCGACGAGATCCGACCGGCCAGAATTCATGCCAACGTGCCCGACGACAGAGTCGCCGAGTTTCCGGCTGTGGACCTGCGCGACGAGGGCAATGGACGTAAGTCCGTATCGGCCTGGCTGCTGTCCGCGCACCTGGCCTGAGCGGCAAGCGGTGGGCGGTTCGGGCTCAGCTGCTGCTTGAGCCAGTTCCTTGCCTCACGGTGCGAGCTGGACATGGCCCCGCCCCGGAGGCGGGGAAGGAGGTATCGCCTGTGATGGTGGTGGAGGAGGTGTCTCCTGTGGTGGTGCGGGTGCCTCCGGTTCTGGCGCAGGTGCCTCCTGTGGCGGTGGGGGTGCCTCCTGTGGTGCTGGGGGTGCCTCCTGTGGTGCTGGGGGCGCCTCCTGTTGTGGTGGGGGTCTCTGCCGTTGTCGTGGCGGAGGCGGCGGCTGTTCTGCTGGAGGTGGCGGTGCTTCGACAGGCGGCGCGACCGGCTTCACCGTCGGTGCCGGGATCTGTGGCTGAGGCGTCACGTCCCCCATGGGGGCTGGCCAGATCATTGCCGTGAGCACCGTGCCGTGTTCGCCGGATTCCGGCCGGCCCTGTCCGTTGTGTCCCGCCGCGAAAGCCTCATCGGGCGCCGATTGATGCCACGCCGCCGGTGCGGCGATCACGTTTGATGTCGGTGGTAGCTTCCACAAATCGTTTGCGCAGGCGGCTCCGTTTTGCATGCCCGCAGTGATCTGGTGCATCGGCTCGCTCACCGCGAGATGAGCCCGCTCCGATCGGAGCCACGTCGTCACAGGCAACGGTGCCGCACCCACCACGCTCGATGCGGTGCTCATTAAGGCGGTGATCACCGCACACTCAGCGGGTATTCGCCGCCTACGCGTAGCCATCAACTTCGACGGCGCTATGCCGTTCTGCTTCGATGCGGTCATACGCCTACAT
The DNA here is from genome assembly GCF_052143115.1 of Mycobacterium sp. Taxonomy (GTDB): domain Bacteria; phylum Actinomycetota; class Actinomycetes; order Mycobacteriales; family Mycobacteriaceae; genus Mycobacterium. The sequence continues at coordinate 9,514 of NZ_JBKQTQ010000281.1, forward strand.
GCCGTCGCGCCGCGCCCCTAATCTGCGGGTTTGCGCGAAAGCCCAGTGGTGATTCACGGCTATAACCAGTTACGATATCCATCATTGCAGGCGCCAGACGCCTCCACTGTTGCCGCTTGGTGTCGATTCACTGAGATGTCGAGCAGGTGACACAGAAGAAATGGAAATCCTGCCGTGCGCACCGGCATCACCCGCCTCGCAGACGCTCTGGTTAGCGCTTCGGTAGTGCTGACCGCCGCGGTTATTTGCGGTGGCGCAGCAGGTGCCGACCCGGCTCAGGATCAGCAGTTTCTGGCGTTGCTCGAACAAGAACAGATTCCCGCCATCGATAACGTGCCTGGGATCGTCTACCGCGCCCATCAAATTTGTAGCGAACTCGATGGCGGCGCTTCGGTGCAGACCGTAGTCAACGATGAGATGAACAGTGCGTATGGGGACAATCCGGCTTTACACCTTTATCCCGCTCGTGTGAGAAGGACCGCGGTCAGATTCGTCATCGCATCAGTGGACGTCTACTGCCCAAGCCATCAAGGCGAGCTTCCCGCAGCGCCCTGAGGTGTGATCGCGCCGCCGGCCGGATTTGACGCGAGCGCAGAGCGGTTTGCTCGTCGCCGACTGGCAACCGTCGGACCACACGCGACACCGGTAGTCGCCGACCGCAGCAAACAACTGACGTATGGCGGGGCATGCTGACCGGGTGGCGAAGGCGGTCCGAGGGTAGGTCCGTCAGGCCGTACGAAGTACGATCCACCCAAATGCTGAAATAATTTATCCAGCCGCGGTGGCAACCCCGGTTGTCATTAGGTAGCTTAGCTTCGGGGCTACCGGCAGGTTCGAGCTGAGTTTTGGTCGGGTGGAACGATGAGTTGTCCGGCGCTGCGGCAGCCTTGGGATGAAGAGTGGATCCTGGCCGGCCAGCGCAGCGAGCTCCGCATCATCGGCTCTACGGTCGCGGACGCCCGAGTGCTCACCCTCGACGGTCTGCTCGACGGCACAACATACGTTCCGCTCCGCGACGCCATCGTCAAAACGGCGTTGGATGAACCTCTTGGGGTCATCGTCGACGTAAACGGCCTCACCGTCCGAGACGATCCGGCGTGGGCCGTGTTCACCAGCGCGCGTTGGCAGATCGCCGAATGGCCTGATATCCCGATAGGCCTGGTATGCGCCCGTGATCATGTCCAGAATACTTTGCACCGAAACGGCATAACGCGGTATGTGCCCGTGTTCCCAACACTTGAGTGCGCAATCACTGAGGTGCCCGCCGACGGACTGCGCCGGTATCGGCGCCGCGTCCGCGCCGAATTGCCGGCGACGAAGACCAGCATTCACCGATGCCGGCAGCTAGTTGCTCAGTGGTTGACGGCGTGGTCGAGAGTCGACTTCATCCATGCGGTTTCGATCGTCGCTACCGAACTGCTTGAAATGGCCGTTGCGGATACCAACAGCACGTTGTCGCTTCGAATGGAAACCGACGGGTCCACGGTGGCGGTGGCGGTACAACACGTCGAAATGACACCTACGGCCCGTGAGTCCGCAGATGAGAACGTCTCGGGCCTTGACCTCGTCGCGGCCAACTGTCGGGTGTGGGGCACGTACACCAGCGCGGCCGGCGCCACGGTATGGGCCGTGGTCGGCCCGGAAAACCGCTTCTGAGAATGTTTGTCACGATTGCTCGGCCGCCAGGCCAGCGCTAGGACCATCTGGGTCACCCCACTTTTGGGGGCGCGCCTAACCGGTCGGCGCCTTCGGCGGCTGCGGTTTTTACGGGCGCGCGTCGCCGTGTTTGTCGCCGTTTATCGGTGGGCGAAAAATGCCACGCAGGCGTCAGCGTGTTCGCCTGCCACTCGCAACTGTAGGCAGTGGTGTTTGAGGCCGGCGGGGGTGGGTATTGGAAATGACATGCGGTAACCGCCCGTGGTTATTCGGAGAGCCTCTCGAACGACCTCCCCGTCAGGGTTCTTGACGCGGGGAGGGCGTGTCAGCGGTCGAAACCGCTTCGTACCCTGCCCAATTGGAGCCAGTATGAGTTCTAACGACCATCGATCTGCGAATGTGCGGGCGCAGGCACGCCGTCAGGCGGATCGCGCGCGAGCCGCAATGGAGGACAAGCGTGAGGAGCAAGAGGGCGGCCTGAGCGGCTGGGTAGCTGAGCGTGCCGGCAAATGGGATCTCAGCGGCTTCGATGAGACCACCTTGCAGCGTCAGAAGTTCTTCTGGAACCTGCTGGTGGACTATTGGTTTCGAATGGAGATCGACGGCTGGGAAAACGTTGGAGATCCGCCGGCCTTGCTGGTCGGCATCCACTCCGGCGCCCCGTTTGTCTGGGATGCCTGGACTGTCGGTCTGCAATGGTGGCGACGGTTCGGCCAGGAGCGTCCACTGCACGGCACGGCGCATGACGCATTGATGGCCATTCCGGGGTTCGGCCGGTACTTCCGGTCGATGGGCGTATTACCCGCGGCGCCGGACGCCATCGCGACCGCGCTGGCCGAAGGTCGCGACGTGGCGCTCTGGCCCGGCGGCGAGGTGGACTCGCTGCGGCCGTGGACTGAGCGCGACCAGGCAAACCTGGCCGGACGAAAAGGATTCGTGAAGATGGCGATTCGCGCCGGAGTACCGATCGTGCCGATCGCGACCGTGGGAGGCGCCGACGCCATGCCGGTGCTGATTCGCGGTGACAGGCTTTCGCGGGCTTTGCGACTGGATCGGTTGCTGCGGCTCAAGGTGTTTCCGCTCGCCATCTCGCTGCCCTGGGGAATTGCCCCTGCCGCCCTGCCGCAGTTGCCGCTGCCGGCGAAGATCAGGACTCGATTCATGCCCGCAGTCCAGCTCGATCACGACCCCACTCGCGCTGACGACGACGAGTATGTCGGCCGCAAGTACCACGAAGTGGAGCACAGCATTCAGCGCGGGATGGACGCGCTGGCCCGCAAACGGGCATTGCCACTATTCGGTTAGGCCCGCACAAACGACGGGCCCGGTCCGTCACGGACCGGGCCCAGACGTCTGATGGATGGTCTACTTCTGGTGGGCCTGCTGGCGCTTTTCCGCGGCCGCGGCACCGGCACGAGCCGCTTCTGCCTCTGCTTCCTTCTTGGCGGCGTCACGCTGCGCTTGCGCCTTGTCCTGCTGGGCCTCGCCCTCGTGCTCGAGATCTTTGTTACCAAGCACGCTACCGACGGCCTCTTTGGCCAGGCCCTTGGCGCCCTCGACGACGCCCTTCACAGCTTCCTGCGGCCCACTCTTCTTCTTGTCGTCCGACATGGAGTCCCCTCCTCGTTTGCTCATATCGAGCTAACTTGCTCGACCACCGGCCGTTGGCTGGACCGGTTTTGGGCGCGGCGAAAAACGCTTCTGGTGTTGGCTTTTTGCGCTATGCCATTTCGCGCCATTTCGCGCCGCGTGGTCGGAATTCCCATGGGGCGCGGCGCTCAAACCCCTGCTCGCGGCGACCCGCATGCGACTCGCCGCGGTGAGGTTTTCGGCGCAGGTAGGACGGCTGAATGCGGTGGCTGTGACGCCTAACACGGCCTCGCAGGCGATGGATTCCGCCAGCTAACGGAATTGTCGTCGGGGGCGCGCAGTTACCGCCCAACGCCGTTGCGAGACAAACAATGCGCAATCCAGTCCACTCTCGGGACGCGCAGCCTGGCAATAAGGCAGGATGGAGTGTGCTGTCGTGGGGGATAGCTGGATGGCGCCCGCCCATGCGAGGAGTCTGATGAAGGAGCAGGAGCCGACGAGCACCAACGGCGCCGACGCGTTTCCACCGGACAACCAATATCCCGCCGGCAACCCCGCGACGCAGCCCAAGTACGCCCGAGTACTGCTCAAACTCGGCGGCGAGATGTTCGGCGGCGGACAGGTCGGACTGGATCCCGATGTGGTGTCGCTGGTCGCCCGCCAGATCGCCGAGGTGGTCCGCACCGGCGTGCAGGTCGCGGTCGTCATCGGCGGTGGCAACTTCTTCCGTGGCGCACAGCTTCAGCAACGCGGGATGGAGCGCAGCCGATCAGACTATATGGGGATGCTCGGTACCGTCATGAATAGCCTTGCGTTGCAAGACTTCCTAGAAAAAGAGGGCATCGTCACCCGGGTTCAGACCGCGATCACGATGGGCCAGGTCGCCGAGCCGTACATTCCGCTGCGGGCCCGGCGCCACCTGGAGAAGGGACGTGTGGTGATCTTCGGTGCCGGCATGGGGCTGCCGTACTTCTCGACGGACACCACAGCCGCACAGCGGGCATTGGAGATCGGCGCCGACGTTGTCCTGATGGCCAAGGCGGTCGACGGCGTGTTCGCAGAGGACCCGCGAGTGAATCCGTCGGCCGAGCTGCTCACCGCTATCACCCACCGGGAAGTCATCGAACGAGGGCTGCGGGTGGCCGATGCCACCGCATTCAGTTTGTGTATGGACAATGGCATGCCGATTCTGGTGTTCAACCTGCTTATCGATGGCAATATTGCTCGCGCGGTTGCGGGTGAGAAGATCGGAACGCTGGTCACTACCTAACGGGAGGAGCGGCGTTAGATGCGCGCCAGCGACGATGCAGAGCGCAGCGATGAGAAGGAGCGGCGCCATGATTGACGAAACCCTCTTCGATGCCGAAGAGAAGATGGAGAAGGCCGTCTCGGTGAGCCGTGACGACCTATCGACCATCAGGACCGGCCGCGCCAACCCGGGCATGTTCTCCCGCATCGTGATCGACTACTACGGTTCAACTACCCCGATCACCCAGCTGGCCAGCATCAATGTCCCGGAAGCGCGCCTGGTCGTGATCAAGCCGTACGAGGCGAGCCAGCTCGGGGCCATCGAGACGGCGATTCGCAACTCCGAACTAGGGGTGAATCCGACCAACGACGGCACACTGATCCGGGTTGCGGTACCCCAGCTGACCGAGGAACGTCGTCGCGAACTCGTCAAGCAAGCCAAAGCCAAGGGCGAAGACGCCAGGGTCTCGGTGCGCAACATCCGCCGCAAGGCGATGGAGGAACTGCACCGCATCCGCAAGGAGGGCGAGGCCGGCGAGGACGAGGTCGCGCGCGCGGAGAAGGACCTGGACAAGACCACGCACCAGTACGTGACCCAGATCGATGACCTGGTCAAGCACAAAGAAGGCGAGCTGCTGGAGGTCTAGCGGCCGCTCAGCTAACGACGTCCGTGGCAGAAACTGATACCGGCGCAGACATCCCGGCCAAGGGTTCGGTGCAAGAGCCGTCGGGGAAGAAGAAGTCGCGGGCCGGCCGAAACCTGCCGGCTGCGATCGCCGTCGGCGGGGCCATCGGCTGCACGATCATCGCGATCTTGATATTCGATCGATACCTGTGGGTCGGGCTGGTCGCCGCTGCCGTCGCCGTGGCCACCCATGAGGTGGTGCGGCGGCTGCGTGAGGCCGACTTCGTCATCCCCGTCATCCCGCTGTTGGTCGGCGGCCAGCTCACCATATGGCTGACCTGGCCATATGGGCCACGCGGTGCGCTCATCGGCTTCGGGGCCACCGCAGTGGTCTGCATGTTCTGGCGGTTGGCGTTGAAAGGCAAGCCCGCATCGCACGGCTCTGACGGCGCCGATTCGTCGTCGACGAACTACCTGCGGGATGTCGCGGCCACAGTCTTCCTGGCCGCCTGGGTGCCGTTGTTCGCCGCGTTCGGTGTGCTGCTGGTCTATCCCCCCGACGGATCTGGGCGAGTGTTCAGCCTGATGATTGGGGTGGTTTGCTCGGACGTCGGCGGCTACGTGGTGGGCGTGCTGTTCGGAAAGCATCCGATGGTCCCGGCGATCAGCCCGAATAAATCGTGGGAGGGACTGGCCGGTTCGCTGTTGTTCGGGGTCACCGCGACCGCTCTGACGGCGATCCTGCTGGCGCACAAACCAATCTGGGTCGGGGTGCTGCTGGGCTTCACGCTGGTAGCCACTGCCACCCTCGGCGACTTGGTGGAATCGCAAATCAAGCGTGACCTTGGGATCAAGGACATGGGCCGGATTCTGCCCGGCCACGGCGGCCTGATGGACCGACTGGATGGAGCCTTACCGTCGGCGGTGGCGACCTGGATCGTCCTGACGCTGGTGCCCTGACCGCCGCTGCAACCCCGGCGAGGACGGATACTGGTCGTGGGATGAAGCAACAGCTGGTATTCGAGGCGCCGCGCCGACGGCTGCCGCCACGGCATCTGGCCGACCTTGATGAGGCCGAACGTGTCGACGCCGTCGCGGCGCTCGGCCTGCCGCGGTTTCGCGCCAAACAACTCGCCCACCAGTACTACGGTCGGCTGATCGCCGACCCGCAGCAGATGACCGACCTGCCGGCTGCGATCCGCGGTCAGGTGGCCGAAGCCCTGTTCCCGCAGCTGCTGACTGCCACCCGGGATGTTGCCTGCGACGCCGGCCAGACCCGCAAGACGCTGTGGCGGGCGGCCGACGGCACCACCTTCGAGTCGGTGCTGATGCGCTACCCGCAGCGCAACACGGTGTGCATTTCCTCGCAGGCGGGGTGCGGCATGGCGTGCCCGTTCTGCGCCACCGGGCAGGGCGGTCTGACCCGAAACCTGTCGACCGCCGAGATCGTCGAACAGGTGCGCGCCGCGGCGGTGGCGCTACGGGACGACTGGGGAGACCGGCTGTCCAACGTGGTGTTCATGGGGATGGGGGAGCCGCTGGCCAACTACGCCAGGGTGCTGGCGGCGGTGCGTGGCATCACTTCACCATCCGGTTTCGGAATCTCGGCCCGATCGGTGACGGTGTCGACGGTCGGGCTGGCCCCGGCAATCCGCAAACTCGCCGACGAGCGGCTCGGCGTGACGCTAGCGCTGTCGCTGCATGCCCCTGACGACGAGCTGCGTGACACGCTGGTGCCGGTCAACAACCGGTGGAAGATCGACGAAGCGCTCGATGCCGCCCGCTACTACGCCGACGTGACCGGTCGGCGAGTTTCGGTGGAGTATGCCCTGATTCGTGACATCAACGATCAACCGTGGCGCGCAGACTTGCTGGGCAAGCGGCTGCATCGCGCACTGGGTCCGCTGGTGCATGTGAACGTCATTCCGCTGAACCCCACGCCCGGCAGCGACTGGGACGCCAGCCCGAAGCCCGCGCAGCGCGAGTTCGTCCGGCGGATCCGCGCCAGCGGCGTGCCCTGCACGGTTCGGGACACCCGCGGTCGCGAGATCGCCGCCGCGTGTGGCCAGCTCGCCGCCGACGGCGCAGGGCGCCGCCCTTGAACCGGACCGGGTGTGATCACGTCATCCCTATGTCATTCCAAAACAGGAGGTCAGCAGATGAAAATTCGGCTCATGAGTGCGATCGCGAGGCTGGCGTTCGTTGCAGTCTCCGCAGCCATGGCTTTCGGGCTGCTCACTGCACCACGGGCGCTGGCAGCCGACGATCGTCTGCAGTTCACCGGGACCACACTGTCCGGTGCGCCGTTCAATGGCGCGAGTCTGCAGGGCAAGCCGGCCGTGCTGTGGTTCTGGACGCCCTGGTGCCCGTTCTGCAACGCCGAAGGTCCCAGTATGAGCCAGGTGGCCGCCGCCAATCCGTCGGTCACCTTCGTCGGGGTCGCGGCCCACTCTGACGTTGGCGCGATGCAGAACTTCGTGTCGAAGTACAACTTGAATTTCACCAATCTCAACGACGCCGACGGGTCCATCTGGGCCCGCTACAACGTGCCGTGGCAGCCGGCCTACGTGTTCTATCGGGCCGACGGCACGTCCACGTTCGTGAACAACCCCACCTCGGCGATGTCTCAGCAGGAGCTCTCCGGCCGGGTTGCCGCGCTGACGTCCTAGCCTGAAAGTGGATCAGGGCCTGGTCAGCTTGGCGTTCACCGCCGGATTGGTAGCGGCGCTGAATCCATGCGGTTTTGCCATGCTGCCCGCCTACCTCATTCTAGTGGTACGCGGGGAGAGAGCCGACACGTCGACGGGATTGGCTGCGGTCGGTCGGGCGCTGGCGGCAACCGCCGGCATGGGGCTGGGGTTTTTGACGGTATTCGGGTTGTTCGGAGCGCTCACCATATCGGCGGGTACCATCGTGCAGCGGTATGTGCCGTACCTGACCGTGGTGATTGGCATTGTGCTTGTCGCCCTGGGGATTTGGTTGCTGACGGGCCGAGAGCTGACGTTGTTGACGCCCAGGCATCCGGGTGGACGATGGGCTCCGACGGCTCGGCTCGGTTCCATGTACGGCTACGGCGTGAGCTACGCGATCGCCTCGCTGTCGTGCACCATCGGCCCGTTTTTGGCGGTCACCGCCGCCGGCCTGCGCCGCGGCTCGGTGATCGGCGACGCATCGATCTATCTCGCCTATATCGCGGGCCTCACCCTGGTCGTTGGCGTGCTGGCGGTCGCCGCCGCGGCAGCGAGCACGGCGGTGGTGAATCGCCTGCGGCGAATCCTGCCCTACGTCAACCGGATCAGCGGAGCGCTGCTGGTGCTCGTCGGGCTGTATGTGGGCTATTACGGCCTCTACGAGATCCGCATCCGTACCGGCCAGGGAAACCCCTCCGATGCGTTGATCGCCGTGGCCGGTCACGTCCAAGGAGCGGTGGCCGGGTGGGTGTACCGGCACGGTGGGTGGCCGTGGGCCCTGACGTTGGGCGTGCTCATGGTCGGCGCGTTGGCCGCCGCGGGTTATCGACGGGCGCGTCGCAGCAGTCGCGCACCACACTGATGCTTGTGATGACATCAAAATGATGTCACCATGACACCATGGATTTGCAGCCGTACGTGGAAGCGGTACGCCACGAGTTGAACCTGGCCGCCGCCGCTGCCGGCGCTGAGGCGCAAGCACTGGCCGATCGGCTCAGCGCGCCATTAGAGTCGGCGATCCGCCTGGCCCTGCTGGAAGCGCTCTCGGCCGGCGTCGAAGAGATCACCAGCGAGCTCGCTCCACGTTCGGTGGAGGTCCGGCTGCGCGGCCGCGATCCCGAGTTCGTGGTCAGCGCGCCGCTCGACGAGCCGGTGGGGCAGCAGCCGTTCGACGTCGCATTCGGCGACGAAGACGGCGGCACCTGGCGAATCACCCTGCGACTCCCGGAGAGTTTGCGGGCCGCGGTTGAGGCCGCGACGCGCCACGACGGGTCGTCGCTGAACGCCTGGCTGGTCCGGGCGGTCGCGGCGGCGGTCCAGTCCAAAGCCGGCCGGGCCACCCTCGGCAGCGCCCGGCAAGTAACCGGCTGGGTGCGCTGATATCGCTCGCCACCCCGATCGAAGGAGAAACCCAATGCCCACTTTCGACACCCCTGAGCCCCTCGCGGTGCGCGTCGAGGCCGCCGCCGGTTCCGTCCGGCTCGTCGCGACGGACCGCGACGACACCGTCGTGGAGGTGCGCGCCCACGACGAGTCCCGTGCCGCCGACGTGCGAGCAGCCGAGCAGACCCGGGTGGAGTGCTCCAACGGCAAGCTGACGGTGTCTGCGGCGCGGCGCGGCTTCGCGCTCTTCCGGGGCGGCGCAGTCGACATCGACATCGCGCTGCCGTCGGGGTCCGGATTGAAAGTGTCGGTCGCTTCGGCCGACGTGCGCGCCGAGGGCGCATTCGCCGACTGTCGGGTTTCCTCGGCCAGCGGCGACGTCGACGTCGACCACGTCGAGGGAAACCTCAAGGCGGCCACCGCTTCCGGGTCGATCGCCGTAGCAGCGGTCGCCGGAAACGGGTCGGTTGCGACGGCATCCGGCACCGCGGCGATCGGTGAACTCGACGGAGATCTGGTGTTCAAGGCGGCCAGCGGTGACCTCAGCGTCGCGCGACTGTGCGGCGATCTGCGTGCGCAGACAGCATCGGGATCGGTGACCGTCGCGACGGCGGTACGGGGCGCGATCTCGGCGTTCACCAGCAGCGGTGAGGTCGGGGTCGGGGTCGCCCAAGGCACCGCCGCCCGGTTGGACTTGATCACCGGCTCAGGCGCGGTCACCAACCTGCTCGAGTCCGCCGATGGACCGGCCGAGGGCGACGACACACTGCTCATTCAGGTGCGCACCGGCTCCGGAGACATCGACACCCACCGGGCGGTTGCGACGCACAGTACGCCCGGCTGAGCTGCCCTACCTGAGCCAGCCGCGTCGGCGGCCCCACCAGTCACGCACGACGAAGAAGAGAACTACGGCCGCGAAGCCGATCACATACAAGTTCTCGATGTGGCCGACGTGATTGCCGTCCAGCATCGCCAGCAAAAGGCCGACGATGCACAGCCCGACGATGCGCCAGTTGCGGTGGTTGATTTTGCTCCAGCCCCAGTGCGCTGACGGCACATCGGCGACGTCGACCCCGCTGCTGTAGCGCTCCACCTCGGTACTGGCCACCGCGACTCCTCGGACGATTGGGATGCCCCGACATTCTGGCACACACCGGTTGCAGCAGCACCGCGGGCGCTTCAGCGACGCGGCACAATGAGAGGGTGACCAACCGCCGCCTCAAGACCTTGGTGCTGGGCAGTACCGGCTCCATCGGCACCCAGGCGCTCGAGGTCATCGCCGCGAACCCGGATCGCTTCGAGCTGGTCGGGCTGGGCGCCGGCGGCGCACACCCGGACCTGCTGGCTCGACAGCGCGCCGAGACCGGCGTGAGCAATATCGCCGTCGCCGACCAGCGCACCGCGCAGACCCTCGGCGACGTCACCTACGACGGGCCCGACGCAGTCACTCGGCTGATCGAGAACACCGAGGCCGACGTCGTGCTCAATGCGCTGGTCGGCGCGCTGGGCCTGCAGCCGACGCTGACCGTGCTGGCCTCGGGCGCCCGGCTGGCCCTGGCGAACAAGGAATCCCTGATCGCCGGCGGACCGCTGGTGCTGCAGGCGGCGCGACCCGGCCAGATCGTGCCGGTGGACTCCGAGCACTCCGCGCTGGCGCAATGCCTGCGCGGCGGCTCCGCCGACGAGGTCGCCAAGCTGGTGCTCACCGCCTCCGGCGGGCCGTTCCGCGGCTGGTCGGCCGCCGATCTCGAGCACGTCACGCCCGAGCAGGCCGGCGCCCATCCGACCTGGTCGATGGGGCCGATGAACACCTTGAACTCGGCGTCGCTGGTCAACAAGGGTCTCGAGCTCATCGAAGCCCATCTGCTCTTCGGCATCCCGTACCGGCGCATCGACGTCGTTGTGCACCCGCAGTCGATCGTGCATTCCATGGTCACGTTCACCGACGGCTCGACGATCGCGCAGGCCAGTCCGCCGGACATGAAACTGCCGATCGCGCTGGCGCTGGGCTGGCCGGCCAGGGTGCCCGGTGTCGCCGCGGCCTGCGACTTCTCCACGGCGTCGAGCTGGGAGTTCCAGCCACTGGACAACCAGGTCTTCCCGGCCGTCGAGCTGGCCCGACAGGCCGGCGAGACGGGCGGTTGCATGACCGCCGTCTACAACGCGGCCAACGAAGAAGCAGCAGAGGCCTTCCTGGCGGGGCGGATCGGTTTCCCGGCCATCGTGCGCACAATTGCCGACGTGCTGAGCGCCGCCGACCAGTGGAGCGCCGAACCCGCTACCGTAGAAGATGTACTTGACGCGCAGCGCTGGGCCCGCGAGAAGGCCAAGCGCCTGATTGAGCGAGTCACACAGGAGGTCCTACCAACCCGATGATGTTCGTTATCGGCATCGTGCTGTTCGCGCTCGCCATCCTGATTTCCGTGGCGTTGCACGAGTGCGGTCACATGTGGGTCGCCTTGGCGACCGGCATGAAGGTGCGCCGTTATTTCGTGGGCTTCGGGCCGACGCTGTGGTCGACGCGGCGCGGCGAAACGGAGTACGGCATCAAGGCCATTCCGGCCGGCGGCTTCTGCGACATCGCCGGCATGACGTCGGTCGAGGAGCTCGCGCCTGACGAGCGAGACCGCGCTATGTACAAGCAGAAGACCTGGAAACGCGCCGCGGTGTTGTTCGCCGGGCCGGGCATGAACTTCGTCATCGGCTTGGTGCTGATTTACGCCATCGCGGTGATCTGGGGCCTGCCCAACCTGCATCCCTCCGCTGTTATCGGCCAAACCGCTTGTGCGGCAAGCGAAATCAAACAAGGCCAGTTTGAGAAGTGCACCGGGGACGGGCCTGCGGCCGCCGCGGGCATCCGGGCCGGCGACGTGGTGGTCAAGGTCGGCGACACCCCGGTGACCGACTTCTCCGACATGGCCGCCGCGGTGCAGAAGCTGCACGGCACTGTTCCGATCGTGATCAAGCGGGACGGCCAAACGATGACCAAATACGTCGACATCGCGCAGCGGCAACGCTGGGTCACCGACGGTAAAGGCGGCCCGAAGCTGGCCACGATCGGGGCGATGGGCGTGATGGGCACCGCAACCGGGCCCACGCATTACAACGCGGTCACCGCGGTGCCGGCCACGTTCGCCTTCACCGGCAACCTGTCGGTCCTGCTGGGCAAGTCGCTGGTTGCCATCCCGACCAAAGTCGGCGCGCTGATCCACGCGATCGGCGGTGGGGAGCGCTCCCTCGATACACCGATCAGCGTTGTCGGCGCGAGCATCATCGGCGGCGATACCGTCGACCACGGCGTCTGGATGGCGTTCTGGTTGTTCCTGGCCCAGCTGAACTTCATCCTTGGCGTCATCAACCTGGTGCCGTTGCTGCCGTTCGACGGCGGGCACATCGCGATCGCGGTGTTTGAGAAGGTGCGCAACATGATCCGGTCGGCCCGGGGCAAGGTCGCGGCCGCGCCGGTCAACTACCTCAAACTCATGCCCGCGACCTACGTAATCTTGGTCCTGGTGGTCGGTTACATGTTTCTGACCGTGACCGCTGACGTGGTCAACCCGATCCGACTGTTCCAGTAGGCCTAACAGAAAGGGAGAGAAGGCAAACCGTGACCACAGGTCTGGGGATGCCGGCGGCCCCGGCGCCCACGCTGGCGCCACGACGCAAGACGCGGCAGCTGATGGTCCGCGATGTCGGGGTAGGCAGTGATCACCCGATTTCGGTGCAGTCGATGTGCACCACCAAGACGCACGACATCAACTCGACCCTCCAGCAGATCGCCGAGCTGACCGCCACCGGCTGCGACATCGTCCGGGTGGCCTGCCCGCGTCAGGAGGACGCCGACGCGCTGCCCGCGATCGCCAAGAAGAGCAAGATTCCGGTCATCGCCGACATCCACTTCCAGCCGAAGTACATCTTCGCCGCCATCGACGCCGGCTGCGCCGCGGTGCGGGTAAACCCGGGCAACATCAAGGAATTCGACGGACGGGTCGGCGAGGTCGCCAAGGCCGCCGGCGAGGCCGGCATACCGATCCGCATCGGCGTCAACGCCGGATCGCTGGACAAGCGGTTCATGGAGAAGTACGGCAAGGCCACACCCGAGGCGCTGGTCGAGTCGGCGCTGTGGGAGGCCTCGCTGTTCGAGGAGCACGGCTTCGGCAACATCAAGATCAGCGTCAAGCACAACGACCCGGTCGTGATGGTCGCCGCCTACGAGCAGCTGGCCGCGCAGTGCGACTACCCGTTGCACCTCGGTGTCACCGAGGCCGGTCCCGCGTTCCAGGGCACCATCAAGTCCGCGGTGGCGTTTGGCGCGCTGTTGTCGCGCGGCATCGGCGACACCATCCGGGTGTCGCTCTCGGCGCCGCCCGTCGAAGAGGTCAAGGTCGGCACCCAGATCCTGGAGTCGCTCAACCTACGGCCGCGCTCGCTGGAGATCGTGTCCTGCCCGTCGTGTGGTCGCGCCCAGGTCGACGTCTACACCTTGGCCAACGAGGTCACCGCCGGACTCGACGGCCTCGACGTCCCGCTGCGGGTGGCCGTGATGGGCTGCGTCGTCAACGGTCCGGGGGAGGCCAGGGAGGCCGACCTCGGCGTCGCGTCGGGCAATGGCAAGGGCCAGATCTTCGTCCGCGGTGAGGTGATCAAGACCGTGCCCGAGGCGCAGATCGTCGAGACCCTGATCGAGGAGGCCATGCGGCTTGCCGCGGAGAAGGGCACGCAAGGCACAGAAGCGAGCGGTTCGCCTGTTGTAACCGTAAGCTGAGACTTGGCCCACTCGGGCTAGAACAGTCGGTCCCAGAAAGAGTCAGCATGTCGGCTCCGCCCCTCCGCCGAGTGGTGAACGAGCGACGGGTGTCGGTAGTGCGCGACGGCGCCGCGGTGCGCCGTGTCTTCGACGACGATCCGATCGGGTCGTGCATGGTCGCCGCTCGGGTGGCCGATCACGGCATCGATCCCAACGCGATCGGTGGCGAGCTGTGGACGCGCCGCGACCCCGAGGAGTCGCTGTGCTACGCCGGTGCAAACCTGATTCCGCTGCGCGGCCGACTGAGTGACCTATATGCCTTTGCCGACGCGGCGTTGACCGTATCGCGGCGGTGCTCGTCATTGGTCGGCCGGGCCGAGTTCGTGATGCCGATGTGGCACCGACTGGAGCCGGCTTGGGGCCCGGCCCGCGATGTGCGCGAGCACCAGCCGCTGATGTCGCTGAACTCGATGCCGGCCTGCGCAATCGACCCCGAGGTGCGCCAGGTGCGGCCCGACGAGATCGACACCTACCTGGTGGCCGCGGTCGACATGTTCATCGGCGAGGTGGGCGTCGACCCGCGGATCGGTGACGGCGGACGCGGCTACCGACGTCGGGTGGCCAGCCTGATCGCGGCGGGTCGAGCGTGGGCCCGCTTCGAGGACGGCGAGGTGGTCTTCAAGGCCGAAGTCGGTTCCCAGTCACCGGCGGTCAGCCAGATCCAAGGGGTCTGGGTGCGTCCCGAGCGGCGCGGCCAAGGTCTGGGCACGGGCGGCACCGCGACGCTGGCAGCGGTCATCGTGGGCACCGGGCGCATCGCCAGCCTCTACGTGAACGACTTCAACACGGTCGCCCGGGCCACCTACGACCGAATCGGCTTCGTCGAAGTCGGTACCTTCGCGACGGTCCTGCTGGACTGAAGCTCGTCTCGTCTGTCCGCTCGTGCGCCGAGATTGACGTTAGCGCGTTCGCTACTCGCACTTCTGCTGCTTAACGTCGATCTCGGGGTGAAACCCAGCAGAATCCCGCCAGCGGTATCGCGTAACAATTCAATCTCGGTGCGCCTCCGCCGGTCGTGCGCCCCGATTTCATAACATCTGCCTCAATGGCAACAAAAATCACAGTGGTATCGGCCACAAGCTCTGCCTTGGCGGTGCTTGTCACGACGGCTGCGGTGTCGGCCTGCACTCCGCGTCCAGAGGGTCCCGCGCCGGCAGCCGAGCGGTACTTCGCTGCGTTGTCCACCGGCGACACGGCGGCCGCCGCCGAGCTCAGCGATGCTCCCAGCGACGCACGCGAAGCGCTCAACGCGGCGTGGGCCGGGCTGCAAGCCGGCCATTTGGACACCCAGATCCTCGGCTCGAAATACACCGAGGACATCGGCACGGTGAAATATCGCTACACCTGGCATCTGCCGAAGAACCGGACATGGACCTACGACGGCCAGCTGAAAATGGCGCGCTACGAAGGACATTGGCAGGTCCGCTGGAGCACCACCGATCTGCACCCACGCCTCGGCGAGCATCAGACGTTCGCGCTGCGGGCCGACCCGCCGCGACGCGCCGCGGTGAACGAAGTCGGCGGCACCGACGTATTGGCCCCCGGTTACCTCTACCACTACACGCTGGACGCCTCGCGGGCCGGCGGCTACCTGATCACGACGGCCCGTGCGGTCGTCGATGCGTTGCGGCCGTTCGACGACACGCTCAACGACCCGCAGCGACTGGCTGAGCAGGCCAGCTCGTTGGGCAAGCCGATGGATCTGATTATGTTGCGCACCGACGACAACAACAACGTCGCCCCCGCGATCGGCAACCTGCCGGGCGTGGTGATCACTCCGCAGGCCGAGCTGCTGCCGACCGACTACCACTTCGCCCCGGCCCTGATGAGTCAGGTGAAGAAGGCCGTGGTCGACGAACTCGACGGCCAGGCGGGCTGGCGGGTGGTCAGCGTCAACCAGAACGACGTCGACGTCGCGGTGCTGCATGAGGTGGAGCCGTCACCGGCCCCGTCGGTCTCGATCAGCCTGGACCGGGCCGTGCAGAACGCCGCTCAGCATGCGGTAGACAACCAGAGTCGCCAGGCCATGATCGTGGTGATCAAACCCTCGACCGGGGAGATTCTCGCCGTCGCGCAGAACGCGGCCGCCGACGCCCTCGGCCCCGTTGCCACCACCGGCCTCTACCCGCCGGGGTCGACGTTCAAGATGGTCACTGCGGGCGCGGCCCTCGAGCGCGACTTAGCAAGCCCAAACACGCTTTTGGGTTGTCCCGGAGAGATCGACATCGGCCATCGCACCATCCCCAACTATGGCGGGTTCAATTTGGGTGTGGTGCCGATGTCACGGGCGTTCGCCAGTTCCTGCAACACCACCTTCGCCGAATTGGCCAGCCGGATGCCGCCGCGCGGTTTGACACAGGAGGCAAGCCAGTACGGCATCGGACTGGACTACCAGGTGGACGGCATCAACACGGTCACCGGCTCGGTGCCGCCGACAGTCGATTTAGCCGAGCGCACCGAGGACGGCTTCGGTCAGGGCAAGGTGCTGGCCTCCCCGTTCGGCATGGCGCTGGTCGCAGCCACGGTGGCCGCCGGCAAGACCCCGGTGCCGAAGCTGATCGAGGGACGGACGACCACCATCACCGGCGACACCACGCCGATCAGCGAGAAGGTGATCGGCAGCTTGCGCCCGATGATGCGCCTGGTGGTGACCAACGGCACCGGCAAGGACATCGCCGATGCCGGCGCGGTGTTCGGGAAGACCGGTGAAGCCGAGTTTCCCGGCGGATCGCATTCCTGGTTCGCCGGGTACCGCGGTGATCTGGCGTTCGCTTCGCTGATCGTCGCGGGCGGCAGTTCGGAGTACGCGGTGCGGATGACCAAGTTCATGTTCGACTGCCTGCCGGCGGACTATCTGGCCTGAAGAAAGTCGGCCTGGGAATGCATTCCAGTTTAAATGTCTGCGCATTTTCGTCCAATAAGTATGAAAGGGCTCCCGTAGCTGCCCCACGCGTACAGGTCGTCGAACCGGAGCCCGTGCATCCGGTGGCGGTAGATTAGAAGCGCCATGACGCGCCCTGACGAACTGACCGAACTGCGGGTATCAGATGCCGACCGCAACGGCACCTTGCGCCGACTGCACAATGCGGTCGCGCTCGGGCTGATCGACATCGGCGAGTTCGAGGAACGCTCCTCGCACGTGTCCTACGCCCGGACCCGCAACGAACTGGACAGCCTCGTCGGTGACCTGCCCGGGCCGGGAGCAATCGTCACGTCTGCCGCCGACCGAGTGGAGCTGCGCGGCTGGGTCGGGTCGCTCAAGCGGCACGGCGAGTGGACCGTACCGACCCGGCTGGCGCTGGTGCGCCGGATGGGGTCGGTGGAGCTGGACCTGGTCAAGGCGCGATTCGCCGGGCCGGTGGTGGTGATCGAGCTCGACATGAGGTTCGGGTCGGTGGAAATTCGATTGCCCGACGGCGCCAGCGCATCGATCGACGACGTTCAGGTCTACGGGGGCAGCGCCAGCGACCGCCGGAAGACCGCGCCGCCCGAAGGCACCCCGCATGTGGTGTTGACCGGTCGGGTGGTGTGCGGCTCGGTAAAGATCAAAGGACCACGCCGGTCGTTGCTGCGCCGGCGCGGCCGCGGCTGACGCCAGATACCCTGGCGGTATGCCTGTTCGTTCCGCGCTGTCTGCCGGCGTGCTGTCGCCGACACTGCCGGTGCCCAAGTCGATCCCACGCCCGGAGTATGTCGGCAAGCCGACCGCGCGGGAGGGCACCGAGCCGTGGGTGCAAACGCCCGAAGTAATCGAGAAGATGCGGGTGGCGGGCCGGATTGCGGCCGGCGCGCTCGCCGAGGCGGGCAAGGCGGTCGCGCCAGGCGTAACGACCGACGCATTGGACCGCATCGCGCACGACTACATGGTCGACCACGGCGCCTATCCGTCAACCCTGGACTACAAGGGTTTCCCGAAGTCCTGCTGTACATCGCTGAACGAGGTCATCTGCCACGGCATCCCCGACTCGACGGTGATCGAAGACGGCGACATCGTCAACATCGACGTGACCGCCTACATCGACGGCGTGCACGGTGACACCAACGCCACGTTCCTGGCCGGCGATGTCTCGGAAGAGCACCGGCTGCTTGTCGAGCGCACCCACGAGGCGACGATGAGGGCGATCAAAGCCGTCAAACCGGGCCGAGCGCTGTCGGTGGTCGGCCGCGTCATCGAGTCCTACGCAAACCGGTTCGGCTACAACGTCGTTCGCGACTTCACCGGTCACGGCATCGGCACCACCTTCCACAACGGGCTGGTCGTGCTGCACTACGACCAGCCCTCGGTGACGACGATTCTCGAGCCGGGGATGACGTTCACCATCGAGCCGATGATCAACCTCGGCGCGCTCGACTACGAGATTTGGGACGACGGCTGGACGGTGGTCACCAAAGACCGCAAGTGGACCGCGCAATTCGAGCACACGTTGCTGGTCACCGAGTCCGGCGTGGACATCCTCACCCTGCCGTGACGTTTCCCCTCGCCAGGCAACGATGAGCGGTGCGCTGCTGGTCGCCGGCACCAGCTCCGACGCCGGGAAGTCGGTGGTAGTCGCCGGACTCTGCCGGTTACTGGCGCGCAAAGGTATCCGGGTCGCGCCGTTCAAGGCGCAGAACATGTCGAACAATTCCGCGGTCACCATCGAGGGCGGAGAGATCGGCCGGGCCCAGGCGATGCAGGCCCGCGCGGCCGGTCTGGCCCCCAGCGTGCGGTTCAACCCGATTCTGCTCAAACCCGGCAGCGATATGACCTCACAGCTGGTGATCCGGGGACGGGCCACCGACTCGGTCACCGCTGCCGAGTACTGGTCGCATCGCAACCGGCTATCCGACGTCGTGCTCGATGAATTATCGCAACTGAGAGCCGAATTCGATGCGGTGATCTGCGAAGGCGCCGGATCACCGGCCGAAATCAACTTGCGGGCAACGGACTTGGTCAACATGGGCCTGGCCCGGCCCGCGAACCTGCCGGTAATTTTGGTCGGCGATATCGACCGCGGCGGGCTGCTAGCGCATCTGTTCGGGACGGTGGCGGTGCTCGAACCCGACGACCAGGCGCTGGTCGCCGGGTTCATCGTGAACAAATTCCGCGGCGACCCCGCGCTGCTGGAGCCCGGGTTGCAGCAGCTCGCCGAGCTCACCGGTCGTCCGACCTACGGGGTGCTGCCGTACTGCGACGACCTGTGGCTTGACGCCGAGGATTCCGTCTCGGTGCTGGCGCACCGCATCATCGGCAGACCGCAACCGCCGCGCGGCTCCGAATGGCTGCGGGTGGCGGTGCCGCGGCTGCCGCGGATCTCCAACTCCACCGATATCGAAGCACTGGCCTCCGAACCCGGCGTGCTGGTGCGTTGGGTCAGCCAACCCGCCGACCTGGTCGACGCCGACGTCGTCGTGCTGCCAGGCACCAAGTCCACCGTCGGCGACCTGGGCTGGCTGCGTGAGCGTGGGCTGGAGCAGGCCATCGCCGCACACGCCGCCGCACGCCGGCCGGTGTTGGGCATCTGCGGCGGCTTCCAGATGCTCTGCCGCTGCATCGACGACCCCGTCGAAAGCCGATCGGGCCGGGTCGAGGCCATGGGCATGCTGGACGTCGACATCGCGTTCGCTCCCGACAAGGTGCTGCGCCGCTGGCAGGGTTCGCACACTTCCCTCAGTGGCTACGAGATCCACCATGGCCGGGTGGCCCGCTGCGCAGAGGTCGCGTGGTTCGAGGTGGACGGATACCCCCAGGGGTATCGGCGCGGCCAGGTGTTCGGGACGCACTGGCACGGCCTGTTCGACAACGACGACTTTCGCCGTCTTTGGTTGACCGACGCCGCCGCGGCAGCCGGCCGGGACGGTTTTGTGGTAGCTGATGACATTGATGTCTCGGCGCGGCGAGATGGCCAACTGGACACCTTGGCCGACCTGTTGGACGCCCACCTCGACGTCGACGCCGTCACCGCGCTGTTGGACAATGACCCGCCGCCGCGTCCGACCATTGTCGCCGCCCTGCGCTGACAGCGACCGACTGTCGATTCAAAAGCGCGATCAACCAAGGGTTTTCGCGAAGACCGTTCCTTATTGTGGCTCTCGTCGTCCCAAGACGACGCGTCAGTTCCATATTGCGAGAACGTTTCCAACTGAAACTGTGTTAACGAACTGCGCGAAAACGGCCCGCGCGCGGGCCAATTGGCTGTAATTTGCTGTGGTGCCTTCGACGATGATGACAACCGTCGACGGGTTTCCCATCCAGGTCAGTGACACCGGTCCGGACAAGGGCTCCGTCGTGGTGTTGCTTGGTGCCGCTCAGCGGGCACCGGCCGCCTACGACGCGGTGTGTGACCGCCTGCATACTGCGTCGCTGCGGACGATCGTCGTCGGCCCGGACCCACGCCTGACGCCCAAGTCGGTGGTGGGCATTCTCGACGTGCTCGACATCAATTGGGGCGTGCTGGTCGGCGATCGGGTCGGCGGCGAGCTGGCCTGGGAACTGGCGGCGACCAGGCTGGACCGCTTCACCGGTCTGGTGGCCATCGACCGCGGGCATCCACGGGTCGCCGATCAAGCCGGGGTGATCCGCGACGATCACTGTCCGCCGGTCGAGATCAACACAACCGTGCTGGTCAGCACCCCGGCTGCGCAGGCGGTTGCGCGCGCCAGCCAGCGGTTCGTGTACGGCGACTACCGGGTGGTGGAGCTGCTGGCACGGCGCAACGCGCACGAGTCGACCGCCCAACTGGCCGCCGAGATCGTCCTGCGCACCAGCACCTGGTGACCGACACCGATCGCGAGCGCGGCGAGGCGCCGTTGTCGCGCGACAAACTCGAGCAGCTGATCGCCGCGGGTGATGTCGACACCGTCATCGTGGCGTTCAGCGACATGCAGGGCCGGCTGATGGGTAAGCGGGTCTCGGCGCGGTTTTTCATCGACGAGGTGGCCGAGGACGGCGCCGAGTGCTGCAACTACCTGTTCGCCGTCGACGTCGACATGAACACCGTCCCCGGCTATGCCATGGCGGGCTGGGACACCGGCTACGGCGACATGGTGATGAGGCCGGACCTGACGACGCTTCGGCTGATTCCGTGGCTGGCCGGCACGGCGCTGGTGCTGGCCGATTTGATGTGGCACGACGGCAGCCCCATCGAGCCCGCACCGCGTCGCGTCTTGCGCCGCCAACTGGACCGGTTACGCGAGCGTGGGCTGCGTGCCTATGTCGCCACCGAACTGGAGTTCATGGTGTTCGACGACACGTATCGCCAAGCTTGGGCGAGCGGATATCGCGGGTTGACCGCGGCCAGCGACTACAACATGGACTACGCGGTGCAGGCCTCAAGCCGCATGGAGCCGCTGCTGCGCGACATCCGGCAGCAGATGCAGGGGGCGGGTCTGCGCTGGGAGGCCGTCAAGGGCGAGTGCAACAGGGGACAGCAGGAGCTCGGGTTCAGCTACGACGAGGCGCTGATCACCTGCGACAACCACGGAATTTACAAGAATGGCGCGAAAGAGATCGCCGACCAGCACGGCAAGTCACTGACGTTCATGGCGAAATACGATGAGCGCGAAGGCAACAGCTGCCACATCCACATGTCGCTTCGGTCGCCGGACGGCTCCGCGGTCTTGGCCGACGAAGATCAACCGCTGGGCATGTCGCAGACGTTTCGCAGCTTTCTCGCCGGTCAACTGGCCACTTTGCGGGAGCTGACGCTGTTTTATGCACCGAACATCAACTCCTACAAGCGGTTCGCCGATCGCAGCTTCGCGCCCACGGTGGTGGCGTGGGGAGTGGACAACCGGACGTGCGCACTGCGCATCGTCGGTCACGGCGACAACATCCGGGTGGAATGCCGGGTGCCCGGCGGCGACGTCAACCAGTACCTGGCCGTCGCGGCGCTGATCGCCGGGGGGCTGCACGGTATCGAGCACGGCTTGCAGTTACCGCAGCCGTGCGCCGGCAATGCCTATCAAACCGCCGAGCACGGTGACGCTGCGCGGCTGCCCGGTACGCTGGCCGAAGCTGCGATGCTTTTCGACGCGTCGGCGGTCGCCCGTAAGGCGTTCGGCGAGGACGTGGTGACTCACTACGTCAACAACGCCCGCGTCGAGGTGGCCGCATTCAACGAGGCGGTCACCGATTGGGAGAGGGTGCGCGGTTTTGAGCGGTTTTGATCCGGCGACGATGCGGGCCGAAACGGCCCCAGAAGGAGCCGGGCGATCAAGCCCCAGACCCGTCGTTGGCCTGACCACCTACCTGAGTCAAGCCCAGACCGGCGTATGGGATGTTCAGGCCAGCTTTCTTCCCGCCGTCTACTTCCACGGCGTCACAGCGGCCGGCGGAGTGGCAGTGCTGCTACCGCCACAGCCGGTGGATCCCGACATCGCCGAGCGGGTGCTCGACGGCCTCGACGCGCTGTTGATCACCGGCGGCAAGGACGTCGACCCCGCCGCCTACGGGCAGGAGCCGCATCCGGCCACAGACCAGCCCGGCCGTCAGCGCGACGCCTGGGAATTCACACTGCTGAACGCGGCGCTCAAGCGCGAGCTGCCGGTGCTGGGCATCTGTCGCGGCGCGCAGGTGCTCAACGTCGCGCTCGGCGGAACGTTGCAGCAGCATCTGCCTGACGTCATCGGACACAGCGGGCATCGGGCCGGCAACGCGGTGTTCACCACGTTGCCGGTGCGCACGGTGCCGGGCACCCGGCTGGCCGAGCTGGTTGGTGAAACCGTCGACGCGAAGTGCTATCACCATCAGGCCGTCGCCGAGCTCGGCGAGGGCCTGATCGTCAGCGCCTGGGATGCCGACGGCGTCGTCGAGGCGCTGGAGCTGCCCGGGAACGGCTTCGTGCTCGCGGTGCAGTGGCATCCCGAGGAGAGTTTGGACGACCTGCGATTGTTCTCGGCGATCGTGGAGGCGGCGCGGTCATATGCGAGCGGACGGGTGAGCTGATGAGCCGCGCCGGCGACGATGCCGAGCGAAGCGATGAGGAGGAGCGGCGCCGATGAGCCGCGCCGGCGACGATGCCGAGCGAAGCGATGAGGAGGAGCGGCGCTGATGAGCCGCGCCGGCGACGATGCCGAGCGAAGCGATGAGGAGGAGCGGCGCGCATGAGCAGCCCTGTGTCAAGCCGCGGCTGTTTGTTGGTTGAGCAGGCGTTGGAGGGCGTTGTGTCGGGTTGGGTCGTAGGCGGTGTGGCCTTGCCAGCAATGCCAGATGACGTAGAGCCAGGCGCGGGCGAGGA
>NZ_JBKQTQ010000282.1:0-56688 GCF_052143115.1 Mycobacterium sp.
GCCGGAATAAAGACCGGAATCATCCGGTCGATGGCCGGCACCGGCGCCGTGGTGACGTCTGCCGGTCAGGTGTTCGCCGCCACCATGTCGACGTTTGCGATCAGCCCGCTGCGGGTCATGGGGCAGGTGGGTACCACCATCGCTTTGGGTCTCCTGTTCGACACGTTGATCGTGCGCTCGTTCATGATGCCGTCCGTCGCTGCGCTGATGGGGCGCTGGTTCTGGTGGCCTCAAAAAGTGCGCACTCGCCCCGCCAGCGGGCTACTTCGACCGTTCGGGCCGCGCCCCGTGGTTCGCGCGCTGCTGCTGCCGCCGGAATACGGCGGCACATATCGCAATGGCGAAGCGTCCGCTTCGGCCAGCACGGATCGGTTCCCGGCGAGCGCGCCGCACTACTGACGGCGGGTGAGGAATAGGTTGGGAGAATCCATCAGCAATCTGAGTTGTTACAGATTCGGCGATCAGGTTCGGTAGGTCCCGTGACCTTCGATCACCAGGCCGTCGTCGAATCGCAGCACCTCACTGACCAGACCGTCGTCTTGGTTGCGGTAGGCGATGACGACGGTGTCGATGCCTTGGTAGACACCTTCGACGGTGAACCGGAGATCCGGGCTGCGTGACAGGGCCACGGTCCAGTAGTGGCGCAGGGCCTGTTTGCCACGAACGACGCCATGGGTGTCCGGTAGGAGCCGGGCGGCCACCGGCGAGGTGAAGACGACGTCATCGTGGAAGTGCTCGAGCACGGCCTCCACGTCGTGCGCGTTCCACGCCGCAACCCACTGCCGGCTGAAGGCAATCGGATCGAGCGGGATCAGGCAGTCCAGTCCCAGACCGACATGTCGCCCTTGGGGTACTGCTCGCACACGTCGGTGGCCTTGGCGACGACACCCTTGTTGTTGAAGAAGATCTTCGCCCAGTTACCCCAGTGCGTTGCCATCTGCTCGTAGTAGATGTTCGTCGCGGTGTCCTCGGAGTACTGCCTGCGGCCGGCGGAGTCCAGGGAGTAGAACCAGTGGATGCGGTCGATCGCGCCCTGCTGGATGTCCGCTGGCCGGTTGTGGAAGTCGATCATGTACCGCTGGTAGTAGATCGGGCTGGTGTCCCTGGCGGCGGCCAGGTACTGCTCCGCGTCGCAGGTGGTTGCGATCTGCCGACGCGGAATCGGAAAGTCTTCCGTGGAATCGGCCACGGCGGTCTTCGGGAAAACCGCAGCAGCGAGGGCGAGGGAAAGAAAAACAGCGCCTGCACGCAGGCTGTTACTAAGCCGAGACATAGTGTTCACCGTAACACTTTCAGGGCCCGGATGGGCCGCCGGGGCGATATTCGTAGTCCATCTCACTATCCGTCGCTATCAGGCACGATGACGTGTGTGGGATCCGGCCGCAGCTCCGGTGGGGCCTGGCTGTAGTCCCCGAACGGGCCGTCGCGGCGCGCGACCGCGGCGCGAGCACCTTGGGTTTGCGCGGTGCGGATGAAGTCGAGCGCCTCGGGGGTATTGCGCATCAGGCCGTCGACAATGCCGCCCAGCATCTGGGTGGACGCCAGGCCCATGTTCTCGTAGGCCTGGTTGACGATCAGCTTTTGCGCGCGCAACTGGGACATCGGAATCTGGGATAGCTCGGCCGCGATCTCGGCGACGCGCGCTTCGAGGCGCTCGAACGGCACCGCCTCGTTGATCAGCTCGATCTCGGCGGCCTGCACGCCGGTCAGCGGCCGGCCGGTCAGCGCGTGCCACTTGGCCTTGGCGAGGCTCAGCCGGTACATCCACATGCCGGTCAGATAGGCCCCCCACATCCGGCTGTACGGGGTGCCGATCACGGCGTCGGTGCTGGCGATCACGATATCGGCGCACAGCGCGTAGTCGCTGCCTCCCCCGACACACCAGCCGTGCAACTGGGCGATCACCGGTTTGGTGGCCCGCCAGATCGCCATGAACTTCTGATGTGGTCCCGTCGGGGCGGTAACCATCGCGAAATCCTTGCCCGGATCCCACTGCCCGTCGGTGTTCATATAGTCATCCCACTGCTGGAAGCCGTCGCCGAAGTCGTAGCCGGCGCAGAACGCGCGACCGGCGCCGCGCAACACGATGACCTTGATGTCGTTGTCGCGCTCGGCCAGCCCGATCGCCGCCTCGATCTCGTCGGGCATGGGCGGGACGATGGTGTTGAGCTGCTCCGGACGGTTCAAGGTGATGGTGGCGACCGGACCGGCCGTGGTGTAAAGCAGCGTTTCGAATTGAGGTGTCGGCTTGGGACTAGACATAGCCGAAGCGAAGCCGCCACCCGACTCGGGTGTCAAGTGCCGGCCAGCATCCGCCATAGGAACGAGTTACTCAGCGCCGACTTGAAGGCGAGCTGTTCGTTATCCGCCGCGCCGGCGTGGCCGCCCTCGATGTTCTCGTAGAGCCAGACCCGATAACCCGCCGCTTCCAGGGCCGCCGTCATCTTGCGGGCGTGGCCTGGATGCACCCGGTCGTCGCGGGTGGACGTGCTGAACAGGACCGGCGGGTACTGCCGGCCGGTCGAAATGTTTTGGTACGGCGAGTATTCCGAAATGAACTTCCACTCGTCGGGATTGTCCGGGTCGCCGTATTCGGCCACCCAGGAGGCGCCGGCCAGCAGCAGGTGGTAACGCTTCATGTCCAGCAGCGGCACGTCGCAGACCAGCGCACCGAATTTCTCCGGATATTTGGTCAGCATGATGCCCATCAGCAGGCCGCCGTTGCTGCCGCCCCGAGCGCCGAGCTGCGCGACGGTGGTGATGCCGCGGTTGACCAAATCGTCGGCCACCGCGGCGAAGTCCTCTGCCACCTTGTGCCGGCCCTCGCGCACCGTCTGGGTGTGCCAGCTCGGCCCGTACTCGCCACCGCCGCGGATATTGGCCAGCACGTAGGTGCCCCCGCGGGCCAGCCACAACCGGCCCAGCACACCGCTGTAACTCGGCGTGTAGGACGTCTCGAACCCGCCGTAGCCGTAGAGCAGGGTGGGGCCCGGCCCCCTGGAATCACCGACGCCATCGGGCCGTACGACAAAGTAGGGGATCGAGGTGCCGTCCTTGGAGGCGACGAAATGCTGTGTGACGGTGATATTTTCGGCGTCGAAGAAGGCCGGCGCGGATTTGATCTGGTCCAGTTGTCCGTCACCCGTGCCGCGCATCAACCGCGACGGCGTCTCGAATCCGCTGGAATCGAGGAAGAATTCGTCGCCGGTGTCATCGGCCGAGACGATGACGGTGTTGGTGGCGTCCGGGATGCCCGGCACCGGCGCGCGCTGCCAACTGCCGGGTGTGACGATCTCGACGCGGCTGGCCACGTCGGCCAGTGTCACCATCAGCAGGCGGTCCCGGGTCCACGCATAGTGGTTCAGCGCGGTGTGCTCGTCTGGCTCGAACACCACCTGCAATTCCGCTGTGCCGGCGAGGAATTCGTCATGGTTGGCGGCCAGCAGCGAGCCCGCGGGGTAAGTGGCGCCACCGACGGTCCAATCACTGCGCAGCTCGATCAAGATGCACTCGCGGTGCAGCGACACACCGGCGTCGGTGGGTGCGTCGATGCGAGTCAGCTCCGAGCCCCGCAGCTCGTACAGCTCGTCGTTCCAGAAGTCGATGGCCCGTCCCACCACGGTTCGCTCGAAGCCCGGTGTGCGATCCACCGACACGAAGGCTCGCACCTCGGAGCGTTGCACCTCGAACACGGTCTCCGCGTCGGCCAACGGTGTGCCGCGACGCCAACGCTTGATCAGCCGCGGATAGCCCGATTCGGTCAGCGAGTCGGCGCCGAAGTCGGTGCCCACCAGCACGGTGTCCGGGTCGGCCCAGGCTACTTGCGACTTGGCCTCTGCCAGCTCGAACCCGCCGACCACGAATTCGCGTGTCTGCATGTCGAATTCACGCCAGACGGCCGCGTCCGAGCCGCCCGGGGACAGGACGACCAGCGCTCGCGTCAGATCAGGTTCGAGGACGTTGGCGCCGCCCCATACCCATTTTTGATCGTCAGCTCGACCGAGTTCATCGACATCTATCAGCACATCCCACTCGGGGGAGTCGGCGCGGTAGCTGTCCAGCGTGGTGCGTCGCCACAGCCCGCGAGGGTTGGTGGCATCGCGCCAAAAGTTGTAGAGGTATTCGCCGCGGCGGGTCACATACGGAATGCGGGCATCGGTGTCGAGCACCTCAAGTGCCTCGGCGCGCATCTGTTCGAACAGCGCACCGCCGAACTCCGCCAGCGTCGGATCGTTGTGGGCGCGCACCCAATCCAGTGCCTTGTCGTCGGTGACTTCTTCTAGCCACAGGTACGGGTCTTGGGGCGCCTCAGGGGTCCGGGAAGGCTTGGAAGGCATGGAAGCCATTGTGCGGGCGACGGTAGTGTGAGATGTATTACATCGATTGACGACTAAATCCGAGGAGCCGAGCCATGACTGTTTTCGCACGTCCGGGTTCCGCCGGGGCACTGATGTCCTACGAATCGCGATACGACAATTTCATCGGCGGCGAGTGGGTGGCACCTGCCAAGGGGCTGTACTTCGAGAACCCGACCCCGGTGACCGGCCAGACATTCTGCGAAGTGGCGCGCTCCGACGAGGCCGACGTCGACGAGGCGCTCGACGCCGCGCACGCCGCGGCGCAGGCGTGGGGCAAGACCGCCCCGGCCGAGCGCGCGTCGATCCTGAACAAGATCGCCGACCGCATCGAAGAAAACACCGAAGCGCTGGCGGTGGCCGAGGTCTGGGACAACGGCAAACCGGTCCGGGAGGCGCTGGCCGCCGACATCCCGCTGGCCGCCGACCATTTCCGGTATTTCGCCGCGGCGATCCGCGCCCAGGAGGGTTCGCTGAGCCAGATCGACGAGGACACCGTCGCCTATCACTTCCACGAACCGCTCGGGGTGGTGGCACAGATCATCCCGTGGAACTTCCCGATCCTGATGGGCGCATGGAAACTGGCGCCCGCGCTGGCTGCCGGCAACACGGTAGTTCTCAAACCCGCCGAGCAGACGCCGGCCTCGATCCTGTACCTGATGTCGCTGATCGGCGACCTGCTGCCGGCCGGGGTGGTCAACGTCGTCAGCGGTTTCGGCGTGGAAGCCGGCAAGCCGCTGGCATCCAGCGATCGCATCGCCAAGGTCTCGTTCACCGGGGAAACCACGACCGGGCGACTTATCATGCAATACGCGTCGCACAACCTGATCCCGGTCACCCTCGAACTCGGCGGCAAGAGCCCCAACATCTTCTTCTCCGACGTGATGGCGGCCAACGACGACTTCCAGGACAAGGCGCTGGAAGGGTTCACCATGTTCGCCCTCAACCAGGGTGAGGTGTGCACCTGCCCGTCGCGCAGCCTGATCCAGTCCGACATCCATGACGAGTTCCTGGAACTGGCGGCGATCCGTACCAAGGCCGTCCGGCAGGGCGACCCGCTGGACATCGCGACCATGCTGGGTTCCCAGGCATCCAACGACCAGCTGGAAAAGATCTTGTCCTACATCGAAATCGGCAAGGAAGAGGGCGCCAAGCTGATCACCGGCGGCGAGCGCGCCGAGCTGGGTGGCGACCTGTCCGGCGGCTACTACGTGCAGCCGACGATCTTTGCCGGCAACAACAAGATGCGCATCTTCCAGGAGGAGATCTTCGGCCCCGTCGTTGCCGTCACGTCCTTTACCGACTACCCCGACGCGATGGGCATCGCCAACGACACCCTCTACGGTCTGGGCGCGGGCGTGTGGAGCCGCGACGGCAACACCGCCTACCGCGCCGGCCGCGACATCAAGGCCGGCCGGGTGTGGGTCAACTGCTACCACGTGTACCCGCCGCACGCGGCGTTCGGCGGCTACAAGCAATCCGGTTTCGGCCGGGAGACCCACAAGATGGCGCTCGACCACTACCAGCAGACGAAGAACCTGCTGGTGTCCTACGCCGACAAGGCGCAGGGCTTCTTCTGATGAGCGCTCCGGCCGGTGCGGTTATCACCGTCGCCGCCGCCGAATTGCTGACCCGACTGCAGGACCGCCACGGCCCGGTGATGTTCCACCAGTCCGGCGGCTGCTGCGACGGATCATCGCCGATGTGCTACCCGCTCGGGGACTTCTTGGTCGGCGACCGCGATGTGCTGCTCGGTGTCCTCAATGTGGGCAACGTGGGCCCGAAAGACTCAGCGGGCGTGCCGGTGTGGATCTCCGGTCCGCAATATCAGGTCTGGAAGCACACCCAGCTCGTCATCGACGTAGTGCCGGGCCGCGGTGGCGGGTTCAGCCTGGAGGCCCCCGAGGGCGTCCGGTTCCTCAGCCGTGGCCGGGTCTTTACCGATGCCGAAAAAGCGCTGATAGAGGCCGTGCCGGTGATCACCGGCGCCGCCTATGAGCGTGGCGAACGGCCATCGAATCGTGGCCAGGTTGTAGCCGACAACGCGCCAGGAACGTGCTGATGCCGCAGTAAGGTCGCGAGGGTGATTCCACTTCCGCGCGCCTGGCTGCTGGCCAGCGCCATGCTGATCGGCAGCGCGGTGGGGCTGTTGGCGGGAGTGGCATCCACCGCGCTGTTGCATGGGCGCGTCCGCCCGGACGTCGCCATCGCGCTGGTGGTCGGGATTCCCAGCGTCATCGGGGTGGTGTCGATCCTGCTTTCCGGGCGCCGCTGGGTCACGATGCTGGGCGCGTTCTTGCTTGCGCTGGCGCCCGGCTGGTTGGGGGTGCTAGTTGCCCTTCGGGTGGTCTCTGGTGGCTGATAAGGATCTCGATTCCGACCCGGGAACCGCGGCGTTCGTGCCCGATTTTGACGATACGGGTGAGGACTCGGTGCCCTTCGTGCCCAACTTTGACGACACCGGCTCGCAGCCGTTGCCACGGGTCACGGAGTCGACGCCGAAGGACGAGCCCGAGCACGAATCGGAAGGCGAATCGAGCGCCGCGCCCGTCGCCGTGCCCGGCCGATACCAGTACGTGAAGTGGTGGAAGCTGTTGCTGGTGCTCCTCGGCGTGTGGTTCGCCGCGGCGGAGGTGGGGCTGAGTCTGTTCTATTGGTGGTATCACACGGTCGACAAGACGGCGGCGGTGTACATGGTCCTGGTCTACGTCGTCGCGTGTGTCGTCGCGGGCGTGATACTGGCGATGGTCCAGGGCCGGCCGATGATGTCGGCGCTGGCGCTCGGGGTGATGTCGGGGCCGTTTGCGTCCGTTGCCGCGGCGGCGCCGCTCTACGGCTACTACTACTGCGAGCGGGTGGGCCACTGCCTGGGCGGCCTCATTCCCTATTGAGCTTCCCGGCTACCCGGCCATTAGGGTAGTGCGCGTGACCCACTATGACGTCGTCGTCCTTGGAGCAGGTCCCGGCGGATACGTCGCCGCTATCCGCGCCGCGCAGCTCGGCCTGAACACCGCGGTCGTCGAACCGAAGTACTGGGGCGGAGTCTGCCTCAACGTCGGCTGCATCCCGTCCAAGGCACTGCTGCGCAACGCCGAACTGGCCCACATCTTCACCAAGGAAGCCAAGACTTTTGGCATCAGCGGCGACGCGACTTTCGACTACGGGGCCGCCTTCGACCGCAGCCGCAAGGTGGCCGAAGGCCGCGTCGCCGGCGTGCATTTCCTGATGAAGAAGAACAAGATCACCGAGATCGATGGCTACGGCAGATTCACCGACCCGCGCACGCTGGCCGTCGAACTCAATGACGGTGGAACCGAGACGGTCACGGTCGACAACGTGATCATCGCGACCGGCAGCAGCACCCGACTGGTTCCGGGCACCTCGCTGTCGGAAAACGTGGTCACCTACGAGGAACAGATCCTGTCGCGGGAGCTGCCGGAATCGATCATCATCGCTGGCGCGGGGGCCATCGGCATGGAGTTCGGCTACGTGCTGAAGAACTACGGCGTCGACGTGACCATCGTGGAATTCCTGCCGCGCGCGCTGCCCAACGAGGACGCCGAGGTGTCCAAGGAGATCGAGAAACAGTTCAAGAAGCTTGGTGTCAAAATCCTCACCGGAACCAAGGTGGAGTCCATCACCGACAGCGGCTCCGAAGGCTCCGGAGTCACCGTGGTGGTGAGCAAGGACGGCAACGCGCAGGAGCTCAAGGCCGATAAGGTGTTGCAGGCCATCGGGTTCGCACCCAACGTCGAGGGCTACGGACTGGATAAAGCCGGCGTCGCGCTAACCGAGCGCAAAGCCATCGGCATCACCGACTACATGCGCACCAACGTCGACCACATCTACGCCATCGGCGACGTCACCGGGCTGCTGCAGCTGGCACATGTCGCCGAGGCCCAAGGCGTGGTAGCAGCCGAAACCATCGCCGGCGCAGAGACGTTGGCGCTCGGCGACTATCGGATGTTGCCCCGCGCGACGTTCTGCCAGCCCAACGTCGCCAGCTTCGGGCTCACCGAAGAGCAAGCCCGCGACGAAGGTTACGACGTCGTGGTGGCCAAGTTTCCGTTCACCGCCAACGCCAAAGCGCACGGCGTCGGCGATCCCAGTGGTTTCGTCAAGCTCGTCGCCGACGCCAAATACGGCGAGCTGCTGGGTGGGCACCTGATCGGCCACGACGTCTCCGAGCTGCTGCCGGAGCTCACGCTGGCGCAGAAATGGGACCTGACCGCCAACGAGCTGGCCCGCAATGTGCACACCCATCCGACGATGTCCGAGGCGCTGCAGGAATGCTTCCACGGCCTGATCGGCCACATGATCAACTTCTGAACCGGCAGATGAAGACCAGCGACAGCATTGTGAGTGCCATCGGCGGCGTCGTCGTCGGTTATGTGCTGTGGCTGATTGCCATTTCGATCGGAGACGACGTCACGACCGTGAGCCGGTGGAGCCTGTTGGTGTTGCTGGGGTCGGCCGTGCTGGCGGTCTGTGCGGGGGTGTGGGGCTGGTCGATGCGCCGGCGCGGCAAATATGCCGGGGCGGCGTTTGCGTTCAGCCTGCCGATACTTCCGGTGCTGCTGACGCTGGCCGTGCTGACCAATCTCTACATCTGACGATCACCGCGGGTTGTCCAGCGGTATCTCGAGCGCGGACATCGTCGCGGCCAGCCCATCGTATTGACTTGCAAGCAAACAGAATTCGATCAGTTGGCGCCGATCCAGGTGGCTGGCCAGCTGCTGCCAGGTCGCGTCGGTGATCGTGCGGTCCGTGACGAACTCATCCGTGGCCTTCAGCAGCGTCTGTTGCCGGTCGGTGAGGGCCCCGGGACCCGCTTCGGAACCGGCTGCAGCGTCCGGCCAAGCGAAAATCGCGGCCTGCGTGTCGGCGTCCAGACCCGCCTTGCGCGCCATCCGCCGATGGTGCTGCAGCTCGTATTCGCAGGCGCGCAGATGTCCGACGCGCAGAATCACCAACTCGGTATCGACCGTGGGCAGTCGCCCCCGCAGCAGCCGGCCGCTGTAGATCGACCAGGTCCAGAACAGCAGCTGGCGCTGACCCAACGTGGTGAACAGATGCATCTCCGGCGCCCGCACCTGACGTGCGGCCAGCTTCGCGAGCACCCAGTTGACCGGACCCAGTTCGCGGAAACGGCCCGACGGGATACGGCCTTGCGGGGCGCTCACGGTTGCTTCACCAGATACGGGGACACGGTGCTGCGGTGCTCGTCGATATCGAGGGCGCGTCCCAAGGCGGGGAACGCCCGCTGGGGACACTTGTCCCGTTCGCAGACACGGCAACCCGCGCCGATCGGTGTCGCGATATCGCCTGACAAGTCGAGTCCTTCCGAGTAGGCGAGCCGGTGGGCGTGGCGAAGTTCGCAACCCAGCCCGATCGCGAAGGTCTTACCGGGCTGACCATATCGGGCAGGGCGGCGCTCCACGGTACGGGCCACCCACATGTAGTTGCGGCCGTCGGGCATCTGGGCGATCTGCACCAGGATCTTGCCCGGGTTGGCGAAGGTTTCGTAGACGTTCCACAACGGGCAGGTGCCGCCGCTGGAAGAGAAGTGAAAACCCGTGGCGGACTGACGTTTTGACATGTTGCCGGCCCGGTCCACCCGGATGAACGAGAACGGCACACCCCGTATGGTCGGCCGTTGCAGCGTCGACAGCCGGTGCGCGATGGTCTCGTAGCTGACCGAGTAGAAGGCTGACAGCCGTTCGACGTCGTAGCGGAAATTCTCGGCGACGTCGTGGAACTGGCGGTAGGGCAGCACCGCGGCGGCGGCGAAGTAATTGGCCAAACCCAGCCGGGCCAGGGTGCGCGACTCGGCACTGGTGAACTTGCCCTCTTCCACCATGCTGTCGATGAGATCGCCGAACTCGAGATAGGCCAACTCGGCGGCCATCTTGAAGACCTGCTGACCCGCCGACAGGTGACTGCTGATTTCCAGGGTGTTGGTCTTGGAGTCGTAGCGGTGCAACACGCTGTCGCCGAGATCGATCCGCCGGTTGATCCGCACCCCGTGCACCTCGGTAAGCCGGCGGGTCAATTCGCGGGCCAGGTCGCCATGGTGCAGCCGCATCTGGATCGTCAGGTCTTCGGCGGCGGTGTCCAGCTGGTGCAGGTAGTTCTGCCGTTGGTAGAAGTAGTCGCGCACCTCTTCATGGGGCATGGTGATCGAGCCGCTGCCACTGCCGTCGAAGAAGCGCTCCTCGGTGGCAGCGGCCAGCTGCGCGGTGGTGATCCGGTAGCGCCGGTGCAGATTGACCACCGCGCGGGCCAGGGCCGGGTGGGCGCTGACCATCTCGGCGACTTCCGGCGGGTCGACGTCGATATCCAGATCGCGGTCCATCGTCACCTCCCGCAGCTCGGCGACCAGCCGGGTGTCGTCCTGGGAGGCGAAGAACGTCGCGTCCACCCCGAACACCTCGGTGATCCGGAGCAACACGGCCACCGTCAGCGGGCGGACGTCGTGCTCGATCTGGTTGAGGTAACTCGGAGAGATCTCCAGCATTTGGGCCAGTGCCGCCTGGCTGAACCCGCGCTCGCTGCGCAGTTGGCGCACGCGCGAGCCGACGAATGTTTTGGACACTTAACTAAGCGTACCTGTCTGTGAAGACCTGGTTCGCAGAGTTGGCATTGGCAGCTGGGTTGGTGTTTGTCCGACGTCATTGGCATGATTCGCATCGGGCACCCCCGGGGTAAACCCGGGGCGCCAACGAGGGGAGTGGCCGTGAGCCTGGACAAAGAAATGATGCCGGTGCCCGACGGCCACCCCGATGTGTTCGACCGCGAATGGCCGCTGCGCATGGGTGATATCGACCGCACCGGCCGGCTCCGCTTGGACGCGGCCTGCCGGCACATCCAGGACATCGGCCAGGACCAACTGCGCGAGATGGGTTTCGAGGAGACCCATCCGCTCTGGATCGTTCGGCGCACCATGGTCGACCTGATCCGCCCGATCGAATTCCGCGACATGTTGCGGATGCGGCGCTGGTGTTCGGGCACCTCGAACCGCTGGTGTGAGATGCGGGTCCGCATCGACGGACGCAAGGGCGGCCTGATCGAATCCGAGGCGTTCTGGATCCATGTGAACAAGGAAACCGAGATGCCGTCGCGCATCGCCGACGACTTCCTGGAGGGGCTGTTCCGGACCACTTCCGTTGACCGGCTGCGGTGGAAGGGCTATGTGAAGCCGGGCAGCCGCGACCAACCGTCCGAAGCGACGGAAATCCACGAGTTCCCGGTCCGCGTCACCGACATCGACCTGTTCGACCACGTGAACAACTCGGTGTACTGGAGCGTCATCGAGGATTACCTGGCGTCTCACCCCGACCTGCTGACGGACCCGCTGCGGGTGGCGATCGAGCACGAGGCACCGGTGGCGCTGGGCGACAAGCTGGACGTCATCTCGCACGTTCACCCGGCCGGCTCGACCGATCAATTCGGTGCCAGCCTGACCGATCGCCCTGTTATAACGCTCACATATGCGGTAGGCGACGAGACGAAAGCCGTCGCCGTGCTGTTCGCACTCTAACCGGACAAGCGTCCTGGTAAATCACCCATTGACCTGCGAGTTTTGATTACTGGCCGGTAGCTTCTGAAACGGTTCAGCTGTAACCCACCTTCGCAAGATTTGCAAAACCCCCGAAAGTCGTTGCCGAAATTGGCAATTGAAATGGCTGGCCAGGGGGAACACGCTGTGTCATCGTCGAGTTAGCACAGCAGTGAAGATAGCCGTTGGCAACCGCCGAAAAGGCGGTCAGGCCTCGGTGATCACGAGGAAACCGTTAAGGAGCAACCCAATGTCTAACGTTGGCACGCCTAAGAGCGCCGAGCAGATCCAGCACGACTGGGACACCAACCCGCGCTGGAAGGACGTCACCCGTACCTACAAAGCCGCCGACGTCGTTGCGCTGCAGGGCAGCGTGGTCGAGGAGCACACCCTGGCCCACCGCGGCGCAGAGGTGCTGTGGAACCAGCTGCTCGACTTGGAGTTCGTCAACGCGCTCGGCGCGCTGACCGGCAACATGGCGGTGCAGCAGGTGCGCGCCGGCCTGAAGGCCATCTACCTGTCGGGTTGGCAGGTCGCTGGCGACGCGAACCTGTCCGGCCACACCTACCCCGACCAGAGCCTGTACCCGGCCAACTCGGTGCCGCAGGTGGTGCGCCGCATCAACAACGCGCTGGTGCGCGCCGACGAGATCGCCAAGGTCGAAGGCGACACGTCCGTCGAGAACTGGCTCGCCCCGATCGTCGCGGATGGTGAGGCCGGCTTCGGTGGCGCCCTCAACGTCTACGAGCTGCAGAAGGCCATGATCGCCGCCGGTGTGGCCGGTTCGCACTGGGAGGACCAGCTGGCTTCGGAGAAGAAGTGCGGTCACCTCGGTGGCAAGGTGCTGATCCCGACCCAGCAGCACATCCGCACGCTGACCTCCGCCCGGTTGGCGGCCGACGTCGCCGGCGTGCCGACGGTCGTCATCGCGCGCACCGACGCCGAGGCGGCCACGCTGATCACCTCCGACGTCGACGAGCGCGACCGTCCGTTCATCACCGGTGAGCGCACCGCCGAGGGCTTCTACCGGGTGAAGAACGGCCTGGAGCCGTGCATCGCTCGCGCCAAGGCCTACGCTCCGTACTCCGACCTGATCTGGATGGAGACCGGCACGCCGGACCTGGAGTTGGCGCGCAAGTTCGCCGAGGGCGTCAAGAGCGAGTTCCCGGACCAGATGCTGGCGTACAACTGCTCGCCGTCGTTCAACTGGCGCAAGCACCTCGACGACTCGACTATCTCGAGGTTCCAAAAAGAGCTTGGCGCAATGGGATTCAAGTTCCAGTTCATCACGCTGGCCGGATTCCACGCGCTGAACTACTCGATGTTCGACCTGGCCTACGGTTACGCCCGCAACCAGATGAGCGCCTACGTCGAGCTGCAGGAGCGCGAGTTCGCCGCCGAGGAGCGGGGCTACACCGCGACCAAGCACCAGCGTGAGGTCGGTGCCGGTTACTTCGACCGCATCGCCACCACGGTGGACCCGACCTCGTCGACGACCGCTCTGGCCGGCTCGACCGAAGAGGGTCAGTTCCACTGAGGACGAGCGGCTGGATGAGCTTCTGAGCGGCTTGATCCCGCGAAGTTGACAGCACAGGCCCCGCCCGGCGAACCTGGGCGGGGCCTGTTGCCGTCCGCCGGGCATGGGACCGCGGAGCCTAAGGAGAAACGTGTCAATCGAACGGGTAGGAGTCATCGGGGCCGGCCAAATGGGTGCCGGCATCGCTGAAGTATCGGCCCGCGCAGGGGTTGACGTGCTCGTCTACGAGCCGACCGAGGCCTTAACCACCGCCGGGCGCAATCGGATCGTCAAATCGGTCGAGCGCGGTGTCAGCGCGGGAAAGATCACCGAGCGGGAGCGCGACGCCGCCGTCGGTAAGCTGAAATTCACCACCGATCTCGCCGGGCTAGCCGATCGACAGTTGGTCATCGAGGCCGTGCTCGAGGACGAGGACGTCAAAACCGGCATCTTCGCCGAACTGGATCGGGTGATCACCGACCCCGATGCGGTCCTGGCGTCCAATACGTCGAGCATTCCGATCATGAAGCTGGCTGCCGCTACCGCCAATCCGGGCCGGGTGCTGGGATTGCATTTCTTCAACCCCGTTCCGGTGCTGCCGCTGGTGGAGTTGGTCAGCACGCTGGTCACCAACGAAGCCGCGGCCGCTCGCACCGAGGAATTCGCCAGCGCGGTGTTGAAAAAGCAAGTGGTGCGGTGCTCGGACCGATCCGGCTTCGTGGTGAATGCATTGCTGGTGCCCTACTTGCTTTCGGCGATCCGGATGGTCGAGGGTGGTTTTGCCACCGTCGAAGATGTCGACAAGGCGGTTGTTGCCGGGCTGTCGCATCCCATGGGGCCACTGCGATTGTCCGATCTGATCGGCCTCGACACCTTGAACCTGATCGCGGACAAGATGTTCCAAGAGTTCAAAGATCCGCAATGCGCTGCGCCGCCGCTTTTGCTGCGGATGGTGGAGGCAGGTTTGCTGGGGAAGAAATCCGGCAAGGGCTTCTACACGTACTGAGGTTCTACTAACCTCATCCGGCGCCCGTCCGGCGCCCGAGTTGCGGTGGGCAACACAATCTTTCCGAGTGCGCGGTCTGTTGCACCTGCGGTAAAGTGCATTCACAGGACGGGGCTGAAACTCTGATAGGCCGCGGGTGGAATGACCAAGTCACGACCGTTCTACGAAGAAATCGCAGGCGATCTACGACATTTCTGACGAGTTCTTCGCATTGTTTCTTGACCCCACCATGACCTACACGTGCGCCTACTTCGAGCGCGACGACATGACCCTCGAAGAAGCCCAAAATGCCACGCTGGATCTGGCGTTGAACAAGCTGAACCTCAAGCGGGAATGACGCTGCTCGACGTCGGCTGCGGGTGGGGCGGGGCGTTGGTCCGAGCGGTGGAGAAGTACGACGTCAACGTCATCGGCATCACGCTCAGCCGCAATCAGTCCAAGTACAGCCAGGCCAAGCTGGGCCAGTATCCCGACCGAACGCACGGTGGAGGCGCGGCTGCAGGGCTGGGAAGAGTTCGACGAGAAAGTCGACCGGATCATCACCGTCGAGGCCTTCGACGCGTTCAAAGAAGGAGCGCTATCCGGCATTCTTCGAACGCGCCTACGAAATAATGCCCGACGACGGTCGGATGCTATTGCACAGCATATTCACGCACCCCTGGACCTATTGGCATGAGCACGGCATCCCGGTAGCGATGAGCGACCTGAGATTCATGCGTTTTATCCAGCATGAAATCTTTCCTGGTGGCCAACTTCCGGCTAAAGAGGACATCCTCGAGTTTTCCCAGGCTGGCGGCTTTTCCACCGAGCAGATCGATATGCTGCGTCCGCACTATGCGCGGACCCCGGACACCTGGGCGGCCAATCTGCAGGCAACCGTGACCGCGCGATAGCCGTCCAGTCCGAAGAAGTTTACGAACGCTACCTGCGCTACCTGACGGGCTGTGCCGACTTCTTCCGCCGCGGAATCACTGAGGTCGCACAGTTCACCCTGACTAAGTAGCCAGCACGGCGACTAGGCGGCTGGTTTCTCCATGGTGAACTGGCACACGTTGGTGTAGCCGTCGCGGAACAGTTCTCGGCAGCCGGTCAGGTACTTCAGGAAGGTGTTGTATTCGTCTTCGCCTTTCAGCGCGATCGCCTCGTCCTTATGCGCTTCCAGTGCCGTGGCCCAGGTGTCCAAGGTGCGCACGTAGTTGTGACCGATCATGTGGTGGCGGGTGATATCGAAACCGGCCGCGGTCGCGTAATCGTCGACAACAGAGATCATCGGCAACCGGCCGCCGGGGTAAATCTCTTTCCGGATGAAGTTGATGAACCGTATCAGCGACATCGTCCGCTTCAACCCCAGCTGCTCGCCCTCTTCTGCAGTGGGCACCACGATCGAGTGCAGCAGCATGACGCCGTCGTCGGGTAGCACGTTGTAACACATCTTGAAAAAGTCGGCATATCGCTCGTAAGTGCCTATGCCGTCGGCGAAGTGCTCGAATGCGCCCAGCGACACGATGCGGTCGACCGGTTCGTCAAACTCCTCCCAGCCGTGCAGCCGCACGTCTTTGCTGCGCGGAGAGTCCACTTCGGCGAACTTCTGTTTGTTGTGAGCCAGCTGGTTTTCGCTCAAGGTCAACCCGATGACGTTGACGTCGTACTTTTCGATCGCCCGCCGCATGGTGGAACCCCAGCCACAGCCGATGTCGAGCAGCGTCATACCGGGTTGCAGCCCCAGCTTGCCCAGCGACAGGTCGATCTTGGCCAGCTGGGCCTCTTGCAAGGTCATGTCGTCGCGCTCGAAGTACGCGCAGCTGTAGGTCATTGACGGGTCGAGCCACAGCTTGAAGAAGTCGTTGGACCGGTCGTAGTGCGACTTGATGTTGTCCACATCTGGCTTCAGAGCCGTCTCACCTGTGTTTTCGCTTCCGCGGGCCATCATGGCAAACTTATACCCCTCCTCAGGCCGCTGCAATCGCTGCCGACGGCCTAGCTATGGCTGTGTTCAGTCTCCTGCGGCCTGGTTGGGACCGGATCTAGGCTTTATTCGGAGTCGCGAGGATATCAGACTGGTGGAAGGGGGCTTTGAAGCCTCAGAGGTGGGAACGAAGCAACGCCATGCCGCAGTTCTCGACCGGAGACGGTTTCCCTGATGTGGTTGTCACCGGCATCGCGATGACGACTGCGCTGGCTACCGACGCTGACAACACCTGGAAGAAGCTGCTGGACGGACAGAGCGGGATCCGCAAGCTCGACGATCCCTTCATCGAGCAGTTCGACCTCCCGGTTCGCATCGGTGGGCACTTGGTCGAGGATTTCGACCATGAGCTGACGCGAGTGGAACTGCACCGGTACCTGTTTCTGCAGAAGATGTCGACCAGGGTCGGCCGACGGGTCTGGGCGAACGCCGGCTCGCCCGACATCGACACCAACCGGTTGATGGTTTCTATCGGCACCGGGATGGGCTCGACCGAGGAATGGATCTCTGCCTACGACGACATCCGCGAACGCGGTATCAGGGCGATTTCCCCGTTGGGTGTGCAGAAGGCCATGCCCAACGCCGCGGCCGCGGCTGTCGGGCTGGAACGTGGTGCCAAAGCGGGGATTACCACCCCGGTGTCTGCTTGTGCCTCAGGGGCCGAGGCCATCGCCCAGGCGTGGCGCAACATCGTGCTCGGCGAGGCCGACATCGCGATCTGCGGCGGCGTCGAGACCAGGATCGAAGCCGTTCCCATCGCAACCTTCGCTCAGCTGGATCTGGTATCGACGAACAACGACGATCCCGCCGGCGCGTGCCGCCCGTTCGACAGGGACCGGGACGGCTTTGTGTTCGGCGAAGCGGGAGCGCTGATGGTCGTCGAGACCGAGGACCACGCAAAAGCCCACGGCGCCAACATCATTGGTCGACTGATGGGCGCCGGCATCACTTCAGACGGCCACCACATCGTGGCGCCCGATCCCAATGGCGAACGGGCCGGCCACGCGATCGCCCGGGCGATCGAGCTTGCCGGGTTGACTCCCGGTGACATCGATCACATCAACGCGCACGCCACCGGCACCACCGACGGCGACCTGGCCGAAGGGAAGGCGATAAACAACGCGTTGGGCACCCACCGGCCGGCGGTCTACGCGCCGAAGGCGGCGCTTGGTCATTCTGTTGGCGCCGTCGGCGCGGTGGAGTCGATTCTGACCGTGTTGGCGCAGCGGGACGGCGTCATCCCGCCGACGTTGAACTTACGCAATCTGGATCCGGAGGTCGATCTGGATGTGGTGGCCGATGAGCCGCGCGCCGGCGACTACACGTATGCGATCAACAATTCCTTCAGTTTCGGCGGCCATAACGTCGCTTTGGCCTTCGGCCGATACTGACGGTGAGGCCGCTATCCCATCGTTTCGCTGGGTATACCTCCGCGGGTAAGCGTCAAAGATCGTCGAATTCTCTTGCGTGGCAGGCTTTTCGGTGAAGGAGATTCAACATCTCAGCACCCTCACCGAGACAGGCCTTCGGCGGCTCCGCGCCGTCCGACGGCGGATCAAGCGCGAACGGCCACAAGCGGTCTGGTTGCGACCCGGCGCCCGCCAGTTCCCGGTGACCGGGCGCCTGGCAGCCGGGCCTGATACACTACCCGCTTGAATGTAAGGCCAAGGCCGGGTTCGCACATTGCTTCTGCTGAGCGATACGGCAGCTGCCTAGTAGCACGTTATGTCGGGTAAGCGTGCTGGACGTCAGATCGACCATGTTAAAGGTGAGGTAGCTGCCGCAAATGTCAGAGTTGGCGCCGTTCTACACAGAGTCGCAATCGATCTACGATATTTCGGACGAGTTCTTCTCGTTATTCCTTGACCGCACCATGGGATACACCTGCGCATACTTCGAGCGCGATGATATGAGCCTCGAAGAGGCGCAAAACGCCAAATTCGATCTGGCGCTGGGCAAGCTCAACCTCGAGCCGGGCATGACGTTGCTGGACATCGGCTGCGGGTGGGGCGGCGCGATGCACCGCGCGATTGAGAAGTATGACGTCAACGTCATCGGCATCACGCTCAGCCGCAACCAGTGCGAGTACAGCAAGGCCAGGCTG
The DNA here is from genome assembly GCF_052143115.1 of Mycobacterium sp. Lineage (GTDB taxonomy): Bacteria > Actinomycetota > Actinomycetes > Mycobacteriales > Mycobacteriaceae > Mycobacterium. Next base: position 18,506 of record NZ_JBKQTQ010000282.1, read on the forward strand.
GCCAAGATCCCGACGGGACGCAATGTTGAGGTGCGGCTGCAGGGCTGGGAAGAGTTCGACGAAAAGGTCGACCGGATCGTCACCATCGGCGCCTTCGAAGCGTTCAAAGCCGTGCGGTACCCTGCCTTCTTCCGCCGGGCGTACGAGATTCTTCCCGATGACGGCCGGATGTTGCTGCACACCATACTGGCGCACACGCCCAAGTACTTCCGAGACAACGGCATTGCGGTGACAATCAGCGACCTCAAGTTCATGCGGTTTATCGGGAAAGAGATCTTCCCTGGCGGCGAGTTACCCGCCGTCGAAGATCTTCTCGACTTGTCAGAGGCCACCGACTTCTCCGTGGAGCGGATCCAATTGCTCGGCCCGCATTACGCACGCACGTTGGACATATGGGCGGCCAATCTGCGGGCCAACCGGGAACGCGCCATCCTCAACCAGTCCGAGGAAGTCTACGACCGCTACATGCGATACCTGACCGGCTGCGCGGATTTCTTCCGGCGTGGCATCACCAACATCGGTCAGTTCACCCTGACCAAATAGCCGTCGACGCCTCTAGAGTCCCTTGGCGAGCGGTCTCAGAGGTGGGACAGTTCACCCTCGTGAAGGGATAGCGGGCCGAGCTCGTCCCAGGGCTACCCCGACATCTGCCAATACACGTGCGAGAAGGCGCCCAGGTAGCCCAGTAAATCGGACTGCAGCAGCGCGGCGATCGCCAGGCCCACCACGAGCAATGCCCCAGCTTGGCGCACGTGCACCCAGGCCAGCGCTGCGTACCACAGTGGCCACACCGGGAAGTTGCCCGGCGGCTCTTCCGGCGGCGGGCGCCGGAAATACGGCCAGATCTTGACCAGCCGCGGCAGCGCCGCGACGACAAGCAGCGCCGGCCACGGCATCGCCTTGGCCAGCACCGCCGCCACAACCAGCAGGTAGAACCCGACCATCATCCCGAGCGTCACCGCGCGAGCACGGGCTTCCCCGAAGATCACCGGCAGCGTGCGGATGCCAAGGGGCTCGTCGTAGGGGATTTTGTCGATGTGCTTGCCCATCAACACCGTCGTGCACAGCAGCCCGTAGGGCAGCGACGCGAGTAGGACGTTCCAGCCGACGTTGCCGACCGCGGAGTAGTACGTTCCGCACACCATCAGCGGACCCCAGACCACGAACACATCCGGCTCGCCGAGGCCACGCTTCTTGAGTCGTACCGGCGGCGCGGTATAGGCGACGCTGAGCAGGAAACCCGACAACGCGAATGCCACCACGGGCCAACCGCGTGCCCAGGTCAGCACGATCAGGATCGCCAGGTCGGCCAGGTTCACCACGGCGATAGCGGTGAGCAGGGTGCGGCGGCTGACCAGCCCCGACAGGACCGGGTGCGGGGCGTAAAGAGCGCGGGGGTAACTGGCGCTGTCGGTGCCGGTCTGGGTGTCGAAAAGGTCGTTCATCAAGTTATTGACGGTGTGCGCCAACAGGATTCCGACGATTGCGAGAACGAGCCAGCGCCAATCGAATCCGGGTCGGCCGACCGCCAGCAGCGCTGCGACCAAGCCGGCGAACAGGGTCATCGGCAACACCGCGGCGCGGGTGACGACGATCCAGCGGGTGACGAAGTCGACCGGCCCGTCCGGCGGCGGGTTGGTGGTGCGCAGGGCATAGCCCCAGGAGCTGAGCCGGGAGCGGACCGTCACGTGAGTCATGTTCAGAAACCTAGCGGCGGCACGATCGGCGACGGGTGCGGTTGCCCACGGAATTTGTCCAGCGAGCCGGCCACCTCGACGATCCCGCAGAGCGCGCTCCAGCTCAGCATGGTCAGGTAGTCGATCAGCTCGTCGGCACTCATCCGCGGTTCCAGTAGCCACGAGTGGGTGGCCAGCTGGACGCCGCCGACGGTGTGGTACGCCCACGGGTCCACCCCGCCGACGTCCATCCCGGCCGCTTTCATGCGGCGGCGCAACACCACCGCGAGCATGCGGGCGATGATCCGCTCGGAGTCCGCGATCACCTTGCTCTTGCTGGCCGAACTGTTGGCCATCACGAACCGGTACGGCTCCGGTTCGTTCGCCACGGTGTGCACGTACACCCGGATGATCTCCCGGGTGAGATCGAAACCGTCCAGATTCGACGACAGCGCGGCCGCCATGTTGGGGATCAGCGTGATCTGCGCGAACCGCATCATCACCGCGGTCGTCAGGTCGTTCTTGTCGACGAAGTAGCGGTAGAGCACGGTCTTGGAGACGCCGATTTCGCTGGCAATCTCGTCCATGCTCACGAAGCGACCACGGCGCCGGATGGTGTCGATTGTCCCGTCGATCAGCTCATTGCGGCGTTCCACCTTGTGCTGGTGCCAACGTCGCTTCCGACCATCGGTTTTTACCGTCCCCGCGGGGACCTGCTTTGCCACTATCGCTGATTCCCATCAACTCACTTGACTATTGTCATAGTACGGCTTACTGATGCGGATTTCTCGGCCCGCACCTCCTATTACGGAGCTTGGCCATCGAAGCGGTAACAGTTACCGCACCCGTTCGTCCTGCTTTCGGCACAGGCGGATAGTGCCCCGCAGGGCGCGCATTGTCGCCGAACAGCAGCGCGGATAGCGGATGATGGTGTGGTGGCACTGGGACTGAACGACAGACCCAATCCGGGACCCAAGCACCGAGCCGATTCGCGAGGCCCACGGGTGGCGCGGAGGGACCTGGCAACGCTGCCGTCGCCGGAGCCTGGCAAACCCTCCTCCTTCGCCGAGTCGTTCGCCGGGGCCGATCCGCAGGCTGATGCCGAGCGAGGTAGGGCGCTGCGCCGAATGAAAGTGGTGGCGCTGAGCTTTCTGGTCGGCGCCACCGCGGTGTTCCTGGGCTGCCGGTGGGCGCAGTCGGCCGGCGTCGCTGCCACCTGGGTGGGTTATGTGGGGGCCGCCGGGGAAGCCGGCATGGTCGGCGCGTTAGCGGACTGGTTCGCGGTGACGGCGCTGTTCAAGCACCCGCTCGGGATCCCGATACCGCATACCGCGATCATCAAACGCAAGAAGGACCAGCTGGGCGAGGGCCTGGGAACCTTCGTGCGGGAGAACTTCCTTTCACCGCAGGTCGTGGAGACCAAGCTGCGCGACGCAGAGATTCCAAGCCGGCTGGGCAAGTGGCTGTCCGAGATGTCGCATGCCCAGCGAGTGGCCGCCGAGAGTGCGACCGTGCTGCGGGTCATGGTGGAACTGCTGCGCGACGACGACGTTCAGCACGTCATCGACCGGATGATCGTGCGGCGCATCGCCGAGCCGCAGTGGGGTCCGCCGGTGGGCCGGGTGTTGGCCACCTTGCTGGCCGAGCACCGGCAGGAGGCCCTGATCCAGTTGCTGGCCGACCGCGCATTTCAGTGGTCGCTGAACGCCGGAGAGGTCATCCAGCGGGTAGTCGAGCGTGATTCGCCGAGCTGGTCGCCGAGATTCATCGACCACCTCGTCGGCGACCGTATCCACCGCGAGCTGATGGATTTCACCGACAAGGTGCGCCGCAACCCGGATCACGAGCTGCGCCGGTCGGCGACCCGGTTTCTGTTCGAATTCGCCGACGACCTGCAGCATGACGAGGCGACGATCGCGCGGGCTGAGGCGGTCAAAGAGCAGTTGATGGCCCGCGAGGAGGTCACCAACGCGGCCGCCACGGCCTGGAAGACGCTGAAACGCCTGGTGCTCGAGGGTGTGGACGACCCTTCCAGCGCCTTGCGCACCCGTGTTACCGATGCGGTGGTGCAGATCGGCGAATCGCTGCGCGACGACGCCGACCTGCGGGACAAGGTGGACAGCTGGATCGTGCGGGCTGCCGAGCACTTGGTCGCCCAGTATGGGGTCGAGATCACCGCGATTATTACCGACACCATCGAGCGCTGGGACGCCGACGAGGCCAGCCGGCGCATCGAACTGCACGTGGGCCGTGACCTGCAGTTTATTCGGATCAACGGCACGGTGGTGGGGTCGCTTGCCGGGTTGGTCATCTACGCGATCGCGCAGCTGCTGTTCTGAGAATTGCTAACTAGTGCTTGCAAAAGTTAGCACTAGGTTTTACTGTGGGGCACGTCAGCACCAATCCGACGCAAGGAGTCGCCATGCCGCAGGAGGAAAAGCTTTCCGCTGTGGTGTCTACCGCTGCGTCCGACATCGGCAGCTTCATCAGGACGCAGCGTGAGGCGGCGCAAGTATCGGTGCGACAGTTGGCGGAAAAAGCCGGTGTCAGCAATCCCTACCTCAGCCAGATCGAGCGCGGGTTGCGTAAACCTTCCGCTGATGTGCTCAACCAGATCGCCAAGGCGCTGCGGGTCTCCGCCGAGGTTCTCTACGTGCAGGCCGGGATTCTCGAGCCCAGCGCGAGCAGCGAAGTCCGCGACGCCATCATCACCGACACGGCGATCACCGAGCGGCAGAAACAGGTCCTGCTGGACATCTACACGTCGTTCGTCCAGCAGAACGAAGCTGCCCGTGAGGAGACTGCACCTGCCTAGACCCTCGCTTAACCCTGCTAGCTCGTGATTGAGCATTGCCAACCATTGACCCACACGAAAAACCACGAAAGGAAACAAGATGGCGGAAAACACGACCATTGACGACCTGAAGGCCCCGCTGCTCGCCGCGCTGGGCGCCGCCGACCTGGCCCTCGCCACGGTCAACGACCTGCTCACTGAGCTGCGTGAGCGCGCCGAAGAGACTCGCACCGACACCCGCAGCCGGGTCGAGGAGAGCCGGGCTCGCCTGACCAAGCTGCAGGAGGACCTGCCCGAGCAGCTGCGCGAGCTGCGCGAGCGGTTCACCACTGAGGAGCTGCGTAGCGCCGCGGAAGGCTACGTCGAGGCGGCGACGTCTCGGTACAACGAGCTGGTCGAGCGCGGCGAGGCTGCCCTGGAACGGCTGCGCAGCCAGTCCGGCTTGGACGACGCGTCGGCGCGTGCCGAGGGCTACGTCGACCAGGCGGTCGAGTTGACCCAGGAGGCGTTGGGCACCGTTGCGTCGCAGACCCGCGCGGTCGGCGAGCGTGCCGCCAAGCTGGTCGGCATCGAGCTGCCCAAGAAGGCTGCGGCCAAGAAGCCTGCGGCCAAGAAGGCTGCGGCCAAGAAGGCTCCGGCCAAGAAGGCTGCGGCCAAGAAGGTCACCCAGAAGTAAGGACGCGGTCTGCGCTGCCCGGCAAGGGCAGCGCGGACCTGCTTACACCTCAGACTCCGAGTCGCCCGATTGGGCGGCTCGGAGTCGACGTTTTCGGCGCCGCCCCCGTACGCTTACTTTGTGAACGACCTAATGCTTACCGTCGTCTTCGTCTTGCAGGTTGCGGTGGCGATGACAGCGCTCTACGCCTTTGTGCACGCGGCGATGCAGCGGCCCGACGCCTACACCGCCGCCAACAAGATGACCAAGCCGGTGTGGTTGCTGATCCTGGGCGCTGCAGTGCCGCTGACGATGCTGCTCAGCGCGTTGGGGGCGGCGATCGGGGCCTGCGCGGCGGGTGTCTACCTGGTCGATGTTCGACCGAAACTTCTTGAGATTCAGGGCAAGTCGCGATAACGGTATGCGAGTTCTGACCCTCGCGGCGGCCGCAGTCGTCGCGCTGTTGGGGGCGGTTCCCGCGTCCGCCGATCCGGGCGCCGCAGGGGCAACCGCGCCGTCCTACCCGCCGCCGTTCGTCGACCATGTTTTTTGGACCCAGTGGTCCCAGCGGAATCATCTGCCTAGCCTGCGGGTGTATCCGACGGCGTCCGGGCGTGCGGCCGCCAGGCAACTCGGTTCGGCGGGGCCTGACGCCGACGAGGCCTGGTCCGAGGTGCTCGCGCTGGCTCCGGATGCCGACACCCCCGGCATGCGCGAGCAGTTCCTGTGCCATTGGGAGTTGGCCGAAGTTCTCCAACCCGGCAAGGCCAGCTGGAATCTCGAGCCGTGGCGGCCGGTCGTCGACGCCACCACGATGATCGGCTCCGGATGCAACCCCGGCGGTTCCGAAGAGGGCTTCTGATGCCGGGCCGAGCAACCCGCGAGCAAGTAGCGGCCCTCGTCGACCACACCCTGCTCAAGCCCGAGGCCACTGCCGCTGAGGTGGCCGCGGTCGCCGCCGAAGCCGCAGCACTGGGCGTCTACGCCGTCTGCGTCTCGCCGTCGATGGTGCCCAACGCGAACACCGCGGGAGTGCGGGTCGCCGCGGTGGCGGGCTTCCCGTCCGGTAAGCACCTACCCGAGATGAAGGCACGGGAGGCGGCGCTGGCCGTGGCATCCGGGGCTAGTGAGATCGACATGGTCATCGACATCGGCGCCGCGGTTGCCGGTGACGTCGACGCGGTGCGATCAGAGATCGCGGCGGTGCGGGCCGCGATACCCAGCGCCGTGCTCAAGGTGATCGTCGAGTCGGCGGCGCTGCTGACACTGGCCGACGAACAAACCCTGGCCGACGTCTGTCGCGCCGCCGAAGACTCCGGCGCGGATTTCGTGAAGACCTCGACGGGTTTTCATCCGGCCGGTGGGGCGTCGGTGGCCGCTGTCGCGCTGATGGCCGACGCCGTCGGCGGACGGCTGGGGGTCAAGGCCAGCGGCGGGATCCGCACTGCCGCCGATGCGCTGGCGATGCTTGACGCTGGCGCCACCCGGCTAGGGCTGTCGGGCACCCGCGCGGTCCTCGACGGTCTGGACTGAGGCCGACTGCCCGGCTCCTCAGCGGGCCGCTTCGCGGTCCCGCATCGTCGACCGGGCTGAGGCCGCCGTCAGAGGTTGGCGAAACAGGGATCCTGACTGCCGCCGGCGGGGATGGTGGCGTTGCTGGACGAGAAGCTGCCCTCGACCCCGGTGCTGGTGACCTTCACGCTGTCGGCGTGAATGCCCAGTGGATAGTTCTGGGTCGCTTTCGACGTGAGGTCGTCCAAGTCCTTTTGCACCGTAGTCGTGGACATCTTGGAACCGAGTGCAGTCAGGCTGACTATTTGCAGCGACAGCCCGTTGTTGACGATCTGCGGCTTGACGGTGGCGCTGTCGAACGTCCCCTTCAGCGAAACGGTGCCGTCACCGGGATTGGTGCTGACGTCGCCGGTGACAAACTCGCCCAGCACCGGGATGGCGTCCTGGATCGACTGCTTGATGCCATCCGCGGACCAGGTGATGGTGCCGTTCAGCGACCCGATCGTGCCCTGAGAGTTGTTGGTGTTGTTGAGTTTTACGTCCCGGATGTCCAGGCTCACCTTCATGCCTTTGGCCGACCGCACCTGATTGCCCGCGGTCTGCACGGAGATGTCGGTGTAGTGACGGGTGAGGTATTGCCACAGCACCGGCGGGCTTCCGGCGAAGGACACGCTGGCGCCGTCCTGCACCTCGCACCGCACCGCGCTTGCCACCTTGCTGCTCGCCAGATGGCGGGTGTAGAGCTCGGCGCCGATCGCACCAGCGAGGACCAGCAGCACCACGATCACCAGAATCAACAGGATCGCCGTCCGGTTACCGAAGAACCCGGGCTTGCCGGCTATCGGCGCGTCGTTGGACGGCGGCGGCGTGGCTATCCGAGTGGTGGTGGTGTGTTCGTGTGGATGCGGAGGCGGCGGACCGGGCTGACGCGGCTGCGCATTGGGCGGCAGACCAGGTTGTTGTGGCGGCCGATTCGGCGGCCCGGGCTGCTGTGGCCGGGGGACGTCACGGATGCCTGGATCCGGCGTGCGGCCGCCGTGGCGGATCTGGCGAGTCGGATATTCCGACGGTGGCGGTGGCTGACGGCGTGGCGGTACGCCGCGGTTGGGGGGTCCGGCCGGCCTGCGTGGACCGGCGCCTTCCGACGGGTCACCGCCCGAGGGCCCTCGCGGATTCACCATCAGTGCGATCGTTCCTTAAACATGGGCGAAGCAGGGATCGGTCTGGGCGGCCGGGATCGAAGCGTCGCGCGTCGAAAAGCGCGCCACCACACCGCCATTGGTGACATTCACGCTGTCGGCGTGAATGCCGAGCGGATAGTCTTTGGCCAGGTTCGACGTGAAGGTGTCCAGCGCCGCTTGAGCGGTCTCGTGCGGCACCGTGGCGCCCATCGCGGTGACGTTGACAACCTCCAGCGACAACCCGCTGCCGGCGATCTGCGGCTTGACGGTCACACTGCCCAGGCCCAGCGCGCCGCTGAGTTCGATGGTGCCGGCACCGGGGTTGGTGCTGACGCTGTTGACCAGGCCACCCACGAACGGAACGGAACCCTGCACGGTTTCCTTGATGCCGTCCGATGTCCAGGTGATGGTGGCATCCAGTTCGCCGATGGTGCCCTTCGAGTCGCCGCTGCCGTGCAGGTCGACGTTGTTGATGTTGATGTCAGCCGTCATGCCTTTGGCGTCGCGGAGCTGGTGCCCCGCGGTGTGGATGGAGATGTCGCGGTAGTGACCGGCGAAGTGTTGCAACAGGAACGGGCTGGGGCCGAAGGACACTTTGGCCTGGTCCTGCACCACGCATTCGGTGGCCGCGGCCACGACCTTGTTGGCGCGGTTGCGCGCATACAGCTCGCCTCCGATCAAGCCGGCGACGGCTAAGGCGGCCACGATGACCAGGATCAGGATGATCGACACCGGGTCGCCGATGAAGCGGCGTTTGGTTTTCACGGGAGCTGGCGGGTCCTGCGACGGTGGCTGGCCGTACGGCGACGCAGCCGGGTATTCCTGTGTGGGTAACGGCAGGGTCTGCTGCGGCGCCTGCGCCGGTGGTTCATACGCGTGATCAAAATGCGGCCCGCCGTGACTCGGAGCGGTCTGTGTGGTTGGCGATCCGGCCTGCGGCGCCGGCCGAGTAGACGGGCTCTGGCTGCCCGGACGAGCCCATATCGACGGGTCCTGGTGCGGAGGTCCCTGCGGATTCGTCACCTGGGCGATTCTGCCTTATCAGCATGAGCGAACGCTGAGTGGTTGCGCAGCACCGCGATCGTCTCGCGTGCCTTCGCCACCCGATCGAGGTCGATAACGGTGACCAGCAACTGCGGGTCGGCTCCCGCCGACGCCACGACGTCGCCGAAGGGCGAAACCACCAGGCTGCCGCCCACCCCGGTCGGCGCGCTCGAGGCTAGTGGCTCACCCGGATCGGCCTGCCCGGCCGCGGCGATGTAGCTGGTGGAGTCCAGTGCCCGCGCGCGGGCCAGCAGCGTCCACTGCTCCAGCTTCCCGGGGCCCGCAGCCCACGACGCGCTGACGGTGATCAGCTGGGCGCCGCGGCGCGCCAGCGTGGTGAAGAGCTCGGGGAAGCGGATGTCGTAGCAGGTGGTCAACCCCACCCCGACGCCGTCGACGGTGATTACCACCGGCTCGCGGCCCGGTGCGACCGTGCGTGACTCGGTGAAGCCGAACGCGTCGTAGAGGTGGATCTTGTGATAGTGGGTGTCCGGCTGATTAAGGTTGCCCGGACCCACTGGACCCACTGCCAGCAGCGTGTTAAGGACCCGCCCCCCTTCAGCCGGAGTGAACATGCCCACGATCACGGTGATGTCGGTATCGGCCGCGATCCGGCGTACGCCGTCGGCCCACGGGCCGTCGACCGGCTCGGCGATCGGTGCCAGCGGAACCCCGAACCGACACATGGTGGCTTCCGGGAACATCACCAACCGCGCGCCGGCGTCGGCGGCCCGCCCGGCGTAGTCCCGCACCAGCTGCAGGTTGTCGGCCGGGTCGGTGCCGCTGAGGATCTGCGCCACCGCAATCCGCATGACCGCCAGCCTAGGGGCGATCGCAAGCGCGGCGTCACTCCAGCGTGACGCTCGGCGATGAACGCCACTCCAGCGTGACGCTCGGGGAGCTGGGCGCGGGGTGATCGCACCGGATGCCAGAATTCACTGACCTAGCCGAAGAGAGGAACCATGACGGTGAACAACTGGGTATTCGGGAGCGTGGCGGGCCGATGATCGAGTTCACTCTCACGCGAACCACAACGGCGCCGATCGAGACAGTGTTCGACGCCCTCACTGACCACCGCGCGATCGCGGGCTACACGCGGGCGTGTCGTCGCAGCACGCTAGATCGCGAGGGAATCCCCGCGCCGAACGGTGTCGGCGCGGTCAGACGCCTCGAAGCGCTCGGACCCGCAATCGTCGAAGAGATCATCGAGTATCAGCGGCCCAACGGCTACGCGTACAAGTTGGTCTCCGGCGCGCCAGTCCGGGATCACGTTGGCACGATCGAGTTGCGCGAAGCCGGCACTGGAACCGCGGTCAGTTGGCACCTACGGTCTACGCCCAAGATCCCTGGTCTTGATCGGCTGTTATCACCGGTGCTGAAGAGGGTCATCGGCGAACTCTTCAACGGCGCCATCGACGCCGCAGAAGGCCGCGCCTGAGCGCGATCTTGCTAAGCGGGTTCGCCGATCCACGTGGTGGTGAAACGCTGCTCGGCGATCAGCAACTCGACGAGTTGGTTGCCGATGAAGTCCTCCAGCTTGCCGCCGACCAGCGGAATGCGCACCTCGACGGTCGCCCGGAGCTTCATCCGCGCGCCGCCAGTTTCCGCCACCGGCTCCAACACCGCGGTGCCGGTCAACGACGCCGGCGCATCGAGGATCGAGCCGGTGATGGTCGCGGTCGCCGAGCCGTTGGTCACCGGCTCCCATTTCTCCTCGCGGCGGATGCGCAGATCGCCGCGGTGGAATTGGGTGATTAAGCCCGGGAGCCGGTCACTGCGCAGCACCTGGGTGGTGATCACGTCGATACTGCCGTCAGTTCCGGATGGACCGCCAAGTTGCATCGAATCCAGCGTGGTGTCGTCGGCGCCCGAATCGGCGAGTCGGGCCAGCCAGTATTCCTCGTCGCTGAAGGCCCGGAGAACCTCTTCGACGGTGACCCCGTAATCGGTGGACATGTCGAACGAACGCGGCATAGCAGGTCAGGCTACCGTCAAGGCCCATGGGGCAAGGCGGTGTGGGAACACTTTTCGCCGGTGCGCGCGTCGACGAAGCGGTGCCGCTGGCGCCGCTGACCACCTTGCGGGTCGGTCCGGTCGCGCCGCGGGTCATCACCTGCACCAGCACCGAGCAGGTGGTCACCACGCTGCGCCAACTCGACAGCGAGGGTTGCCGGCCGCTGCTGGTGCTGGCCGGCGGCTCGAATCTGGTGATCGCCGACACGCTGGCGGATCTGACCGTAGTGCGACTGGCCGCCGCCAACATCAGCGTCGACGGCAACATTGTGCGGGCCGAGGCCGGGGCAGTGTGGGACGACGTGGTGGTCGCGGCTATCGCCGCGGGCCTGGGTGGGCTGGAGTGCCTGTCGGGCATCCCCGGCTCGGCGGGCGCGACCCCGGTGCAGAACGTCGGCGCGTATGGCGCCGAGGTGGCCGACACCATCACCCGGGTCCGGCTGTTGGACCGGCGCAGCGGCATAGTGCGCTGGGCGCCGCCCAGCGAAGTGGGGTTCGGGTATCGCACCAGCGTGCTCAAACACTCCGACGGGGCAATCGTTTTGGAGGTGGAGTTCGGGCTGGACGCGTCGGGTCGCAGCGCGCCGCTGCGCTACGCCGAATTGGTCACGGCGCTGGACGCGACGGCCGGGGAGCGCACGGATCCCGCGGCGGTCCGCCAGGCCGTGCTGGGGTTGCGCGCCCGGAAGGGCATGGTGCTCGACCCGGCCGACCACGACACCTGGAGCGTGGGCTCGTTCTTCACCAATCCGGTTGTCGCGCCGGACTTTTACCAGCAGCTCGCTGACAGCGTCGACCACCCGGTACCGCACTATCCCGCTCCCGACGGCGTCAAGCTGGCCGCCGGCTGGCTGGTTGAGCAAGCGGGGTTCGGCAAAGGCTATCCAGACGACCTGACCGCGCGGTGTCGGCTGTCCACCAAGCATGCGCTTGCTTTGACCAATCGCGGCGGAGCCAGCGCCGACGACGTGGTGGCGTTGGCGCGCACCGTGCGAGACGGAGTCCGTGATGTGTTTGGTGTCACACTGATACCCGAGCCGGTGCTGGTCGGCTGCGTTCTGTGACCAGCGCGTGCGCGAGTGGGGTCATTTTCGCCGGTATCTTGTTGTGTCGTGGACACAGCGCGCAGCCTCACGCCGGTCACCCGGCGCCGGGCCCTGACGACCCTGGCGGTCGGCGTCTTCGCGCCCAACGTGTTGGCCGCCTGCTTCGGCGGGTCGAGCAAACAATCGGAGAAGGCCAAGCCGCCGCCGGAAGCCAGTGTGACGTTCCGGCCGGCCGACAAAACCACCGATGTGCTGCCCACCACGGCGATCAGTGTCGAGGTCCGCGACGGCTGGTTCCAGCACGTCGCGTTGACCAATTCGTCCGGCAAAGTGGTTGCAGGCGCACTCAACCGGGACCGCACCATCTACTCCGTCAGCGAGCCGCTCGGCTACGACGCCACCTACACCTGGAGCGGATCGGTGGTCGGCCACGACGGCAAGGCGGTCCCGGTGAAGGGCAAGCTCACCACGGTCTCGCCCACCAAGGTGATCGATGGCGGGTTCCAGCTCGCCGACGGGCAGACCGTCGGGGTCGCGGCGCCGATCATCATCCAGTTCGACGCGCCGATCGCCGACAAGGCCGCCGTCGAGCGGGCGCTGAAGGTGACCACCGAGCCGCCCGTCGAGGGCAGTTGGGCGTGGCTGCCCGACGAAGTCGGGGGCGCCCGCGTGCACTGGCGCAGCCGCGAGTACTACCCGGCCGGCACCAAGGTCAACGTCGACGCCAAACTGTACGGGCTGGCGTTCGGTGACGGCGCATACGGCAAGCAGGACATGAGCCTGAGCTTCGACATCGGTCGCCGTCAGGTGGTCAAGGCCGAAGTCTCGTCACATCGCATCCAGGTGGTCCGCGACGAGGGCGTGATCATGGACTTCCCGTGCAGCTACGGCGAAGCCGACAAAGCCCGTAACGTCACGCGCAACGGCATCCACGTGGTCAGCGAGAAGTACTCCGACTTCTACATGTCCAACCCGGCCGCCGGCTACAACCACATCCACGAACGCTGGGCGGTGCGCATCTCCAACAACGGCGAGTTCATCCACGCCAACCCGTCCAGCGCCGGCGCCCAGGGCAACACCAACGTCACCAACGGCTGCATCAACCTGTCGACGGGTGATGCGCAGCAGTACTTCGGCAGCGCGATCTACGGCGACCCGGTCGAGGTGACCGGCAGCACGATCGAGCTGTCCTACTCCGACGGCGACATCTGGGACTGGGCCGTCGACTGGGACACCTGGGTGGGCATGTCGGCGCTGCCGCCGCCCAGCGGAGCCAAGCCGTCGCCGGTGTCGATACCCCGCAGCGCCCCGGCCACCCCCCACGACGCGCCGACGTTGTCGGGCACCCCGACGACTAGCGCCCGACCCGGCGGGTAGTTGTGGCTTGATCGCGCGGCCGGATGACGATCTGGTCGATGTTGACGTGCGACGGCCGGGACGCCACAAATCCGATCACCTCGGCGATGTCGGCGGCCACCAGCGGCGTCATGCCCGCATAGACGGCGTCGGCGCGCGGCTGGTCACCGCCGAAGCGGACCAGTGAGAACTCGGTCTCGACCGCTCCGGGAGCAATCTCGGTGAGCCGCACCGGTTTTCCCAACAGTTCGCCACGAAGCGTGCGGTGCAGCGCGCCCTGCGCGTGTTTGGCCGAGGTGTAGCCGGCGCCGCCGTCATAAATCTCAATTGCCGCAACCGAGGTGACGGTGACGATCAGACCGTCGCCGGAGTCGATCAGTTTGGGCAGCAGCGCACGGGTCACCCGCAGGGTGCCCAGCACGTTGGTCTCCCACATCCACCGCCAGTGCTCCAGATCGGCGTCGGCGACCGGCTCCAGGCCCTTGGCGCCGCCGGCATTGTTGACCAGCACGTCGACCCGGCTCAGCCGGCCGGCCAGCGCGTCAACGGTCGCACCATCAGTGACGTCGGCCACAATCGCGGTTCCGCCGATCTCGGCGGCCAGCGCATTGATCCGGTCGGCCCGGCGTGCCACTGCCACCACGTGAAAGCCTTGCGCAGCAAGGGTTCTCGCGGTTGCCTCACCGATACCGGCGCTGGCGCCGGTGATCACTGCGACCCGTTGCTCAGCAGTTGTCATCTGAATAACTCTAATAAGCGTGCTAAATTCCTGGTGTGTACTCCAGTGCCTTGTTCGGCTACACGTCCGCGTGTCTGTTCGCGGACTGCGCGTGTTGTTGCCGCGCAGCTAGCCGCGCCTGAGCGAACCGCAAGCGCTCGCGACGGTGCGGTCCAAGACCGCCATCGGAACTCGGACAAGGACACCCCACGTGCGCTCAACCACTCTCACCTCCCACTCCCATAGTCATCCTGGCCAGTCGCAAGGCCGGAACGGCGCTCGATCACCCCGGCGGCACCGAGTCGTCGCGCCCTTGTTGCAGCTCTCCGACGCCGCCGCTTCGTCGGTCTTTCGAGCGGTGCGGCTCCGCGGCCCGATTGGCCGCGACGTCATCGCGCAGGTCACATCGCTGTCCATTGCGACGGTAAACCGCCAGGTCACAGCCCTACTGGACGCCGGCCTTCTCCGGGAACGCGCCGACCTGGCGATCTCCGGTGCGATCGGCCGTCCCCGGGTGCCGGTCGAGGTCAACCACGAGCCGTTCCTGACGCTGGGCATCCACATCGGGGCACGAACCACCAGCATCGTGGCCACCGACCTGTTCGGCCGCACCCTCGACGCCGTCGAGACCCCGACACCGCGAAGTGCCCAGGGTCCGGCCCTGGCCTCGCTGGCCGACGGCGCACGGCGGTACCTCAGGCGGTGGCACCGCCGGCGGGCGCTGTGGGTCGGGGTGGCAATCGGCGGCATCGTCGACGGCACCAGCGGGCACGTCGACCATGCCCGGCTGGGCTGGCGGGACGCGCCGGTCGGACCGGTGTTCGCCGAAGCGCTGGGCCTGCCGGTGTCGGTGGCATGCCACGTTGACGCGATGGCCGCGGCAGAACTGCTGCTCGGCATGCGGCGGTTCGCGCCCAACTCGACCAGCCTGTATGTCTACGCGCGCGAGACGGTGGGCTATGCACTGTCGATCGGCGGGCGGGTACACAGTCCGGCCAGCGGACCGGGCACCATCGCCAACCTGCCCGCGCAATCGGAGCTGCTCGGCGGTTCCGGGCTGTTGGAATCCACCGTCAGCGACGAGGCCGTGCTTGCCGCGGCGCGCCGGATGCGCATCCTGCCGGCCCGTAACGGCGGGTCCGGTGCCACCGTCACCGAGCTGCTGCGCGCGGCGCGCAGCGGCAACGAGCAGGCCCAAGAACTCCTCGCCGAGCGGGCCAGGGTGCTCGGTGAAGCGGTTGCGCTGCTACGCGACCTGCTCAATCCCGACGACCTGGTCGTCGGCGGGCAGGCGTTCACCGAATACCCGGAGGGCATGCAGCACGTGGAGGCGGCGTTCGCCGCACGCTCGGTGCTGCCACCGCGCGACATCCGGGTCACCGCCTTCAGCAACCGGGTACAGGAGGCCGGAGCCGGCATCGTGTCGCTGGCCGGGCTGTACGCCGATCCGCTCGGGGCCATGCGCCGTGCCCAACCGCCGGTAGTCGCGCTGCAGGTCGCCACCGAGACACCCGCCTGACCTGCGTCTTCGGAGGACGTCCGAGCAGTCCTGCAAAGATGACAATGTGGCCCCCACTGACTTATCTCGGCTGGACACCTCCGAGCTGACCGATCCGCGCCGGGTCGCGGTGCTGGCGGTGCACACCTCGCCGTTGGCCCAGCCGGGGATCGGGGACGCCGGTGGGATGAACGTCTACGTGCTGCAGAGCGCGCTGCATCTCGCTCGCCGGGGCGTGGAGGTGGAGATCTTCACCCGGGCCACCGCGTCCACCGATCCGCCTATCGTGCGGGTGGCACCCGGTGTTCTGGTGCGCAACGTGGTGGCCGGGCCTTTCGAAGGCCTGGACAAATACGATCTGCCGACTCAGCTGTGTGCGTTCGCCGCCGGAGTGCTGCGTGCCGAAGCCGCCCACGAACCCGGCTATTACGACATCGTGCACTCGCATTATTGGCTGTCCGGTCAGGTCGGCTGGCTGGCCCGCGACCGCTGGTCGGTGCCCTTGGTGCACACCGCGCACACGCTTGCCGCGGTGAAGAACGCCGCGCTGGCCGAAGGTGACACACCTGAGCCGCCGCTGCGCACGGTTGGCGAGCAGCAGGTTGTCGACGAAGCCGACCGGCTGATCGCCAACACCGAAGACGAAGCCAGACAACTGGTTTCGCTGTACCACGCCGACCCCGCCCGGATCGACGTCGCCCACCCCGGTGTCGACCTGGACGTGTTTCGGCCCGGTGACCGCCGCGCCGCCAGGGCCAGCTTGGGGCTACCGCCCGACGAGGATGTGGTGGCTTTCGTCGGGCGGATCCAACCGCTCAAGGGGCCCGACGTTTTGCTGCGCGCGGCCGCCAAACTGCAGCGGGTGCACGTCGTGGTCGCCGGCGGACCGTCGGGTAGCGGACGGGCCGCGCCGGACGGCCTTGTTCGACTCACCGACGAATTGGGTATCACCGCCCGGGTGACGTTCCTGCCGCCGCAGTCGCGGGAAGATTTGGTGCGACTGTTCCAGGCCGTCAACCTGGTCGCGGTGCCCAGCTATTCGGAGTCCTTCGGTCTGGTCGCCCTGGAGGCGCAGGCGTGCGGGACACCGGTGGTGGCGGCCGCGGTCGGCGGGTTGCCGGTGGCGGTGCGCGACGGGGTCAGCGGCACGCTGGTGGCCGGTCACGACGTCGACCGGTGGGCGGAGGCCATCGACGAGCTGTTCCGGCTCGGCGCCGGGCCGCGGGCCTGGGCGATGCGTCGCTCGGCGGTCCAGCACGCCGCGACGTTCTCATGGGACAACACCGTCGATGCGCTGCTGGCCAGCTACCGGCGTGCGATCAGCGGTTTCGCGGCCCGTCGCTCGGTGCGCGACCTGGCATCGGCGCGCCGAGGGCGGCGACGGCCATCGCGAAGGGAGGCGTGGGCATGACCTGCGCCGACGACGATGATGCCGGCGGAGCCGGGATCGAGGAGTGGCGCCAGTGACCTCAGCGGACGAGGATCGTGGGGCGGCGCCGGTGACGCACGTCCAGCAGCTCATCGAGGACACGCTCGACGCCAGCAACCTGACGTATTCACGGCATCCCGGCGCGCACGGCGGGTTGCCGGGACTGATCGTGGAGCTGCCCGGCGAACGCAGGCTCAAGACCAACACGATCCTGAGCATCGGCGAGCATTCGGTGCGCATCGAGGCGTTTGTGTGCCGCAGGCCCGACGAGAATCACGAGGGCGTTTACCGATTTCTGCTCAAACGCAACCGCCGCCTGTACGGCGTGGCCTACACGTTGGACAACGTCGGCGACATCTACCTAGTGGGTCGCAGGGCGTTGGCGTCGGTGGACGCCGCCGAGATCGACCGGGTGCTCGGGCAGGTGCTCGAAGCGGTGGATACCGACTTCAACACGTTGCTGGAGTTGGGTTTTCGGTCGTCGATCCAAAAGGAATGGGAGTGGCGGGTCTCTCGCGGTGAGTCGCTGAAGAACCTGCAAGCGTTCGCGCATCTCATCGACGAAGACGACGACGGCTAAGTCGCGACCGCGCGCAGGAACGCGTCGGCGAACACCACGCACGCATCGTTCAACTCAGGCAGCTCGACCTCGGGGATGTTATCGGCGGCCGGCCGAACCATGGTGTGGACGGCGATCGGCGCAAGCATCTGCTGGATGAGCAACGGCAGCGGCAGATCTCGGATACGACCGGCGGTAATTTCGCCAGCCAGCCACTGGCCCACGCCGGCGAGCATGCGTGGCACGTGGTATTGCATGAGGGCCTGCACCGCGGGTGAGGTCGGACGGGCCAGCCCTTCGGCGAGCATCGCCGGCGCCACCCGCGGTTCGCGGCTGAACGCCTCGGCCAGTACCCGGTAGATTCGATGCACGGTTTCGCTGAGCTCGGCATTCGCGTCAGAGACCGCCTCGTCGAGATCCAGGATCGGACCGTAGCGGTCAAAGACCTTGCGGAGCAACTCATCGCGGCCGCCGAATACCGCATACAAGCTGTGTACTGAGCAATCTGCTTGCGCTGCAACCGCTTCCAATGTCACGTCGGCCAGGCCGCGGTCGCTGATCAGCGACGCCGCCGCAAGCACCGCGCGTTCCCGAACCGGTGGCCGGCCACCCGGCTCCACCCCAGCGGCGCGCACGGCCTCGTCCAACGGCTGCCGGGAGCCATTCAACCGCCGGATCAGCGTGCTACGCGACATCCCGGCCTCACGCGCGATCGCGACCAAGGGTACATCGGCGACGTCCCTGCCGAGATTCTCAGCGGCTCGCAGGGCGGCCTCGACGACGTCGGCGGGGACGTCGCTCATCGTTGGCACAGACATGGTCGCTAGCGCCGATCATCGAGCGGGGCGACGTCGAACAGCAGAAATTCGTCGATGCCCACCGCACGCATCTCCAGTGATGCCAACGCCGGCAAGAGTTGCAGAGCCTCGCGTCCAACCCGGCGCGGCCGGGTGATCCGATATCGACGACCGGCTCGCGTCATCTCGCCACCGCCGGCGGCTACCAGGTTGAGCCCAAACGGGGCATTGTGGTCGTAGGCCAACCCGACCACCCACCCCTCGGGCGTGGCGTAGGCCTGCACCGGGGTGTCGTAGGACCGCCCGCTGCGTCTGCCCCTGTGGTGCAGTACGGCAAGGGGCGGTACGCGGCGAGTCAGTGGCAGGACAAGCGGGTTCAGCAGTCGCGGCAAGGCGGCCATCTGACGCGGAAATGCCATGAGCGTCAATCCTTTTCGTTGGCAGGCACCGGGATTTCCTGCGTCGCCCGGCGGGCGAACTGTGGAGCGTGTTCAGGTCTGATGCCGACCCCCATCACGTAAGCGGGGATCACCGACAGCTGCGGAAAGCGGGCAAGCACGCGCAGCAGCTTGTTGGGCGCGGGCGTCCGACCGGTTGTCATAGCGCGGTTCATGCCCGCGTGCAGGAAACGTTGCAAGGTCTGAATGGCCACCGTGGGCAGCTCGCGGCGGCGCTGCACCGCGGCCAGGTCTTTCTCGGTTACGCGATGGTCGCGAAGCGGTTGAGCGAGCAGCCTCGCCGCGGCCACGGCGTCCTGGACGGCCACATTGATGCCGACACCCCCGGCCGGCGACATGGCGTGCGCGGCGTCGCCGATGCACAGCAGCCCTTCCCGATACCAGCGCCGCAGCCGGTTCAGCCGGATTTCCAAAAGCTTGACGTCATCCATGGATTCGAGGCCGTTAACGGCGTCGGATAGTTCGGGTATGGCGGTGACGATGTCTCGGCGCAGCGCCTCGATGCCCCGGGCCCGCAGTTGGGCGTCAGCGCCTTTGCGGAGAAAGTAGCCGGTTTGCAGGCAGTCCTTGCGCGGAATGACGCCGAGGAACAAGCCGTCCTTGAACCGGGGCAGCAACGTGTCTCCGACACCTGCGGCCTTCGGAAGCCGAAACCACCAGACGTCGCCGTTGACCCGGTACTCCTTCGGGATGAGCCCGCTCTCGCGCCGGCACAGCGACCAGCGCCCGTCGCACGCGATCGTCAGGTCGGCCCGCAGTTCACCGGGCCCATCGCGGCTCTCATAGCGCACGCCGACGACCCGGTCCGCCTCGTACAGCAGCCCGGTGACGTCGTGGCTCATGCGCAGCGTGAACGTCGACTCCTTTCGCCCGGCGTCGGCCAGCAGGTCGAGCAGGTCCCATTGCGGCACCATGGCGATATAGCGGTGCGGCATGCGCAGCCGGGTGAAATCGATGATCGGCGCCTTACGGCCATCGGGCAGGTCTAGTCCCCATCCCTCGAGCCGCGTGTGCGGCAACGCGTTGAACTGTTCGTAGAGGCCGAGCTTATCCAGCAGCCGCAGTGTCGAGGGGTGCACCGTGTCGCCCCGGAAATCTCTGAGGAAGTCCGCATGCTTCTCCAGCACGGTGACTTCCACGCCGCCGCGGGCCAGCAACAAACCCGCCACCATGCCGGCAGGACCGCCGCCCACGATTAGGCATGTCGTCTTCTCGCTCATCGAATTCTCCTCACAGCTGAGTTTGATACTCGATTACGGCATAACTGTATACCTGTATCAACGCTGGACGGACGTAGTGTGACACACCTCACCGCGGATCGGTGCCGTGGCAGGCCCTCCGGCGAGGGTGAGAGACTTACCACCATGGGGAACGCGGTTGCCACGCTGGTGCTGCTCCGCCACGGCGAGAGCGAATGGAACGCGAGTAATCAGTTCACCGGCTGGGTCGACGTCGACCTGACCGCCAAGGGCCGTGGCGAGGCGGTGCGCAGTGGCGAGCTGATCGCCGAGCACAATCTGCTGCCGGACGTGGTCTACACCTCACTGCTGCGGCGGGCCATCACCAGCGCAAACCTGGCGCTGGACACCGCCGACCGGCTGTGGATCCCGGTGCGGCGCAGCTGGCGGCTCAACGAACGGCATTACGGCGCGCTGCAGGGTCTGGACAAGGCCGAGATCAAGGACCGCTACGGCGAGGAGCAGTTCATGGCGTGGCGGCGCAGCTACGACACCCCGCCGCCGCCGATCGAGGCGGGCAGCAAGTTCAGCCAGGACGCCGACCGCCGCTACGCCGACATCGGCGGCGGGCCGCTGACCGAATGCCTGGCCGACGTGGTGGCCCGGTTCTTGCCGTACTTCACCGACGTCATCGTGCCGGATCTGCGGGTCGGCAAGACGGTGCTGATCGCCGCGCACGGCAACTCGCTGCGCGCCCTGGTCAAGTACTTGGATGGGATGTCCGACGACGACGTCGTGAGCCTGAACATCCCCACCGGCATTCCGTTGCGCTACGACCTGGACGCCGACATGAAGCCAACGGTCATCGGCGGCGGCTATCTCGATCCGGAAGCCGCCGCCGCGGGCGCGGCGGCGGTGGCCAGCCAGGGCGCCCGATAGCCCCTCATTCCTGGCAAAAGGGAAAACGTGACGTGAACGGCCGTAGAACACCTGTCTCGTTGCGTGTGACATGTCCGATTTTGGCCTTGCGCTGCTGGGTTGGCGTTCACCGGATTTGTAGGATTTTTACGTGACCGTGTTCTCGGCCCTGTCACTGGCCGGGGTGTTGTTTCTCGTGGCATTGGCCGTCGGTGTCACCGCCGGCGCACGGCTGGCGCCCCGGGCCCTGGAGCGACGCCAGCGGGTGGCCGTCGAGGCGGCCGGGATCACCGTCGCGCAGATGTTGGACCGCATCGTTGCGCTGATGCCGCTGGGCACCGCCGTCGTGGACGGTCACCGCGACGTGGTCTATCACAACAGCCGGGCCAAAGAGCTCGGCTTGGTGCGCGAGCGTCAGCTCGACGACGAGGCCTGGAAGGCAGCGCGCAAGGCGCTGGCTGACGGCGCTGACGTCGAATTCGACCTACTGCCGGGCAAGCGGCTGGTACCGGGACGATCGGGCCTGTCGGTGCACGGTCAGGCCCGGCTGCTGAGCGAGGAGGACCGCCGGTTCGCCGTGGTCTTCGTCTACGACCACTCCGAATACGCGCGGATGGAGGCCACCAGGCGCGACTTCGTGGCCAACGTCAGCCATGAGCTCAAGACCCCCGTCGGCGCGATGGCCGTGCTCGCCGAGGCCCTGCTGGCATCCGCGGACGACCCCGAGACGGTGCGGCGGTTCGGGGAGAAGGTGCTGGTGGAGGCTAACCGGCTGGGCGGCATGGTCACCGAGCTGATCGAGCTGTCGCGGCTGCAGGGCGCCGAGCGGTTGCCCGACATGGGCGCCGTCGACGTCGATACCGTGGTGTCCGAAGCGATTTCACGCCACAAGGTGCCCGCCGACAACGCCGATATCACGGTCTGCACCGACGACCCGAGCGGCCTGCGGATGCACGGTGAACAGGCCCTGTTGGTCACTGCGCTGGCCAACCTGGTGTCCAACGCGATCGCATATTCGCCGCGCGGCTCGCTGGTGTCCATCAGCCGCCGTCGCCGCGGTGAGAACATCGAGATCGCCGTCACCGACCGGGGCATCGGGATCGCCCGCAAAGACCAGGAGCGGGTCTTTGAGCGGTTTTTCCGCGCCGACAAGGCGCGCTCGCGGGCCACCGGCGGCACCGGGTTGGGCCTTGCCATCGTCAAGCACGTCGCGGCCAATCACAACGGCACCATCGGGTTGTGGAGCCAGCTGGGAACCGGGTCGACGTTCACCCTGTCCATCCCGGCATATGACGTCGAGTGCGAACAACCGGACCGACCGCCCGAGCGCGAAATCCGGCCCAAGGTGCCCCAACGAGAGGAAGAAATACATCGATGACCCGAGCCCGTGACGATGCAGAGCGAAGCGATGAGGAGGAACGGCTCCGATGACCAGTGTGCCGATCATGGAGGAGTGGCGGTCGTGACCAGTGTGCTGATCGTGGAGGACGAAGAGTCGCTGGCTGATCCGCTGGCGTTTCTGCTCCGCAAAGAAGGCTTCGAGGCCACCGTGGTGACCGACGGCCCTTCTGCGCTGGCCGAGTTCGATCGGGCCGGCGCCGATATCGTGCTGCTCGATCTGATGCTGCCGGGGATGTCCGGTACCGATGTGTGCAAGCAGCTGCGAAGCCGTTCCAGCGTGCCGGTGATCATGGTGACCGCGCGTGACAGCGAGATCGACAAGGTCGTCGGCCTGGAGCTGGGCGCCGATGACTATGTGACCAAGCCGTATTCGGCGCGTGAGCTAATTGCCCGGATCCGGGCCGTGCTGCGCCGCCGCGGCGACGACGACTCCGAGATCGCCGACGGCGTGCTGGAATCCGGGCCGGTAAGAATGGACGTCGAACGCCACGTCGTCTCAGTTAACGGTGATCCGATCACGTTGCCGCTCAAGGAATTTGATTTACTCGAGTACCTGATGCGCAACAGCGGCCGGGTGCTGACTCGCGGGCAGCTGATCGATCGCGTCTGGGGCGCCGACTATGTCGGCGACACCAAGACACTCGACGTCCACGTCAAACGCCTGCGGTCCAAAATCGAAGCTGACCCCGCCAATCCGATACACCTGGTGACGGTCCGCGGCCTGGGCTACAAACTGGAGAGCTGACCTCGCCTGCCATTACCTAGCGGCCGAAGTGTTCGACGAGGACTACTTGCAGCTCTCCGACCAGGAAGCCGAGCACGGCGCCGACGGTGACCATGAGCATCTCGTCATCCTTGAAGACGGGTCGAAGGATGGCTTCGTACTGGTCCGGGGTCAGTTTGTTCATCTTCTCGACGATGAGGTTCTCGATGTCGAGGGTCTTTGCGGCGTAGTCCTTGGCTTCCTGCAGCGTTTCCGGTAGGCGCTCGAGGACCATCTGGACGATGGTCCCTTTCACGTCGCGGTAGCGCTTGGTGCCGATCGCGAGTGTGATCAGGGGCTTGGCGAACCCAGCCTGCGCGTCGAGCGCTGCGGACAGCTCCTTATCGACGGCTGCGAAGAGGCGTTCGGAGGTGGGGCCGTGCAGGATGGCTTCCAAGAGCACATCGGCGGAGAAGAGGTCGTTGGCCAGAATGTGAGCGTAGTCGCGGGTTACGTTGTTCCGCTGGGCGTGCAGCACGCCGTGTACCGGGATGAAACCCAGCAGCTTCTTCGGCTCGCGGGGGATGAAGATCAGGTTGAGGGCCAGCCAGTCGCTGGCGAAACCGGTGACGAACCCGAACCCGGGCATGATCCAGGGGTTGTGGAAGAAGCCCCAGGCGACCATCTGCACCAGGCCAATTGCGAAGCCGAAGTAAATGCCGCTGCGGCGGATGAACTTCATCGCCGCCCCGCCCAGGCCCTTCATCAGCTCGTTGAGCTGAGTCTTGTTCTTCACCAGGGTCGTAACGGCGAGGTACTGCAGGTCAACGAATCGTGACAGATCGGTTTTCATCTCCGCGAGCAGGTTGTTGACGACCCCGGGAGCCGCGGCGTGCACACGCGCCAGCACAGCGTTGCGGCCCGCCGCCGGCAGCGAGTCCCACAGGCCCTGGGCCGTTATCACCGGCGGAAGAGGCGCGGTTCTGGGCCGAGTCGCAGATCGCGGCGGAGCTTCAGACTTGCAAATCCACCGATGTGCCGGGCTCCCGCGACGAGGTCCGCCAGTACTTCGCGGACGTGCGCGACCGATTGTGTACGTCCGAACACGCTGACCGGGCAATGCGCTATCTGCTGTGGACGCCACGCAGCAAGGGCCTGAGGCTGTGGGGTGGCAGCCGTCTGATGGCCCCTGCGGCGATCGCGATGCTGCCGATGTGGATGCGCCACCTCGGCGGGTTCGATCAGCCCGCCGAGGTCGACGCCGCTATCGTTCCGACCGCGCGGATGGCCGTGCGTGCGATGTCGCTTGGCAATTCCAGGCCCATGCTCGCGGTCGCGCGCTGGCTCGTCCCGCACACCGCGGAGGTCTACGCGCAGCACCTCGCCGCAGGCACGCCCGCCGCTCCGCGCACCGTCACGCCCGCCGAGGCCCGAGAGACGCTGGCCTGCAGCTAGTCACGAGCGGCGACGGATAAGCCTCAGCGCCAGCGCTATTCAGCCGCACGCGTTGCCGGGTGGACCGCGATGAGCCCTAATGCGCTGCGCCGCCTGCACATTGCGGCCAGCTCTGAGTAGGCCTTTTCACCGAGCAGTTCGGTGAGCTCGGCCCCGAGGCTCACCCATACCTGCTCCGCGCCAACGTGGGCGGCCGGATCACCGGTGCAGTACCAGTGCAGGTCGGCGCCGCCGGCGCCCCAGCCGCGGCGGTCGTATTCGGTGACAGTCGTTTTCAGGATTTCCGTGCCGTCCGGGCGGGTCACCCATTCCTGGCTGCGCCGGATGGGCAACTGCCAGCAGACGTCGGGTTTCATCGTGTGCGGTGCCACACCGAGCCGCAGCGCTTTGGTGTGGAGCGCACAGCCCGGCCCGGAGTGGAACCCGGGCCGGTTCAAGAAGATGCATGCGCCCTTGTGTTTGCGGGTGCGGAACTGCTCTTCGCCCTCGTGCTCGTCGAGTTCGAGATAGCCCTTGCGGCTCAAGCCTTTTTCGCGGAACTGCCAATCCTCGTCGGTGAGCTTGGACACAGCGTCGTCCAGCCGGGCCCGGTCGTCGTCGTCGGACAAAAACGCCCCGTGCGAGCAACATCCGTCGTCGGGACGTCCTTCTACGGTGCCTTGGCAGGCCGGGGTGCCGAACACACACGTCCAGCGGGAGAGCAGCCAGGTCAGGTCCGCGGCAATCAGATGCTCGGGATTATCCGGGTCATAGAACTCCACCCATTCGCGGGCGAAGTCCAATTCGACTTCACCGGGATGGTTTGGCTGCGAATTTGCCACAGTTTGCACGGTAGACCAATCCAACGCTGCGACGGCTCACCCACTCCGGTTAATTCGCCCACCTCCTTCCCCGACCGCTACGCGGTCTGCATCGTCGCAGGGCGAGATGAATTGCCCGGCTCCTCCTCAGACCGCTACGCGGTCTGCATCGTCGCAGGGCGAGATGAATTGCCCGGCTCCTCCTCAGACCGCTACGCGGTCTGCATCGTCGCAGGGCTAAGTTGTGTTTCGTGCGATTAGGAGTGCTCGACGTCGGCAGCAACACGGTCAATCTGCTAGTGGTGGACGCCCGCCGCGGCGGACACCCGACGCCAATGAGCTCGACCAAGGCCACCTTGCGGCTGGCCGAGTCGATCGATAGCTCCGGCAAAATCACCCGGCGCGGTGCCGACAAGCTGATCGAGACGATCGACGAGTTCGAAAAAATCGCGGACAGCTCGGGCTGCGCCGAGCTGATGGCATTCGCGACTTCGGCGGTCCGCGACGCCAAGAACTCCGAGGACGTGCTGGCCCGGGTCCGCAAAGAGACCGGTGTCGACCTAAAGGTCCTGCGCGGTGTTGACGAGTCGCGGCTGACATTCCTGGCGGTACGTCGCTGGTATGGATGGAGCGCAGGCCGGATCATCAACCTAGACATCGGGGGCGGCTCGCTGGAGTTGTCCAACGGCGTCGACGAAGAACCCGAAGTCGCCTTGTCCCTGCCTTTGGGCGCCGGGCGGCTGACCCGCGAATGGCTCAACGACGACCCGCCCGGCCGGCGCCGGGTAGCGATGCTGCGCGACTGGCTCGACGCCGAGCTGGCCGAAGCCAGCGCCAAAATGCTCGACGCCGGCACGCCCGACCTTGCGGTGGCAACGTCGAAAACTTTCCGCTCACTGGCCCGGCTGACCGGTGCGGCGCCATCGGCCGCGGGACCGCGCGTGAAGAGGACGCTCACCGAGAATGGCCTCAGACAACTCATATCTTTCATCTCTAGGATGACGACCGCTGACCGTGCTGAACTGGAAGGAGTGAGCGCCGAGCGAGCGCCACAGATCGTGGCGGGGGCTTTGGTCGCAGAGGCAAGTATGCGAGCGCTGTCGATAGAAACGGTGGACATTTGTCCGTGGGCGCTACGAGAAGGCCTTATTTTGCGCAAACTCGATAGCGAAGCTGACGGAACTGCCCTCGTTGAGGTTTCTGTGCGGGATGCTGGTAGCCAGCGAGTTGATCGGAATGCAGTTGACCGATCGAGAGGCGACACACGATGACCGGATCACACGACAACACAAGACCCATCTCGGTCGCTGAGTTGCTGGCCAAAAACGGCACGATCGGTGCCCCGGTTCCCAACCGCCGTCGCCGTCGCCGCGGCAACTCCGACGCGGTGACCGTCGCCGAGCTGACCGGCGAGATCCCGGTCATCGACGAGGACATCGAACCCGACGCGACCGGCCACTCGGATCCGCAATCACATGCCCACCGCGCCAACGGATCTGCTCGGCTCGACGAGGTGGCTGACGATGAGTCCGCCCCCGCCGAAAAGCCGCCCTACTGGTCTGAACCCGAGCCGCGGTGGCCGGAATCCCCGCCGCCTCGACCGCGCGAATCACGGCCCGATTCGCGGGAATCGCGCCCCGAGCGCAGCCCACATCCGCTGCCGTCGCGCAACAACGTCCGGGTGGACGCCAGCCGTTCCGAGGGCGCGGAAGACCAGTCTGCGGACCGGTCCGGTGCCGAGGGGATGAACCCGGACCCGCTGGAGGACTACGCGGGGATGTCGGTGGACGTGATGGACACCGACGTGCGCGACGCCGAACTCGCGAACGAAGACTCCGCCTATGTGCGCTCATATTTGCGTTCGTCGGCTGGTCGGTCGCGCGGCAAGGACGCCGCTGATGACACCGACTACCGGGACGTCGCCGGCATCCACGACGAGGAGGACTCCCCGGAGGATGTCGCCGACGATCTCCACGATGGGGTCGAGGATTCCTCCGCGTGGTCCCGCGCCGAGAGCATGCGGCTCGGCGGAATGGTTGTGCTGCAGTCGATTCTGGCTGTTGGATTCGGTGCCGGGCTCTTCATCGCGTTCGACCAGCTGTGGCGGTGGAACAACATCGTGGCGCTGGTGCTGTCGGTGCTCGTCATCCTTGGCTTGGTGGTCGGCGTGCGGGTGGTCCGCAAAACCGAGGACATCGCCAGTACGTTGATCGGGGTGGCGGTGGGGGCGCTGGTCACGCTGGGGCCGTTAGCGTTGTTGCAATCCGGCTAGCCGCCCAGCGGAACCCGCGTGCGCCCCGCCATCAAGGTCGGTCTGTCGACGGCCTCGGTCTACCCGATAAGGACCGAGGCCGCTTTCGAGTATGCGGCCAAGCTCGGCTACGACGGCGTCGAGCTGATGGTGTGGGGCGAGTCGGTCAGCCAGGACATCGACGCGGTGGAGAAACTGTCGCGGCGCTACCGGATGCCGGTGCTGTCGGTGCACGCGCCGTGTCTGCTGATCTCGCAGCGGGTGTGGGGCGCCAACCCGATTCCCAAGCTCGAGCGCAGTGTGCGCGCCGCTGAACAGCTCGGCGCCCAAACGGTAGTTGTGCATCCGCCGTTCCGCTGGCAACGGCGCTACGTCGAGGGGTTCACCGAACAGGTCGCCGACTTGGAGGCATCCAGCGACGTGCTGGTAGCCGTCGAGAACATGTTCCCGTTCCGGACGGACCGGTTCTTCCGGGCCGAGCAGTTGAAGGAACGGATGCGCAGGCGCGGCGGCGGCCCAGGGCCCGGGATCTCGGCGTTCGCGCCGTCCTACGATCCGCTGGACGGCAACCATGCGCACTACACGCTGGACCTGTCGCACACCGCGACGGCGGGCACCGATGCGCTGGACATGGCGCGTCGGATGGGTTCGGGTCTGGTGCACTTGCACTTATGCGACGGCAGCGGGCTGCCGGCCGACGAACATTTGGCGCCGGGCCGGGGTAACCAACCGGTGGTCGAGGTGTGCGAGATGTTGGCCGGCGGCGACTTCGCCGGCCATGTTGTGCTGGAGGTCTCTACGTCCGGAGCGCGTTCGGCCCATGAGCGCGAGACCATGTTGGCCGATTCGTTGCAATTCGCCCGTACGCACCTGCTGCGCTGACGCCCGAAGGAAATCCCGCAAGTTCATGACCGCGTTATTCAGCCACGCGATGGCGCTGCGTGAGGTCGACCCCGGCGTCTTTGCCGGCGAGTTGAACAAACACTGGACCATCGGACCGAAGGTGCACGGCGGGGCAATGCTGGCGTTGTGCGCCAACGCCGCCCGCACTGCTCATGGCGGACCTTCGCCCGGTGACGACGCGGGCCTGCCGACGGCCCGAGGAGGCGCCGGGCAATCGAACTGGCAGCCGGTGGCGGTCTCGGGCAGCTTCCTGTGGGCGCCCGACCCCGGTCCGATGCGGCTGGTGACATCGATCCGCAAGCGCGGGCGGCGGATCCGCGTCGTCGACGTCGAGCTCAGCCAGGGCCATCGCACCGCCGTGCACGCCGTCGTCACACTCGGCGAGCCGGAGCACTTGGTGCCGCCGCTGTTGTCGGCCAATCCGGTGGTGGGCCTGATGGATCCCGAGCCGCCCGACGACGTCGCGCCGATCGGTCCGGGTCACCAGCTGGCCGGGCTGGTCCACCTGGCCGACGGCTGC
The DNA here is from genome assembly GCF_052143115.1 of Mycobacterium sp. Classification (GTDB taxonomy): domain Bacteria; phylum Actinomycetota; class Actinomycetes; order Mycobacteriales; family Mycobacteriaceae; genus Mycobacterium. The sequence goes on from NZ_JBKQTQ010000282.1 coordinate 47,371, forward strand.
GACGTGCGGCCGCTGGTCTCGACGCTGGGCCCCACCGATGGCCGGCCACCGGTGATCCAGATGTGGGTGCGGCCGCGCGGCCTGGCACCCGACGTACTGTTCGCGCTGATGTGCGGCGATGTGTCGGCGCCGGTGACGTTCGCCGTGAGCCGCACCGGCTGGGCGCCGACCGTGCAGCTCACCGCATACCTGCGCGCATTGCCGGCGGACGGCTGGTTGCGGGTGGTGTGCACCTGTATGCAGATCGGGCAGGACTGGTTCGACGAGGACCACACGGTTGTCGACTGTGAGGGCCGCATTGTGGTGCAGGCCCGCCAGTTGGCGATGGTCCCCCCGGCGCGCTAGTTCTCGCGGGCGACCCGCTGCGCCCGGCTTCGCCGCGCTTGCGATCGCCGGTGGTTCATCGGGCGACCCGCTGCGCCCGGCTTCGCCGCGCTTGCGATCGCCCGGTCCCCACGAAACTCGTGGGCTTCTGCCATGCTGTGCGGCATGGCCAGAATCGCGATCATCGGCGGCGGCAGCATGGGCGAAGCCCTGCTGTCGGGCCTGCTTCGGGCCGGACGTCAGGTCAAAGACATCGTGGTCGCCGAACGGCTGCCCGACCGCGCCCGGTACCTCGCCGAGACGTATTCGGTGCTGGTGGCATCGGTGCGGGACGCGGTGGAAAACGCGACGTTCGTCATCGTCGCCGTCAAACCCTCCGACGTCGGGTCGGTGGTCGGGGAGATCGCCCAAGTGGTCGCCGAGGCCCACGATGACAGCCCCGAGCAGGTGTTCATCACCGTCGCGGCGGGGGTCAACACGGCCTATCTGGAATCCAAGCTGCTGGCCGGGACGCCGGTGGTGCGGGTGATGCCGAACGCGCCGGCGTTGGTCGGCGCGGGTATCAGCGCGATGGCCAAGGGCCGCTTCGCAACCCCTGAGCAGCTCAAAGAGGTCGCCGCGCTGTTCGACTCGGTCGGCGCTGTGCTGACGGTTCCCGAGGAACAGCTGGACGCGGTGACCGCGGTGTCGGGTTCCGGTCCAGCGTATTTCTTCCTGATGGTCGAGGCTTTGGTGGACGCCGGGGTCGGGGTCGGGCTAAGCCGGTCGGTGTCCACCGAGCTGGTGGCGCAGACGATGGCCGGGTCGGCGGCGATGTTGCTGGACCGGATGGAGCAAGACCGCGGAACAGCCCGCGACACGGCCTCGGACCTGTCCCTGGACACCACTCCGGCGCGGCTGCGCGCCATTGTTACCTCGCCCGGCGGCACTACCGCTGCTGCGCTGCGGGAATTGGAAGGACGGGGTTTGCGGGCGGCTGTCGACGAGGCGGTGCGGGCCGCAAAAACCCGCTCTGAGCAGCTAAGAATTACATCAGAGTAATTTATAGAATTTTATTTATTTGCCCCCACCCGTCGCAGTAACCCCACTAGTCCCGCTATTCTCCTCTTGGTATGCACTTGTGGGTGCCAGCGGAGGGGAAGCCGCTGGGACTGCAGATGCCTGACTGATTGGGTTGCGATGACGTCTATGAACGGGCCATCGGCACGGGATGCCGGTTCCGCAGACGGCCAGCCGCCTCGGACGCAATTCCTCACTGTGGCCGAAGTGGCAGCGCTGATGCGAGTCAGCAAGATGACGGTCTACCGGCTGGTTCACAACGGTGAGCTGCCTGCAGTCCGGGTGGGGCGATCCTTCCGGGTGCACGCCAAGGCCGTCCACGACATGCTGGAGAGCTCTTACTTCGACGCCGGCTAGCGCCCGGGTGCGGGTCTGTCGTCACTCTGACGTGACGCCCGCGCTCGGTAGTCACGCTGACGTGACACTCGCCGGTCATCGGATACTGCCGGTGTGAGCCGTATCGGCCCACCGGTCATTTTGGTATTCGACGCATCCTCCCGGGTAGAGTGTTCGGGTTATTGCACACGGTCGGCCATGGCGGACTCAGGCCGCCACACAGATAGCGGAGTTATGGGTTCAGTAATCAAGAAGCGGCGCAAACGGATGTCGAAGAAGAAGCACCGCAAGCTGCTTCGCCGTACTCGGGTGCAGCGCAGAAAACTCGGAAAGTAACTTCCGTCAACGGCTGTCCGAGCTTGCAGGTCATGCGGCGGCAGCTGAGAGGTCGTTAGGCTAGCGGGGTGGATTCGTCGGGCGGTCAACCAGGTACCGGAACGGGCAGCCGGACAGGTGGCACCGGCAGTAACGCCGGCAATACCGTGCATTACCCGAAAGTTGTGCTGGTCACGGGCGCCTGCCGGTTCTTGGGCGGTTACCTGACGGCGCGGCTGGCGCAGAACCCATTGATAAACCGGGTCATCGCGGTGGACGCGGTTGCGCCCAGCAAGGACATGCTGCGCCGGATGGGCCGCGCCGAGTTCGTCCGCGCGGACATCCGCAACCCCTTTGTCGCCAAGGTGATTCGAAATGGCGATGTCGACACCGTGGTGCACGCCGCTGCGGCGTCGTTTGCGCCGCGGTCCGGTGGCGGCGCAGCGTTGAAGGAAATCAACGTGCTGGGCGCGATGCAGCTGTTCGCGGCCTGCCAGAAGGCGCCGTCGGTGCGTCGAGTCGTGCTGAAGTCGACATCAGAGGTCTACGGTTCCAGTCCGCACGATCCGGTGATGTTCACCGAAGACAGCAGCAGCCGTCGTCCGTTCCGGGAGGGCTTTCCCAAAGACAGCCTGGACATCGAGGGTTATACCCGCGGGCTCGGCCGGCGTCGGCCCGACATCGCGGTGACGATTCTGCGGCTGGCCAACATGATCGGTCCGGCGATGGAAACCACGCTGTCGCGATACCTGGCCGGACCGCTGGTCCCGACGGTGCTCGGCCGCGACGCGCGGCTGCAGCTGCTGCACGAGCAGGATGCGCTCGGCGCTTTGGAGCGCGCCGTGATGGCCGGCAAGGCAGGCACCTTCAATATCGGCGCCAGCGGCATCATCATGCTGTCGCAGGCGATCCGGCGAGCAGGCCGAGTGTCGGTGCCAGTGCCCGGATTCGGGCTGTGGGCGCTGGATTCACTGCGACGGGCCAACCACTACACCGAGATCAACCGTGAGCAACTCGACTACTTGAGCTATGGCCGTGTGATGGACATCACAAGGATGCGAACCGAGCTTGAATACCATCCCAAGTGGACTACTGCAGAGGCTTTTGACGATTACGTACGCGGCCGAGGTTTAACTCCCATTATCGATCCAGAGTGGGTACGCTCGATTGAAGGTCGGGCCGTAGCAGCAGCGCAGCGCTTAGGTGGCCGAACCAAAATCAACTAACGGGTGGGGGGAGGTTAACTTAATGGCGGGCGATTCGAAGGCGAAAGTCATTCCGCTGCACGCGAATTCAAATCGTGCAGCGGCGCAGCGACGCGCCGGCCAACGCACCCAGGCGTCTCGTCAGCATCCCTCGCTGCTTTCCGAACCGGGCAATCGGGCGTCGGCCGATCAGGTCGCCGCCGTTGTACGTGAGATCGACCACCACCGGCGCGCTTCAGGCGGCAAATCCGTAGCCGACCAGTCCGGCAACGAGCTGGCGCACAAGGTCAGTGCCGTCGCCGACTTCCTACGACACCGGCTTACCGGCGATTACAAGGTCGATGAGTTCGGGTTTGATCCGCATTTCAACGACGCAATCGTGCGGCCGCTGCTGAGGTTCTTTTTCAAGTCGTGGTTCCGGGTCGAGGTCAGCGGAATCGAGAACTTGCCCGAGTCCGGCGCGGCGTTGGTGGTGGCTAATCACGCCGGCGTGCTGCCGTTCGACGGGCTGATGGCCTCGGTGGCTGTTCATGACGAGCATCCGGCGCATCGTGACCTGCGGCTGCTGGCCGCCGATATGGTGTTCGACCTGCCGATGCTCGGCGACGCAGCCCGCAAGGCCGGCCACACCATGGCATGCACCGCCGACGCCCATCGGCTGCTCGCCTCCGGGGAACTGACCGCGGTGTTCCCCGAGGGATACAAAGGCCTGGGTAAGCGCTTCAAGGACCGCTACAAGCTGCAGCGGTTCGGGCGCGGTGGCTTCGTGGCGGCGGCGCTGCGCACCAAAGCCCCGATCGTGCCTTGCTCCATCGTGGGCTCCGAGGAGATCTACCCGATGCTGGCCGACGTCAGGCTGCTGGCGCGACTGTTCGGCTTGCCCTACTTCCCGATCACCCCGCTGTTCCCGCTGGCCGGGCCGGCCGGGCTGGTGCCGCTGCCGTCGAAGTGGCACATCGCGTTTGGTGAGCCGATTCCCACCGCGCACTACGAGAGTGCCGACGCCGACGATCCCATGGTCACCTTCGAGCTGACCGACCAGGTCCGCGAGACCATCCAGCAGACGCTCTACCAGCTGCTGGCCGGGCGCCGCAATATGTTCTTCGGCTGAGCCCCTACGCGGCCGGATTGACCAGTGTGAACTGGCAAACGTCGGTATTGCCCTTGCTGAACAGGTCGGCGCAGCCGGTCAGGTACCTGATGTAGCGCTCGTAGGCCTCTTCCGACTGGATCGCGATGGCCTCGTCCTTGCGCGCCTCCAGCGCGGCCGCCCAGATCTCCAGCGTGCGTGCGTAGTGCAGCCGCAGCGACTGAACGCGGGCCACCTCGAAGCCGGCCTTCTCCGCGTGCTCTTCGACAAGCGCCACCGAGGGCAGCCGGCCGCCGGGAAAGATCTCGTCCATCATGAATTTGACGAAACGGATAAGCGTCATCGTCAATCTGATTTGACGCTGCTCGAGTTCTTCGAGAGTGGGGATCACGATCGTGTGCAACAGCATCGTGCCGCCGGCCGGCAGCGCCTGGTAAGCCATCTTGAAGAAGTCGGGCTAGCGGTCGAATCCGAAGTGTTCGAACGCGCCGATCGGCACGATCCGGTCCACCGGCTCGTGGAACTGCTCCCAGCCTTCCAGCAGCACCTGCTTGGAACGTGGGCTGTCCAGCTCGTCCAACAACTTCTGCGCATGTGCGGCGTGGTTCTTGCTCAACGTCAAGCCGATCACGTTGACGTCGTAGCGCTCGATGGCGCGCCTCAACGTGGCGCCCCAGCCGCAGCCGACGTCGAGCAGCGTCATTCCGGGTTCTAGGCCCAGCTTGCCCAGCGACAGGTCGATCTTGGCCAGCTGGGCCTCTTCCAGCGTCATATCGTCGCGCTCGAAGTACGCGCAGCTGTAGGTGTGTGACGGATCGAGGAACAGCCCGTAGAAGTCGTCCGACAGGTCGTAGTGTGACTGGACGTCGTCGAAGTGTGGCGTGAGATTGGTGCTCATCGGTGTGACTCTCCCCCTAGAAGGTCCCGGCCGACACTAGCCCCGCCGCTGATGGATGCAATTGCGGCAATCGTCGCAGCTGCGTCGGCATCCGGGTTGGACGACTCGCCGAGCATCGTGACGATGCTGGTGATCACCGGGTTGGCGTCGGCGTCGGTGACCTCGCTGCGGATCTCGGCGATTACGGTGCCGTGTGATTCGATGACGTTGTCTAGGTAGGTGTCGAAGAACAGCCGGTCACCGGCCATGATCGGCCGGTGGTACACGAATTTCTGGTCCCTGTGCAGCACCCGCGCGAGGTTGATCGGGATGTCGAACTTGGTGAAGACGTCGAGCTGAACACGCCGTCCGGCGACCGCAAGGAAGGTGAGCGACGCCACAGTGCTGCCGTAACCGGCCTCTGCGGCCGACGCCTCAGAGTAGTGCGACGGATGGTCGTCCTTGACGGCCTGCGCGAACTCGCGGACCTTTTCGCGTCCGACGTCGAAGTAATCCGGGAACCGGTAGTGCGTTCCGATGAGTCCTTCGGCGCCTTCGGGAAGTGACATGCACTGATCTCCACTCTTAGGGATGCTCAGCGGCGCAGCTTATCAGCGCGATTGGCGTCGGGAGGCGACCGCGGCGAGTGCACCGCCCGCTGCCCCAAGCGCCAGGGCCGACGGCACGCCGATCCGGGCGGCCTTGCGCGCCGTTCGAAAGTCACGGATTTCCCAGCCGCGTTTGCGGGCCAGGTCGCGCAAGTGGCTGTCGGGGTTGATGGCGACAGCCGTCCCGACCAGGGAGAGCAGCGGCACATCGTTGAAGCTGTCGGAGTAGGCGGTACAGCGCTTGAGGTTGAGGCCCTCGCGGATGGCCAGCGAGCGCACCGCGTGCGCCTTGTCGGGGCCGTGCAGGATCTCGCCCACCAGCCTGCCGGTGAACACGCCGTCGACCGACTCGGCGACCGTGCCCAGCGCGCCGGTCAGTCCTAGCCGGCGGGCGATGGTTATCGCGAGTTCATAGGGCGTGGCGGTGACCAGCCAGACCTGCTGGCCTGCGTCGAGGTGCATCTGCGCCAGATCGCGAGTGCCCGTCCAGATCTTGTCCGCGATGATTTCGTCGAAGACCTCTTCGCCCAGCCGAACCAGCTCTTCGGTGGATCGGCCTTCGATGAAGGCCAGGGCCTTGCTTCGGCCCGCGGCGACGTCGTCGCTGTTTTCCCGTCCGATGAGCTGAAACTTGGCTTGCGCGTAGACAAACCCGAGCACGTCGCGATAGGTGAAGTACTTGCGCGCGGCCAGACCGCGGCCGAAATGTATGAGCGACGAACCCTGCACCAGGGTGTTGTCCACGTCGAAGAACGCCGCCGCAGTTAAGTCGACGGGCGGCTGCTCGGGCCCGGGGGCGGCGTCGGTATGGGCGTCCACCAGCGCACGGTCGGCGCTGGCGTTGGCGGCCAGCTCCTCCAGGTCCAGTTCATCCGGGTCAGGTCCTGCGTTGGGGCCGGGTTCCACGGTGTCCGGGCCGCCGGGAGCGCTCACAGTTCAACAGTATCCGCCGGGGAGCCGCGGAGCGTTCCGGCGGAGGCTACGTGGGGGAGCGAGCGGCGCTGCCCGCTGCCACACTGGGGCCATGAGCCGCCCACAGGTGCAGCTGTTGACCCGCGCCGGCTGCACGATCTGTGATCGCGTGCACGCGCAGCTCCACCAACTGGCCGCGGAACTCGACTTCGACCTGTCGACCACCGACGTAGACCAAGCCGCGGCAGCCGGCGACAGCGCCCTCCGCGCCGAGTTCGGTGACCGGCTGCCGGTGGTGCTGCTCGACGGCCGCGAGCACAGCTACTGGGAGGTCGACGAGCCCCGGCTGCGCAAAGACCTTGCCGGGCGCCTCTGACATCGGCTGACATCGGCGCAAATTTGGTGGCCCACCTGTTAAACGTCTACCGTGGGATCAAGTTCGATCACTGGTGATAGCAAGGGAGCGGGCCAGGTGATTCAGCCGTGAGCGTCCTGCTCTTTGGTGTGTCGCACCGCAGCGCGCCGGTCTCGGTTCTGGAGCAGCTAAGCACCGACGAATCCGACCAGATCAAGATCATCGACGAGATGATGCAATCACCGCTGGTGACCGAGGCCATGGTGCTGTCCACCTGCAACCGGGTCGAGGTCTACGCGGTGGTCGACGCCTTCCACGGCGGTCTGGCGGTCATCGGGCAGGTGCTCTCCGAGCATTCCGCGATGCCGTTGGGCGACTTGACCAAATACGCCTACGTCCGCTACAGCGAGGCCGCCGTCGAGCACCTGTTCGCGGTGGCCAGTGGCCTCGATTCCGCGGTGGTCGGCGAGCAGCAGGTGCTCGGCCAGGTCCGGCGGGCCTACGCCGCGGCCGAGGCCAACCGCACCGTCGGCCGGGTGCTGCATGAGCTGGCTCAGCGCGCGCTGGCGGTCGGCAAACGGGTGCACACCGATACCGCGATCGATGCCGCAGGCGCCTCGGTGGTCTCGGTTGCGCTGGGCATGGCCGACACGAAGCTGGGCGGCCTGAAAGGCAAGACCGCGGTGGTGGTCGGCGCAGGCGCGATGGGTGCCCTGTCGGCGGCTCACCTGGCCCGCGCCGGCGTCCGCGACATCCACGTCGTCAACCGGTCGCTGCCCCGTGCGCAACGGTTGGCCCGCAAGATCCGCGAATCGGGCGCCGGAGCCGAAGCGCTGAGCTTCGACCGGCTGGCGTCCGCGCTGGCCGATGCCGACTTGGTGGTGAGCTGCACCGGGGCGGTCCGCCCGGTGGTATCGCTGGCCGACGTGCACCACGCGCTGGCCGCCACTCGCCGCGACGAAACCGACCAGCCGCTGGTGATCTGCGACCTGGGCATGCCGCGCGACGTCGACCCGGCGGTGGCCGGGCTGCCGGGCGTCTTGGTCGTCGACATGGAGCGGGTGCAACGGGAACCGTCGGCCCGCGCCGCCGCCGCCGACGCCGAGGCCGCCCGCCACATTGTCGCCACCGAAGTCGCCACCTACCTGGCCGGGCAGCGGATGGCCGAGGTCACCCCGACGGTGACAGCGCTGCGCCAGCGCGCCGCCGACGTCGTCGAGGCGGAGTTGCTGCGCCTGGACAACCGGTTGCCCGGACTCGACGCCGCCCACCGCGACGAGGTGGCCCACACCGTGCGGCGGGTAGTGGACAAGCTGCTGCACGCGCCCACCGTGCGGATCAAACAGTTGGCCAGCGCACCCGGCGGCGACACCTACGCCGAAGCGCTGCGGGAGCTGTTCGAGCTCGACCAGACCGCCGTCGACGCCGTCGCCACCGCAGGCGAATTGCCGGTTGTCCCAAGCGGATCCGACGCACCCGGAAGTGCTGAGTAGCCGCTTGGCCGACGTGATCCGGATAGGCACCCGGGGCAGCTTGCTGGCCACCACCCAAGCCGGTGGCATCCGCGACGCGCTGGTCGCCAACGGTCATCCCGCCGAGCTGGTGACCATCAGCACCGAGGGCGACCGTTCCTCGGAGCCGATCGCCAGCATCGGCGTCGGGGTTTTCACCGCCGCGTTGCGCGAGGCCATCGAGGACGGCCGGGTGGACGCGGCGGTGCACTCGCACAAGGACTTACCGACCGCCGAGGATTCACGGTTTGTGGTCGCCGCCATACCGCCCCGGGAGGACGCTCGCGACGCGGTGGTGGCCCGCGACGGGTTGGTGCTGGCACAGCTGCCGACCGGCTCGGTGGTGGGCACCTCATCGCCCCGGCGGGCCGCACAGCTTAGAGCACTGGGTCTCGGTTTGGAAATTCGCCCCCTACGAGGCAACCTAGATACCAGGTTGAACAGGGTAAGCAGTGGTGATTTGGACGCGATCGTGGTAGCCCGGGCGGGTTTGGCCCGACTGGGTCGTCTCGGTGACGTCACCGAGACGCTGGAGCCGGTGCAGGTGCTGCCGGCGCCGGCTCAAGGTGCGCTCGCCGTCGAGTGCCGCGCCGGGGACACCCGACTGGCGGCACTGCTGGCCGAGCTCGACGACGCCGACACCCGCGCGGCCGTCACCGCCGAGCGTGCCCTGCTCGCCGAACTGGAGGCGGGTTGCTCCGCGCCAGTGGGGGCGATCGCCGAGGT
>NZ_JBKQTQ010000283.1:0-2968 GCF_052143115.1 Mycobacterium sp.
TTCGTGTCGTTGAGCTGAGGTGGGGCCTCGGTGGGTGACGATTCAGGTTCCTACACGCCGCTTCACCAACACCACCGAGGTGACCCTTGCCCGAGGTTACTGCCTGCCCGCCGTCTGTTGTTGCCGACACGATCATGCGCACCATCGAGTTGGGCGTGACGATCACCGACGCCGCCGTCGATGAGAAGGTGACGACGATCTTCTGCTCGCCGGTGACTCGGGATCCACACTGCCCGGACTGCGGGCGTGAGGGCCGCTACCGCGACACCATCACCCGGCCGCTGACCGACCTGCCGGTCGCCGGGTATCCACTGGTCTTGCGGGTCGCCGTGCCACGCTACCGATGCACTAGCGCAGAGTGCGGGAGGATGGTGTTCAATCAGGATCTCGGTAAGTTGGCGGCGCCACGATCAGCTACGACACGGCGGTGTGCGCGGTATGTGTTGCGGCGGTTGATGATCGACCGCACCACTGTCTCGGCGACCGCCGCCGAGCTGGGGGTGTCGTGGCACACCGTGAATACGATCGCCATGCAGGCCACCGCCCAGTTGGTGAGCGCAGCCGGCCCGGATCGGCTGGCCGGGGTGAAGGTGATCGGCGTCGACGAGCACCGCTGGGCACCTCGACGCCTCGGGGCGGCCGGGTTCGTCACGCTCATCATCGACCTCACCCCTGCCTACGATCACAGCGGTCCGGCGCGGTTGCTTGACCTAGTACCCGGTCGTTCAGCGGCCGCACTGGCCGACTGGCTGACCGCCCAACCCGCCGACTTCGCAGCGCAGGTGCAGGTGGTGGCGATGGACGGGTTCGCCGGCTACAAGACCGCCGCCGCCGAGGTGCTACCCGATGCGGTCACGGTGATGGACCCGTTCCACGTCGTGGCCTTGGCCGGGACCAAGCTCGACTTGATCCGCCAACGCATCCAGCAGCAGACCCTGGGCCGGCGCGGGCACACCGGAGATCCGCTCTACGGCATCCGCCGCATCGCCCGCACCCGCATCCAGCTGCTCTCCACCCGCCAGTACACCCGGCTGACCGGCGTGCTCGATATCGACGAACACCTCGCCGTGAAAGTCGCCTGGTTGATCTATCAGAAGATCATCGCCGCCTACGCCGACCCGAATCGCCGGCGCGGCAAAAAGGCGATGACCACACTGATCAACTCGATCCGCCGAGCCGTGCCCGTAGGACTGGAGGAGATCGCCCAACTCGGGCGCACCCTGGCCCGCCGCCGCGACGACATCCTGGCCTTCTTCGACCACCACGCCTCCAACGGCCCCACCGAAGCCATCAACGGCCGCCTGGAAGCACTGCGCCGCAACGCCCTCGGCTTCCGCAACCTCACCCACTACCGCTGGCGCTCACTGCTGCACAGCGGCGCACTACACGCACTCGTCAACACACTCTGACGCGAAGATTTCGTGAGGTCCGCGGTTAACTGGCGTGGCTCAGGGTGACCTGGTACCCCATGGCTTCGAGTTGGCGAATGGCGCGTGTTTTTGCCCGTTGGGGGTGGAGTCGGATGAAGTAATCGGCACCGGGGTCGTTGTAGGCACAGCCGTTGGTTCCCATGTGCCAGATGGCGATCAGCATGCAGTGCTGGATCGCGACATTGGCTTTCTGAGGCCCACGGCGTATGGCGATGCGACGGTAGCGGGCACCGAAGTACGTGTGCGGATTTCGCGAGCATGCCATCGCGACCGCGCCAAGCGCACCCTGCAGGTAAGGATTGCCCGGCCGGGTACGGCTGGACTTGACCTTACCGGCGGATTCGTTGTTGCCCGGCGTGGTTCCCGCCCACGACGCGAGGTGGTCGGCGCTGGGGAAACGCTTCATGTCGGCGCCGGTCTCAGCGATGATCACATCGGCGGTCAAGGTGCTGATTCCAGGAATGGTGCAGATCAGGTCTCGAAAGGGCTGAAAGGGCGCGATCGTCTCCTCGATGCGGGCAGTGATCTGTTCGATAGCGGCGGTGTGTCGGTCGATCAGATCGAGGTGAACGCGGGCCAAGAATGCGTGATGTTCGTTGAACCGGCCGGTTAACGCCTCGGTCAGTGCCGGGATCTTGGACCGCAGCCGGCGTTTGGCTAGATCAGCCAAGGCGATGGGGTCGCGGTCACCGGCAATCAATGATTCCAGCATGGCGCGCCCCGATACCCCGAGGATGTCAGAGGCCACCGCCGACAGTTTGATCCCGGCATCCTCAAGGAGCTTTTCGAGCCGCTGCATCTCGCGGGCGCGTTCCCGGATAACCGCCGTACGGGTCCGGGTCAGATCGCGAAGTTGGCGGATCGGCTCAGGCGGCACGAACGATCCCCGCACCAGCCCGTGCGCACCGAGTTGAGCCAGCCAGGTCGCATCGGCGACATCGGTTTTGCGTCCGGGCAGGTTCTTCACATGCCGAGCATTGACCAGCACCACCTCAAATCCCGCGTCCTCCAATAGGTAGTAGAACGGCTTCCAGTAATCGCTGGTGGCCTCCATAACTGCGCAAGTGACACGTTCGGCGACCAGATGCTCACGCAAGGCCAGGATCTGACTGGTCATTGAGCTCCAGGTGGTGACCGCCTCAACGGTCTTACGTCGCCCCGCACCGGCGACCCGCACGCACACCTTGGCGTCCTTTTTCGAGATATCCAGCCCGGCGCAACGGACATGCACGACTTCCACGATGCTTGACTCCCTTCCTGCTCACACTTATTGCGTGTCCGTCGTGGGGAGGGCAGGGAGATTTGGAAAGTCTGACGCTCGGGCTCGATGGCACCAATCCACGGTTCCCGTGGAAGCCCTCCGCCACCATGCTGAATTACAGGCTCATAGGCTCCACAGAGCGAATCGGGGTCAACCACAACGAACTCGGCCAGTATCGATCCCCGCCAGTACCGATCGCAACCGCAACCAGCAGCTCATCTTCGCCCGCCCACGGTGCGCCTCGACGAGGCGCCGAAACGCTGAATTACGAAGAGCC
>NZ_JBKQTQ010000284.1:0-2847 GCF_052143115.1 Mycobacterium sp.
CGGTGTTGCGGACGGCCATGATCACGTGTGCGCCCGCGCGAGCGAGAAGACGCGCCGTTCCGAGGCCCACGCCATTGGTCGCTCCGGTCACGATGATGCGCTTGCCGGTCAGGTTGCCGAGTCGGCTAGGCGACCACGCTGTCGTCACTGTGTTTCTCCTTCGTCAAGCCGACACTAGCGTTGTCTGGCGCCGCCGTGCCGGTTACCGCGTGCGGGTGGAACCGTCTGGAGGCTCGGCGTAGGCTGCGAACAGAAGCGAGCTATATAGAGAATTGCGGCTTCGGCTTCGTAAACGCCTGTAGAACTTGACATTTCATCGAAGGAACGCCAATGACCCGCGCCTGCGACGATGCAGAGCGCAGCGATGAGGAGGAGTAGCGCGAATGACCACTGTGCACACGACGTTGCCGCCTGCCCTGGAGCGGGCGCTGGCCCTGCTCATCGATCCACCGGCCGAACCGGATGTGAGCAAGGGCTACCTCGACCTGCTGGGTAATGCGGCCGAAGACGCCGGCCCGGCCAAGAACACCGGTCCCATCCAGGCGGTATGGGCGTCGTCGATCGGGTCGATGCTGTTCGACAATACCCAGGCGATTGGGCGCAGGTTGCTGGCCGCATGGCAGCTCCCGATCGAGTGGTTGAACATCCCACACGGCGGTATCGCGTTGGACGTCGGTTCCGGTCCAGGAACCGTCACCGCATCGCTGGCTCGCGCGGCGGGACCCGACGGGCTGGCCTTGGGCGTCGACATCTCCGAGCCTATGCTGGCGCGCGCGGTGCGCGCTGAAGCCGGGCCGCAGGTCGGCTTCCTCCGGGCTGACGCACAACGGCTGCCGCTGCGCGACCAGACCGTCGATGCGGTGGTCTCGATCGCCGTGCTGCAGCTGATCCCCGAGCCGGCGGCAGCACTGGCCGAGATCGCCCGGGTGCTGCGACCGGGCGGGCGAGTGGCGCTGATGGTGCCCACCGCCGGGCGCGCCGCCCAGCTTTGGAAGAAGCTGCCCAATATCGGGGCCTACGTCTTCGGCGAAGACGAACTCGGCGACATCCTGGAAGATCGCGGCTTCGTCAGCGTTCGAACCAAGAACGTCGGCACTTTACAGTGGGTGCGCGCCAAACGCGGCTGACACCGCGGATCGGCACGGCTCGTCATACCAGCGGGTAGTTTTCTCGCACTCCCCCGTACATGCCCCATCGGACGATCAGTGGCATCACCACGCGTTCGACCGACCACGATGGGAAGCGCAACGCATGACCGGTGGGGAAGAAGACCTCCAGCCCGTTGGGCTGAATACCCAATAACGAGCCCCACCTTCGCCCCGGCGCTCGAAATGTGCGCAGCCGTCGACCTGCGAGCTCGGCGCGAATGTTACGGGCCACCAGTGCATCTCCGCGGTTGCGGGCGGAGCTGCGCAGCGGGTCGGTGGCCGCGATGTCTCCGATCGCGAACACACCAGGATGGCCGGGCACCCGCAGTTCGGGCGTCACGCGAACGAAGCCGTGCTCGTCGAGCAGCTCCGGTGGCAGCCAATCGGTGTTGGGTTGCACCCGCCCTATCGCCCACAGCACGGCGTCGGCCGTGGCCGCGGGTTGTCCCGTGCTCCAGTGCACCGGCGCGCTGGTGATCTCGTCGCCGGCGAAGCCGTTGGCGAGCGCGGCGCGGTGCCCGGGGTGAAGGCCAACGCCGAGGTCGGTCAGCCGAGTGTGAATGCGTTTCCAAATCCGCGGGTGATAGGCGCCCAAAGCCCGCTCGCCCGGAAAGTACAGGTCGATCTGTTTGTCCGGCCAGGTGGTTGCCATATTGGCGGCGCTGCTGACCGCTGCTGCGCCGCCACCCACGACGATCACCGATGTGGCGGCAGCCACGCGGTCGTGCGCAGCGCGCAGATCGGCGCCGATCTCTGTGGCCGACTGCATGGTCGCCCGGCGCCAGAAGCCGTTGCTGACTCCAGTGGCGATGACCAGCGCGTCATACCCCTCGGCGAATGTCCCACCGTCGTCACGCCGACCAGAGACGGTTCGGGTGGCCAGGTCGAGTCTGGTCAGGGTGCCCTGAATGATCCGCACCCGATCCAGCCGGCGGAATCTGTCGAAGGGGATCCAGTAGTCGCGGGCCCAGTCGTCGGGGCGGGACAACCGGACGCCGAGTTCCTGGCCGCTGACCAGTGCCGGTTTGACCGAGACGCCGACGACGTCGGCGTGACGAGAGAGCCGAATCGCGGTGAGGACACCGACGTCCCCCAGCCCCGCGACGATGACGCGTTTGCCGCTCATGCCGGCAAACTGTAACACGTTCTAACTATGTACTGGTCTGGCATCGGCTTGACGCTTTCCGTCATTGCGATGCAGATTCTGATGAGTTTCCTTCATTTTCACGATCCGTCGGCCGCCGGCTTCATGCTGACTGCGACAGAGCCCGTGGAGAGGAAATCCGACCATGACCGATACAGCCCCAGCGGCGTCGACGAGTGACACGGCATTCGATCCGAGCGTCGCTCTCAATGCACTACTCGCCGATGTTGGTTTGTCGGTCGCTGATGCCGGTGGCCAGGTGACATTTGCCGGCCAGGATCCGATCATTGCGGCTCGCCACCGGCTCGCCGCCGCGATCGGTATCCCGATGATGGGCAACGCGATTGCCGCGGCAGCGATGCACCGCCATCGCGGCGGTCCCGGGCAGGATCTGCACCTGGACCTACGGCAGGCGGTACACCACATCAAATCCCAGCTTTGCCTGGAAGCCAACACTGGCCGGGGAGTTCCCCTCGATCGCGCTGGTGTTGGATAACCCGTTTGCGCTGATTCCCTACCGCACTCGCGATGAACGCACGGTGATGGCCTCGGCGG
>NZ_JBKQTQ010000285.1:0-69539 GCF_052143115.1 Mycobacterium sp.
CGGGTGGAGGCCGACGACCTCTATCTCGTCGGCACCTCGGAGGTGCCGCTGGCCGGCTACCACGCCGACGAGATCCTCGACCTGTCCGGTGGGCCGTTGCGCTACGCCGGCTGGTCGTCGTGCTTCCGTCGCGAGGCCGGCAGTTATGGCAAGGACACCCGCGGAATCATCCGGGTGCATCAGTTCGACAAGGTCGAAGGATTCGTTTACTGCACGCCGGACGACGCTGAGGCCGAGCATCAGCGGCTGCTGGGCTGGCAGCGTGAGATGCTGGCCCGCATCGAAGTGCCCTATCGGGTAATCGACGTGGCCGCAGGCGATCTCGGCTCGTCGGCGGCCCGCAAGTTCGATTGCGAGGCCTGGGTGCCGACGCAAGGGACCTACCGCGAGCTGACCTCAACGTCCAACTGCACCACCTTCCAGGCCCGCCGGCTGGCGACGCGCTACCGGGATGTCGCCGGCAAGCCGCAGATCGCCGCGACGCTCAACGGCACGTTGGCCACCACCCGCTGGCTGGTCGCCATCCTGGAAAACCACCAACGGCCCGACGGCAGTGTGCGGGTTCCCGACGCGCTGGTGCCGTTCGTCGGTGCCGAATTGCTGGAGCCGGTATAGGTCCGGCCTTTGCTGCCGCCGTCGGAAGCAAAGACCGGGTAGCGTTCTTTCTGCCTTATCATCTTTTGACCAACGTCCCGCGGGTGGCGCGTTGTTATGGGCCCTGCGCTGGTCGACCCGCGCGATGGCGATTCGGTTCGCCGTGGCGGCCACCGCCTGCGTCGCACTGATCGCGCTGGCCCAACACCACACCGTTATCGGCATGCTGACCTGTACCACCTTCGCGGCCACGGCCAGCTAAATTGCGCTGTTTCACACCGCACCCTTGATGGCCTACAACTTTGCGATCGCCGGCTCGGTCGGCGCCGTCGAAGCCATCCGTATGGCGGCCAGGTATAACATCGTCACGGGCGCGTGCGCTTACTTGCTGCTGCTAATCCTCAATCTGGTTGTGCCCCTTAGGTATCCAGGTGGTTGTGCACATTCTCGGCTCCGACGCCGTGCGGGCCGAACGCGACGAGCTCACCCGACTGCTGACCCGGCGCGCCTTTCGTCGGCGCGCGAAGGACCGCCTAGAGCAGGGTCGCGCCGAGCCGGCCCATTTCGTCATCGCCGTGATCGACTTGGACCGCTTCAAGCAACTCAACGACAACTACGGGCACGGCACCGGCGACGATGCGCTGGCCTCGGTGGCACACGCGCTGCGTGACACCACCCCCGCCGGCGCAGTCATCTGCGGTTCGGGCGGCGAAGAATTCGTCACCGCCGACATCTGGCATCCAGACGAGGTGGAGCCGCGATTACAGCACCTCTGCGATGTGATCGCCGCACTCCCGTTCGGCATCACCGCCAGCATCGGCACCGCCGGCATTCACCCTGCCCACCGGGCCGGTGACAGCGTCGACTTACTTGCGGAGTTGATCACGGCCGCTGACGGCGCCATGTATGCCGCCAAACGACGCGGTGGAAACCAGACCGGCCACCACCACCACTGGCCGCTTCCGCCGCGGCTGGACAGCTTCGATGCTGACGAAAGTGAACACCGCAGCGACGGACTCACCGCTTAGGCGGGCACCTTCTCGAGGGCGTGTTGGTGACGGCGCTGCCGTTCGATGGTGGCGAAGTAGAAGGCAAACGGAAAGGCAAAGCTGGTGAAAAAGCTGGCCGCAAAGAACAACCACGGGCGCCGCAGACCACGCCGATAGCCGTCGATGATGGTAAACACTGGCATGAGAATGACATTGGCGATGATGTAGTCCTGGCTGCCCGAACCGCAAGCCGGGTTGGCGAACTGCATCCGCACGAAATGCGTCCAGCTGCCTGGCCCCGAGACCAGGTTCCCCTGCCCGTGCGCGTCGAGCATGTAGTGGATGTTGAAGTAATAGCCCAGGGCGATCGACGCGATGCCGGCGGTGTAGTACACGCATTCCAGCGGCGAGAGCCACGGCCCGTCGGCCGGTCTCGCGTAGACCTTCGGGTTGGACGCGATGATCCAGCCGATGCAGGCAAGCCCGAGTAGAAAGTGGACGATGATGGAGATCATTGGCGCAGTCTCACTCCCACCATAAAGTTTTGTCAACATTGTCAAAACAACTCTTGGTACCTTCCTGCCATGGTCCGGCCGGCGCAGACCGCGCGCAGCGAGCGCACTCGCGAGGCGCTGCGTCAGGCTGCGCTGGTCCGATTCCTGGCCCAGGGCGTCGAAGACACCTCGGCCGAACAGATCGCCGCCGACGCCGGAGTGTCGCTGCGGACGTTCTATCGCCACTTCCGGTCCAAACACGATCTGCTGTTTGCCGACTACACCGGACTGCACTGGTTTCGCGCGGCGCTGGACGACCGGCCAGCCGATGAACCGGTCATCGACTCGGTGCAGTCAGCAATCTTCTCGTTTCCGTATGACGTTGAGGCAGTGACGAAAATCGCCGCGTTACGGGGCGGCGAGCTCGACCCGGGCCGCATCGTCCGGCACATCCAAGATGTCCAAGCCGACTTCGCGGAGGCCATCCAGGCACAGCTGCAACGTCGTAGCTGTGCAGCGGACGCGACGCCGGATGAGCGGCTGCGCACGGCGGTGACCGCGCGCTGCATCGCCGCGGCGGTCTTCGGGGCGATGGAAGTGTGGATGCTGGGTAACAACCGGTCATTGGGCGAGCTGGCGCGGGTCTGCCATGTGGCGCTGGAATCGTTGCGCGCCGGCATCACCGACGCCTGGGCACCCGACCCAGTTTCGTCATAATTGACAAAACTTTGGGCACATGCCAGCCTGCATTTCTGGAGGGCAGGACATGAGTGACTACGATGCGATAGTTATCGGCGCCGGACACAACGGGCTGGCCGCGGCGGTGCTGCTACAGAAGGCCGGCCTGCGGACCCTGTGCCTGGAGTCCAAGCTCTACGCCGGCGGGATGGCGTCCACCGTGGAGCTTTTCGACGGGTACCAGTTCGAGATCGCGGGCTCGGTGCAGTTTCCGACCGCACCGGTGGTCAGGCAGGAGCTGGGCCTGGACACGCTGCCGACGATCGACTTGGACGTGATGTCGGTGGCGCTGCGCGGCGTCGGTGACGATCCGATGGTCCAGTACAGCGACCCGATCAAGCTGTTCACCCACCTCAACGAGGTGCACGGTGCGGACGCCGTCAACGGCATGGCGGGGCTGATGGCCTGGGCGCAGGCGCCGACCCGGGCGCTGGGCCGGTTCGAGGCCGGTGCGCCGCCCAAGACGCTCGATGAGATGTATGCCTGCGCGACAAATGAATTCGAACGCTCGGCCATCGATGACATGTTGTTCGGCTCGGTCACCGACGTGTTGGACCGCTACCTTCCCGACCGCGAGAAGCACGGTGCCCTGCGCGGCTCGATGACCGTGCTGGCCGTCAACACCCTCTACCGCGGGCCGGCCACCCCGGGCAGCGCGGCCGCGCTGGCCTTCGGGCTCGGCGTTCCCGACGGTGACACCATGCAGATGAAGAAGCTGCGCGGCGGCATCGGCGCCCTCACGGCGTATTTGGCAGATTCGCTGGTGAGCGGTGGCGGCGAGGTTCGGCTGCGCACCAAGGTGACCGAGATCGTCGTCTCCGACGCCCATGTGACCGGGGTTCGCACCGAGGCGGGTGAGACCCTGACTGCCCCGATCGTCGTGTCCGGGATCGCACCGGACCTGACGCTCAACGCCCTGATCGACCCGGCCGCCTTGCCCGCCGACATCCGCGAACGATATGCGCGGATCGACCACCGCGGCAGCTACATCCAGATGCACTTCGCGCTGGACGAGGCCCCCGTGTTCGCGGCACCGTATGAGGCGCTCAACGACCCGAGCATGCAGGCTTCCATCGGCATCTTCAGCACGCCGGAGGAGGTCCAACAGCAGTGGGAGGACTGCCGGCGCGGGATCGTGCCCGCGGACCCGACGGTGGTCTTCCAGATCCCCTCGCAGAACGATCCTGACCTGGCGCCGCAGGGTAAGCACGCTGCGTCGGCATTCGCGCTGTGGTTCCCGATCGAGGGCGGCGCGGATTACGGTCAGGCGAAAGTTGAGATGGGCCAACGGGTGATCGACAAGATCACCCGGCTGGCGCCGAATTTCGAAGGCAGCATCAGCCGGCACACCACCTTCACGCCCAAACACATGGGCGTGATGTTCGGCGCCCCGGGCGGCGACTACTGCCACGGCTTGTTCCACGCGCAACAGATCGGCCCCAACCGGCCCGGCCCGAAAGGCTTTATCGGGCAGCCGATTCCGGTCGACGGGCTGTACCTGGCCAGCACCGGCTGTCACGGCGGGCCGGGGATCACGTTCATCCCGGGATACAACGCGGCGCATCAAGCGCTCGCCGACGCGGGCCGCTGATCGGCCCGCTAGTCCCGCTGATCTAGCAGCCGGTCTAGCAGCGCGGTGAACTCCTCCGGGTCCGCCGGTGTGAACGCCGGTCGCGGCCTGGTTCCCGGAACGTCCAGGGTGATCAGCGTTGACCGTAGCGGCCGCCGCATGTCCAGCGGCAGCCAGCGGCGCAGGTCCGAGCTGCCCCAGATGCGGAACCGGTGCACGAACAGCCCCAGCGGTTGGGCCCGGTACCCATGGATCTTGTCCAGCGCGATGATCTTCGATGTGCCAGACGGAAAGTGGTAGCGGCGCAACGTGATCGCCTCCCGGTCCAGCTGGACCAGGCCATCATCGTATGAGCCGTAGCTAGACACGCTCATAGCCGGGAGCGCCGAAGCTCGTGGCCGCGCGTGGTGAGGCAGCGGCCGTTCTCCAGGTTCCACTGCCACCCATGCAGATTGCAGGTCAGCGTGGTGTCCTCGACGACGCCGAACCTGGACAGGTCGGCTTTCAGATGCGGGCATCGACGCTGAATCTCCCAGCCGTCCATGGTGATCGACGCGGTATCGTCGTGTGCCTCGCCGAACCAGCCGTCGGCGTAGGCGATCCGCTCATCGGTCAGGCATTTGAAGAACGTATATAGGTACTCGTTGTAGCCGCCGACCCGCCACGCCTTGAACCGGGTGGACAGGAAGATGGTGTTGACCCAGTCGGGCTCGTTGTCGCGCAGCACCGTGCGCACCAGTTCGGGCGGGATGGCAAAGCCGTAGCGGAATTTCTCATCGGGGATCGCTTCCCGCACGGTGCGTTTGGGAAAGTCGAGCACAATTCTTTCTTGATGCGCTGCGGACCGTAGTACCAGTTCGACGGGGTAGCCGATACCGTCGCAGATCTCGTCGCCGGCCAACATGATCGGCTCGAACACCGCTCGCAGCGGCTCGAGCAGCGACTCGCCGGTGGCGGGGGCCCAGCTCGCTTTCTCCGCCTCCAGCACGGGTTGCATGCGGGCGGCATAGTCGGCGATATAGGCCGCCTTGCCGGTGGTGAAGATGGCCTCGACTTGGTCGGTGGGCAGCGGATGGTGCAGCGAGTTCAGTTGTGCACCAGAAAAATCAGCTGTCGACCCGGGCATCATCAGCAGTCCCCGGTCGTGTCCGTGCGTGCGCATCTGGTCGAGGAACACCATCTGGTCGGGGAAGATGTTGGCCGGGTCGTCGTGGTCGTCGTTGAGGTCACGCAGCTCGGGGTCCAGAAAGCACGGTGGGCCGGCCGACGGGATCACCCACGTCGCTGCGACCTGCGCGACGTACTGGCGGGCCCGGTCCATCTGGCGTTGCCGCTTCTGAATGCCGAACGACTCCTTGGCGCGTGACGGCATGTCGTAGACCATCGGGTACCAGATCGCGCCGGAGTACTGCAGCATGTGCACGTCGATGTGACCGAACTCGGACGCCAGCACGTCTAAGTCGACCGGGCGGGCGTCGTTCATGTTGAACGCTGTCGTCACGCCGTCGGAGACCACCAGCGCGGAATCGCCGATCGGGCCGTCGGCAGGTGCCCGCAGCGCGATGACCATGACGTCGAGGTCGCCTTTCGGCCCGCTGATCCGGTGTTTGACGGAGTCGGTGGTTTCGAAGAACCGGTGAAACCCGAGCATCTGCAGCGCATTTTTCAAGTCGGGCACCGGATAGTCCGGTAGCAGCACGACGGCGTCTTTGTTGACGTGCTCAGCCAGCAGTTTGGCGTCGAAGTGGTCCTTGTGCAGGTGCGAGACGTAGAGATAGTCGCAGTTCCCCAGGCTGTCCCAGTCCAGCCCGCTGTTGTCCGGGAAGGGGAACCAGGACGCGAAGTAGGCCGGATTGACCCAGGGGTCGCACAGGATGCTGCCTGCCTGGGTCTCGATGCGAGACCCGGCATGGCCGACACTTGTGACCTGCACTGATGCCCTTCACTAGCTATTTCCGCGACTCGATCTGTCGCCGATTCGCCGCCCCCGAGCTTAGCGGGAGGGCCGAGGGGAACGGTCGCGCGCGGATATCTGTGCACGGACGCGCCGCGCCGGCCCAGCCGGAAACACTAGGGTTGATCACCGTGGAACCGGTATACGGGACGGTCATCCAACTCGTGCGGCTGACGTGGCGTGTGCAGGGTTTGCGCTTCTCGGTCGTCGGGCAGGAGAACGTGCCTGCCACCGGCGGCGCCGTCATCGCCATCAACCACACCAGCTATTTCGACTTCACCCTCGCCGGGTTACCCGCATACAGGGAGCACCGCGCGCGCAAAGTGCGGTTCATGGCCAAGCAGGAGGTCTTCGACAACAAGATCACCGGGCCGATCATGCGGGGTTGCCGGCACATCCCGGTGGACCGGTCCAGCGGCACCGCGTCGTTCGAAGCGGCCGTGCAGCGGCTCAAGGACGGTGAACTGGTTGGCGTCTATCCCGAAGCGACGATCAGCCGCAGTTTTGAAATCAAGGAATTCAAGTCCGGCGCCGCCCGGATGGCGATCGAGGCCGACGTGCCGATCATCCCGCACATCGTCTGGGGGGCCCAGCGGATCTGGACCAAGGACCATCCCAAGAAACTGCTCCGTCCAAAAGTGCCGATCGCGATCGCGGTCGGCGAGCCGATCCTGCCGACGCTGCCCGCCCCCGAGCTGACCGCGTTGCTGCACTCCCGAATGCAGCACCTGCTGGAGCGGGTGCAGGATTCATACGGGCCGCATCCGGCCGGCGAGTTCTGGGTGCCGCACCGGCTGGGCGGCGGCGCCCCCACCCTGGCGGAGGCTGCCCGATTGGACGCCGAGGAAGCCAGTCAACGCGCGGCCGCCAGGACGGCGCGCGACCGGGCGGATTCGACGGGCGCGTCGGAGTAACGGCATGGAGCCGGTCTTCCGAACTCTCGAGATCGCGGCCAAGGCCCTGGTCGCGCTCACCGGCACCGAGATCACCTACCAGAACCTGCAGAACATTCCCCGCACCGGCGGTGCAGTGATGGCGATCAACCACACCAGCTACGTCGACTGGCTGCCGGCCGCCCTTGCCGTGCATTACCGAGGACGGCGCATCCGCTACATGATCAAGGCCGAGATGCAGCAGGTGAAGATCGTCAACTTCTTGATCAAGCACACCAAGACCATCGCGGTCAACCGTGGAGCCGGGTCCGAGGCCTACGCCGACGCTGTCCGGTTACTCAAGGCCGGCGAGGTGGTAGGCCTGATGCCCGAGGCGACGATCAGTCGCAGTTTCGAGCTCAAGGAGTTCAAGACCGGCGCGGCGCGGATGGCGCTGGAGGCAGGAGTCCCGATGGTTCCGTTGATCGTCTGGGGCGCACAGCGGATTTGGACAAAAGACCACCCGAGAAATATCGGCCGCCAAAAGATCCCGGTCATCGTGGCGGCGGGTCAGCCGGTGTTGCCGGCGGGCGACGTCGAGCAGCTTGACGCGGCGCTGCGCGACGAAATGACGTCCTTGTTGCACCGCGTGCAGGAGGAGTATCCGCACCCGGAGGGTGCGTACTGGGTGCCGCAGCGCCTTGGCGGCAGCGCACCTACGGTGGCGGAGGCGAAGATTCTCCAGGACACTGAGAACACCAAGCGAAAGACCGAGCGTGCCCGCAAGCGGGCGGAACGCGGTGGGTGACACGGCCAGCAGCTGAGGGCATCCGGGGCGCGCTTCGGGGAGGATAAAGCGAAGAGGGCACGTGCGGGGCCGGGCTGCACGAAAGGAGCGCCGAGCATGGCAGAGCCGTTCTACCGGTTTGGTGAGTGGATCGTGCCGTCCGTCGTCGCCGTGAATGGAACCAAGTTCACGTTTCGCGGCCTGGAGAACATTCCGGAGCGGGGCGGCGCGTTACTTGCCCAGAACCACACCAGCTACCTGGACTGGCTTCCGCCCTTGTTCGCCGTCCGTGTGAACGGGGCCGGCGGATGTACTTCATGATCAAGGCCGAGATGGCGGATGTGAAAGCGGTGAACTACGTCATCAAGCACGCCAGGCTCATCCCGGTGGACCGCAGGCAGGGACACGACGCTTTCGATGTCGCTGTGCAGCGGCTACGCGAGGGCGAACTCATCGGGATGCATCCCGAGGCCACCATCAGCCGCAGTTTCGAACTGAGGGAGTTCAAGACCGGGGCGGCAAGGATGGCCCTGGAGGCACAGGTGCCGATAGTCCCGCTGATCGTCTGGGGCGCCCATCGCATTTGGCCGAAAGACCACCCGAAGAAGGTGTTGCGCAACAAGGTTCCGATCACCGTGGCCGCCGGCCGGCCACTGCCCCCGGACGGCACCGCCGAACAACTCAACGTCGCTCTGCGTCGGGCGATGAACGAACTGCTGTACCGGGTGCAGGAGGAGTATCCGCACCCGGAGGGCGAGTTCTGGGTGCCGCGCCGGTTGGGTGGCGCAGCACCGACCCGGGAGGATTCCCAGGCGATCCGGTTGTCCGAATTGCAAGAGCGCCTGGACAGGTACGGAACCGACGGCGTGACGCGGCCGGGGCAGAGCCAAAGCGGAACGCATTGATCATTCCGGCCTGCTGCAAAGGCGGATCGGCCCAATGACTTTGCCCGCCCTGATCGCCTGCGATGTCGATGGCACCCTGATCGGCGACGACGAGAAGATCACCCCGCGTACGCGCAATGCAGTGCGCGCCGCCGTCGAGGCCGGTGCGCTGTTCGTGCTGGCCACCGGTCGCCCACCACGCTGGGTGCGGCCGGTGGTCGACGACCTCGGGTTCGCGCCGATGGCGGTGTGCGCCAACGGCGCTGTGATCTACGATCCCGCGACCGACCGCGTGGTGTCCGCCCAGACGCTGTCCGTCGCCACTCTGGCCGAACTGGCGGAGATTGCCGCGCGTGCCATCCCGGGCGCGGGGCTGGCCGTCGAGCGGATCGGCGCCAGCGCGCACGACACGGCGACGCCGCAGTTTGTCAGCTCACCGGGCTACGAGCATGCCTGGCTCAATCCCGACAACACCGAGGTATCCATCGAAGACCTGCTGAGCGCCCCGGCGGTTAAATTGCTGATCCGCAAGGCCGGTGCCCGCAGCGCCGATATGGCCGCCGAGCTCGCCAAGCATGTCGGCATCGAGGGCGACATCACCTACTCCACCAACAACGGTCTGATCGAAATCGTGCCGTTGGGCGTCAACAAGGCCACCGGTATCGCGCAGCTCGCCCGGCCGCATGGCATCACCGATGACGACGTGGTCGCGTTCGGGGACATGCCCAATGACGTGCCGATGCTGCTGCGGGCCGGCCACGGGGTGGCGATGGGCAACGCGCATCCCGACGTGCTAGCCGCCGCCGATGAGGTGACCACGCCCAACACCGACGACGGGGTGGCGCGGGTGCTGGAACGCTGGTGGCTTTAGCCGATCGGCGGCGAGAACCGCTCGAGCTGTATCGGCGGACCACTCGGCGGCGACGGCGGCAATTCCTGAGCGACACCGTCGATCACCCGGCTGACGCGACCGCTGAGCCGGTCGAAGTTCAGCGTCCCGTGCTGGAAGTTCTGCTTCACCCACTGCGGCTCCTGGAACTCGCCGCTGGTCGGCAATCCCAGGGCACCCCGCTCATAGCCGAGCAAGGCCCATGCGTCGTAGATGGCGCCGGTGACCGGTTCGGCACCGGTCTCCGGTGACCAGTACATCGCGCCCTTGTCGAAGGTCGCGTAGCGCGCCGAGCCCGCCCCGGTTGCTTCCGGTGATGTCGGCGCGCCCAGCGCGCTGTTGACGCCGCCGATCGATTGCCACCGGTCATAGATCGCGCCGCCCTGCAACGACAAGGCCAGGTCTTCGGGTCTGGGCGGGCCACTGAAGTGGGCCGCGGTATCGCGAATCTCGTCCAACAGCGCGTAGGCGACGTTGCCCGGGCAGTCGGTGGCGCCGACGTCGCGGTGGCTGAAGATGGTCGGCAGCGTGGCAGGGGCATCAACGGGATAGTTCGTGTTCTCTCCGCCGGCCGAGGCCAAAGTCACTGTCCCGTTGGGGTCGACGCGATCCAGTCCCAGCCGCCAGCCGAGCAACCGGCCGACATTGTGAAGCTGGATCGGCGTCGGCGCCACGTCGTCGAAGTTGCCGATCATCGCCACACCCCAGGTCTCGCGGTTGAAGCCGCCGGTGTGGTCACCCTGCACCGGCCCAGTCAGCGCGCCGGCCCTGCCCTCGAACACCTGGCCGTACTTGTCGACCAACGCGTTGTAGGCGATGTCGCACCAGCCGAGGATCTGGGTGTGATAGGCGTAAATGGACTGGACGATCGCCGCCGAGTCCTGCGGCTGATAGTCGTTGCTCTCGGCGGTGTGGTGGACGACCGCGGCGCGGATAGGCGCATTGAACGGCCGGTTGCCGCAACGCACCAATTCGTCGGCGCCCCATTGCGCGCGACCGATGATGCTGGGCGGCTGACCCGCCGCGATGACCGCGGTCGGCGCTGTCCACTGGGTGTCGGCCGGCGCTTGTGGCGGGGAGATGAGGACGGCGGAGATGTTCTGTGCCAGCGGTTGCTCCGCGGTGGCGGGGAGATAGCCCAGGCCGGGTGTGGTCGGCGTCGGGCCACTCGGCCGTGAGGTCAGCGGTGCGCCGGGCGGGCGGCTGACCGCGATTTGAACGGTCGTGGTCTTGCCTACGAACACCGGATCGGTGCCGTTTGGACCCGGTGTCGAGCCGTGGCCGGCCGGGGCCTGCAGCGCCTCGGTCTCGTACCACGGACCCCACGAGCCGTCGGTATGCCGGGCGCGTACCCGCGTGGAGGTGCCGCTGAGGTCTCCGCCGGTCACCGCGACCATGGAAAACGGTGTGGTTTGGCTGATTTCGCGAACCGTGACGCCTCCGCCGAGACCGACCAAGGGTTGTTGGGCGAGCTGGGTATCGGCGGGGCGGGCCGGCTGATGCCGCTGGTCCCGATGTCCGGTGGCCGGGTCAGTCGCCCACGGCAGGATGACCACGGTCGCCACGATGGCGGTGAAGAACATCGTCGGCGCGGCACGGCGGGGCGGCACGACCCGATGTTACGTATGTGTCTGATGTTGTAGATGATTCAACACGCTACGCAAGTGAATTAAGTCGACGAACCCGCCGAACGGCACCGCAGAGATTGGGCTGCGCAGATCGCGCTCGGTCCCACTTCTGCGGTGCCGTTTCGGGTGGCAGGTCGTTGCGGCCGGGCTCCGATCAGGGCGTCGGCACCGGCGGGGCCGGCAAGGCCGGTACGGCAGCAGCCGGAGCAGCGGCGGCCGGGCTGGCGCCGTGCATAGCCTGCGTCAGGCCCGGCATCACCAGGCCCTTGAGCAGGTCGATGGCCTGACCGGCGCCGAGCTGGTTGGCCGCGCTCATCATGTCGCTGACCAGCCCGCCGCTACTTCCGCCGGACGGCGCAGCGCCGAGCGACGGGTCGCCGAGGATCGGGTAGGTGCCGCCGGCGCCCGGGTCCAATCCGATCGGGTCGCTGATCGGATACTCACTCGGACTGGCGCCAAGACTCGGGCTGGTCAATGACGGATCGGAGCCGGTCGGGTTGGTCAGACCTGGCGTCGGACCGCCAGGGCTGGTCAGTCCGGGACTGGTCAGACCGGGGGTCGCGCCCGGCGTGAGACCTGGCGTCGTGCCCGGCGTCAGACCCGGAGTCGCGCCCGGCGTCAGACCTGGCGTCGTGCCCGGCGTCAGACCCGGAGTCGCGCCCGGCGTCAGACCCGGAGTAGCGCCCGGCGTCAGACCTGGCGTCGTGCCCGGGGTGAGACCCGGGGAAGTCAGACCCGGCGACGTCAGACCCGGCGACGTCAGACCCGGCGACGTCAGACCGGGGCTGGTGAGGCCTGGTGAGGTCAAGTCGGGCGAGGTGAGACCGGGCGAGGTCAGGCCAGGTGACGCCAGGCCGGGCGAGGTAAAGCCGCCCGGGCTGGCCGCACCGGTCAGGCTAGGCACTGGCGGGAGGGTAACCCCGAACTGCGACAGTCCCTGCGACAGCGCAGACATCAACTCGCCGGGCAGGTCGCTCATCCCCGCGGCCTTGACGAACTCGTGGTGCTCGACCGGGGGCTTGTGGTCGGTCAGCAGACCGCTGACGGCTTCGTAAGCAAATGGACTCGCGACCGCCAGAGCGGCGACTGCGCTCATGGCTGTCGAGAGCCTGCGTCGACGTCGGTTCGGCACGGAAGTCTCCTCAATACCTGGGCTATGTGGTCTGTCGTTTCATGCGCGCTCAGCACGCGCAAGGTGCCTGGAGAGGTGCTACTCGGGGCACGTGATCGATGGTACTGGCGTGATTGATGGGACTAGAGTGGCGAGATCGAATTGTGAGCCAATCGCGACCTTCGTCACTGAAATGCGCTCAACCGCCAGCACCGGCGCTGGTGTCCATGTCGTTGGCCTGCGCCGCACATAGAACACCCCGGCCGAACGCCGTTGCCAAGCGGGCTACGGTCGCGCGGTCGGATACCCTAGGCAACCGATGACCACTCGTTTCGACCTCTTCGTCGTTGGCTCCGGATTCTTTGGCCTGACGATTGCCGAACGCGCAGCCAGCCAGCTCGACAAGCGCGTGCTCGTCATCGAAAAGCGTCCGCATATCGGCGGAAACGCCTACTCCGAGGCCGAGCCGCAGACCGGCATCGAGGTGCACAAGTACGGTGCGCATCTCTTCCACACCTCGAACAAGCGGGTGTGGGACTACGTCCGGCAGTTCACCGAGTTCACCGGCTACCAGCATCGGGTCTTCGCGATGCACGACGGACAGGCCTACCAATTCCCGATGGGACTCGGGCTGGTGGCGCAGTTCTTCGGCCGCTACTTCACCCCCGACGAGGCGCGGCAGCTGATCGCCGAGCAGGCCGCGGAGATCAAGAGCGCCGACGCACAGAACCTCGAAGAGAAGGCCATCTCGCTGATCGGCCGTCCGCTCTACGAGGCGTTCGTCAAGGGCTACACCGCCAAACAATGGCAAACCGACCCCAAGGAATTGCCGGCGGCGAACATCACCCGGCTACCGGTGCGCTACACCTTCGACAATCGGTACTTCAACGACACCTACGAGGGGCTGCCGGTCAACGGCTACACGGCGTGGTGTCAGAACATGGCGGCCGACGACCGCATCGAGGTCAGGCTGGACACCGACTGGTTCGACGTGCGCGACGGCTTGCGAGCGGAAAGTCCCGATGCCCCGGTTGTTTATACCGGCCCGCTGGACCGCTACTTCAACTACGTGGATGGACACTTAGGCTGGCGCACTTTGGATTTCGAGGTCGAAGTGTTGCCGATCGGTGATTTCCAGGGCACACCGGTGATGAACTACAACGACCCCGACGTGCCCTACACCCGCATCCACGAGTTCCGCCATTTCCACCCCGAGCGGGACTACCCGACCGACAACACGGTGATCATGCGGGAGTACTCCCGGTTCGCCGACCATGACGACGAGCCCTATTACCCGATCAACACCGAGGCCGACCGCACCGTGCTGGCCGCCTACCGGGCCAGGGCCAAAGATGAAACCGCTTCGTCGAAAGTGCTTTTCGGCGGGCGGCTGGGCACCTACCAGTATCTGGACATGCACATGGCCATCGCCAGTGCGCTGAACATGTACGACAACATCCTGGCGCCGCACCTGCATGACGGTGCACCGCTAGACGAGAACAACAAAGGAACGATCCGCGGATGACGAAGACCACCGGCGACGATGCAGCCAGGGCAACGGCCAACGCGGGCGCCCGACCTCGCAAGAGCTTGGCGGTAAAGCCGTGAGCCTGCTGGCCCGCGTCATCCTGCCGCGTCCGGGCGAGCCACTCGACGTGCGCAAGCTCTACCTGGAGGAGTCGACGACCAACTCCCGTCGCGCGCATGCGATCAATCGCACCTCACTGCAGATCGGTGCCGAATCCGAGGTGTCATTCGCCACCTATTTCAACGCATTCCCGGCCAGTTACTGGCGGCGGTGGACGACGTGCACGTCGGTGGTGCTGCGGGCCGAGCTGACCGGCACCGGACGCGTCGACGTCTACCGGACCAAGGCCACCGGCGCGCGGATCTTCGTCGAAGGACGCGAATTCGCCAGTGCCGAGGACCAGCCGGTGACGGTCGAGTTGCAGGTGGGACTTCAGCCGTTTGAAGACGGCGGGTGGATCTGGTTCGACATCACCACCGACAGCAAGGTGACGCTGAGTAGCGCCGGGTGGTACTCCGACAAGCCCGCGCCGGGTGTGGCGAACATCGCTGTTGGCATCCCGACCTTCAACCGACCCAATGACTGCGTCAACGCCCTGCGGGAGCTCACCTCAGATCCCTTGGTGGACAAGGTTATCGGTGCGGTGATTGTGACTGACCAGGGCACGTCAAACGTGCGCGACCACCCCGACTTCGCCGCCGCCGCCGCGCCACTTGGCGATCGGCTTTCCATCCACGACCAGCCCAACCTCGGCGGCTCCGGCGGATACAGCCGAGTGATGTACGAAGCGCTGAAAAACACTGACTGCCAGCAGATCCTGTTCATGGATGACGATATTCAGCTGGAGCCCGACACCATTCTGCGGATACTGGCGATGAACCGCTTCGCAAAGGCGCCGATGCTGGTCGGCGGCCAGATGCTCAACCTGCAGGAGCCGTCGCACCTGCACATCATGGGCGAGATGGTAGACCGGGCCAACTTCATGTGGACCTCCGCGCCGTATACCGAATACGACCACGACTTCGCCGAATACCCGTTGAACGACAACGAACCTCGCAGCCAGCTGCTGCACCGGCGCATCGACGTCGACTACAACGGCTGGTGGACGTGCATGATCCCGCGGCAGGTCGCCGAGGAGCTGGGCCAGCCGTTGCCGCTGTTCATCAAATGGGACGACGCCGATTACGGGTTACGCGCCACCGAGCATGGCTATCCCACCGCCACGTTGCCCGGTGCGGCGATCTGGCACATGGCATGGAGCGACAAGGACGACGCAATCGACTGGCAGGCCTACTTCCACCTGCGCAACCGGCTGGTGGTCGCGGCCGTGCACTGGGACGGCAACGTGTCCGGACTGGTCCGCAGCCACCTCAAGGCGACGCTCAAACACCTTGCCTGCCTTGAGTATTCGACAGTAGCCATTCAGAACAGGGCGATCGACGACTTCCTCGCCGGCCCAGAGCACATCTTCTCGATACTGGAAACCGCGCTGCCCGAGGTGCACCGCATGCGCAAGGCATACCCGGACGCGGTGGTGTTGCCGTCCTCCGACGAGTTGCCTGCGCCGTCGGAGCGTAACCGTGAGATGAAGCCGCCGGTGCACCCGCTGGCCGTCGGGTATCGGCTGGCGCGTGGGACACTCCATCAACTCAAGCGGGCAGACCCGACGCACCATCAGCGCCCTCAGCTCAACGTGCCGACCCAAGACGCCCGGTGGTTCCGGCTGTGCACTCTGGACGGCGCCACGGTTACGACGGCTGACGGACGCGGGGCCGTCTACCGGCAGCGGGACCGCGCGAAGATGTTCGCGTTGCTGTGGCAGTCGCTGCGGCGTCAGCGGCTCCTGCTGAGCCGCTTTGACGAGATGCGCCGCGTCTACCGCGAGGCGCTGCCGGTGCTGTCCAGCAAGGAGAAGTGGGAGACGGTGCTGCTGCCGGCTCAAGACAACGTGTCCGGCAATGGCCGACATCGCAGCTGATTCGGCGCCGCCACGTGGTGAAGTGGCTGCCCTGGTAGCGATTCAATCGGCGTTGGGCGAACACCCCGGCGCGCTGGCTGCGGCGCGGGCCCTCTCCCACTTCGGTGAGCACAGCATAGGCTGGTTGGCGGTATCGGCGATCGGCGCGATCCTGCAGCCAGCGCGGCGCCGGGCCTGGCTGGTGGCGGGCGCCGGAGCCTTCACGGCGCACGCAGCCGCGGTGCTGATCAAGCGACTGGTGCGACGTCCACGGCCGCACCATCCGGCGGTCGCGGTGAACGTCGGAACCCCGAGCAGTCTGAGCTTCCCGTCGGCGCACGCCACCTCGACGACGGCGGCGTCCATTCTGCTGGCCCGTGCCACCGGAGCGCCGCTGCCTGTCATGCTGGTGCCGCCGATGGCGCTCTCCCGGGTGCTGCTCGGCGTGCACTATCCCAGCGACGTGGCCACCGGCGTGGCCGTCGGCGCGGCTGTCGCGGCCATTGCCGCTCGAATCGACGGCGCGATCACACGTGGAGCGAGCGAATGAGTGAGGACATCGAGGACAAAGTGCCGGTGACCGGACCGCCGGCCAACTTGATCGTCGGCGTGGTCAAGGCAATGCGCCCGCGCCAATGGGTGAAGAACGTCTTGGTGTTGGCGGCGCCGCTGGCCGCATTGGGCACCGACGTGCACTACAACTACCTCACAATGCTGGGCCAGGTCGTGGTGGCGTTCGTGGTGTTCTGCCTGGCAGCCTCCTCGGTCTATCTGGTCAACGACGTTCGCGACGTCGAGGCCGACCGCGAGCATCCCACCAAACGGTTCCGGCCGATCGCCGCCGGTGTGGTGCCCGAGTGGCTGGCCTACACGCTGGCGGCGGTGCTCGGGGTGGCCTCGCTGCTTCTTTCGTGGTGGCTCACGCCGAACCTGGCGCTGGTGATGGCCGTCTACATCGGCATTCAGCTGGGTTACTGCTTCGGTCTGAAACACCAAGCGGTGATTGACATTTGCATCGTCTCGTCGGGATTTTTGATCCGCGCCATCGCCGGCGGAGTAGCCGCCGGTATTTATCTATCGCAATGGTTTTTGCTTGTGATGGCTTTCGGGTCGCTGTTCATGGCGGCCGGCAAGCGGTATGCGGAACTGCAACTGGCCGAGCGCACCGGGGCCAGCATCCGCAAGTCGCTGGAGAGCTACACCAGTACCTATCTGCGCTTCGTCTGGACGATGTCGGCCACCGCGGTGGTGGTGTGCTACGGGCTGTGGGCGTTCGAGCGCGACCACGGCAGGGCTGGCTGGTTCGCGGTATCGATGGTGCCGTTCACGGTCGCGATCCTGCGGTACGCGGTGGACGTCGACGGCGGCCTGGCCGGGGAGCCCGAAGACATCGCGCTGCGCGACCGGGTGCTGCAACTGCTGTTCTTGGCCTTGATCGGAACCGTTGGTGCTGCGGTTATCCTCGGCTGACGTGGCCTCGAAGATCCCGGCCCCAACGCGCCGGCCGGTGGCCGTGGCGGTAGGCCGGCCGTCGTTCCCGTACGACGCCACGGTCCGGGTCAGTCTTTGGGCCAGTGTGGCCGTGGTCGCCGTGTTGTTCGGGTGGGGTGCCTGGCAGCGGCGCTGGATCGCCGACGACGGACTGATCGTCCTGCGCACAGTGCGTAACCTGCTGGCCGGCAACGGGCCGGTGTTCAACAAGGGCGAGCGGGTAGAGGCCAACACCTCGGTGGTGTGGACCTATCTGGTGTACGCGGGAAGCTGGCTGAATTGGCCGATGCGCCTTGAGTATGTGGCGCTGGTGTTGGCTCTTCTGCTCAGCGTGGTGGGCCTGGCCATGCTGATGCTCGGCACCGGCCGGCTGTTCGCGCCCGGCTTGCTGGGCCGCCGGGCGGTGATGCTGCCGGCCGGCGCACTGGTTTACATCGCGGTCCCGCCGGCGCGTGACTTCGCTACCTCCGGCCTGGAAAGCGGGCTGGTGATGGCCTATCTAGGGCTGCTGTGGTGGATGATGATCTGCTGGTCGCAGGCGGTGCGGGTGCGCCCGTCCGGGCGAGTATTCATCGCGACGCTGGCCTTTGTCGCCGGGTGCAGCGTGTTGGTGCGCCCTGAATTGGCTCTGGTCGGCGGCTTGGCGCTGATCATGATGCTGATCGCCGCAAAGGGCTGGCGGCGTCGAGTGCTGATCGTGGTGGCCGGCGGGCTGCTTCCGGTGGCCTACCAGGTCTTCCGGATGGGCTACTACGCGTTGCTGTTCCCCGGGACCGCCCTGGCCAAGGATGCGGCCGGCGACAAATGGTCGCAGGGCGTGATCTATCTGTCGAACTTCAACCAGCCCTACGCGCTGTGGGTGCCGGCGGTGTTGCTGGCGGGGCTGGCTCTGGTGGTCTCCGCCGGCCGCCGGAAAGGAATTCGGTATTCCCCCGCACCCACCCACGGACCGCTGGCCCGCTCGGTGCAAAGCCCAGCCGCCGTAGTGGTTTTCATCCTCGTCAGCGGGCTGCTGCAGGCGCTGTACTGGATCAGGCAGGGCGGGGATTTCATGCATGGCCGAGTTCTGCTGGCGCCGCTGTTTTGTTTGCTCGCGCCGGTGGCGGTGGTGCCCGTGGTGTTTCCCGACGGAACCAGGCTGTCCCGGGAGGCCGGCTACTGGTTGGCCGGTGCGGTGAGCGCGCTGTGGATGGCGCTCGCGGGCTGGTCGCTGTGGGCGGCCAATTCGCCCGGAATGGGCGACGACGCCACCCGGGTCACCTACTCGGGCATCGTGGACGAGCGCCGCTTCTATGCGCAGGCAACGGGTCACGCGCATCCCCTGACGGCCGCCGACTATCTGGACTACCCGCGGATGCGTGCAGTGCTGGTGGCGCTCAACAACACGCCGCAGGGGGCCTTGCTGCTGCCGTCCGGCAATTACGACCAATGGGATCTCGTCCCGCCCATCTCGCCGAACACACCGCCGGGCCCACCGGGCCCACCGGGCCCACACACGGTATTTTTCACCAACCTCGGCATGGTCGGCATGAATGTCGGACTGGATATCCGGGTGATCGACCAAATCGGATTGGCCAACCCGATAGCCGCGCACACCGCCCGTTTGCAGCACGGCCGGATCGGCCACGACAAGAACCTCTTTCCTGACTGGGTGATCGCCGACGGGCCCTGGGTGAAGTGGTATCCGGGCGTTCCGGGCTACCTGGACGCGCAGTGGGTCGCTCAGGCCGAGGCGGCTCTGCGATGCCCGGCGACCCAGTCGATGCTGAGCTCGGTGCGTGCTCCGATGGGTGTTCACCGGTTTGTGTCGAATTTCCTGAATTCCTATGAATTCACCAAGTACCGAATTGACCGGGTTCCGCGCTACGAACTCATCCGATGCGGCCTGGCCGTGCCGGAGTCCGGCGGTGTCCCGTACACCGGTCTGCCGGCTACCGGGCCGTAGCCGGCAGAGAATTTTCCGTACCTATTTCCGCCGGCTCGCTGCGACCGCTCCAGCAACCGCCCCGACCCGCGCCCAGCAACGCGGCATATGTAGTCTTACCGGCGGGCGACCGCTCATCGGCACATTCACGACGTGGTGATCCGCAGCCGAGCTGGGTGGGCCCGGCCGCGGCGTGGGGGCCGGTAAGGGACCCTCGCTGAGGAGAAGACACCCCCGAAGATGTGGTTGACTACACGGGCACAGCTGCGCCGCAAAGCAATCAAGCGGGCGCATGCAGTCCGACCCACCAAGTGTGGGCCCGACAAAGAATGAGGAAGCAACAATGAGGCTTGTTGACAGGTTTCGCGGCGCGGCAAAGAGGATGCCGCGCCGACTGGTAGTGGGAGCCGCCGCAGCGGCCCTGTTGCCGGGGCTGATCGGCGTCGTAGGCCAGTCCGCGACCGCGGGAGCGTTCTCCCGGCCAGGTCTGCCCGTCGAGTACCTGCAGGTGCCGTCGGCGGCGATGGGCCGTGACATCAAGGTCCAGTTCCAGAGCGGTGGGGCCAACTCGCCGGCCGTGTATCTGCTTGACGGCCTGCGCGCGCAGGATGACTTCAACGGCTGGGACATCAACACCCCCGCCTTCGAGTGGTACCTGCAGTCGGGTCTGTCGATTGTCATGCCGGTGGGTGGGCAATCCAGCTGGTACACCGACTGGTACAAGCCGGCCTGCGGTAAGGCCGGTTGCCAGACCTATAAGTGGGAGACCTTCCTGACCAGCGAGCTGCCGCAGTACCTGGCGACCCAAAAGCAGGTCAAGTCCACCGGCGGTGCCGCCGTCGGCCTGTCGATGGCCGGTGCGTCGGCGCTGAACCTGGCGAACTACCACCCCGAGCAGTTCATCGAGGTCGGCTCGTTCTCCGGTCTGATGGACCCCTCCCAGGGCATGGGACCGTCGCTGATCGGTCTGGCCATGGGTGACGCCGGTGGCTACAAGCCCGCGGACATGTGGGGCCCGAAGGAGGACCCGGCGTGGCAGCGCAACGACCCACTGGTGAACGTCGGCAAGACCGTCGCCAACAACACCCGCGTGTGGATGTACTGCGGTAACGGCAAGCCGTCGGACCTCGGTGGCGACAACCTGCCGGCCAAGTTCCTCGAGGGCTTCGTGCGGACCAGCAACGTCAAGTGGCAGAACGCCTACAACGCGGCCGGTGGCCACAACGCGGTGTTCAACTTCGACGCCAATGGCACGCACGACTGGCCGTACTGGGGTTCGCAGCTGCACGCCATGTTGCCCGACTTGCAGCGGACGCTCGGTGCGACGCCGGGTGCGGGTCCTGGCCCGGGTGCGGCTCCGGGTGCTCCCGCGGCCTCCCCGACCGGCCAGCACACCTGACGGTTGCAATAAATAGCAAGACTGACGGCGACGACCTCCCGGGGTCGTCGCCGTTAGTCATTTCCGGCGTCCGGTTTAACCGAGTGTGATTAGCTACCTTGCGGAACGGGGGCGATCTGCATTCCCCGGGTTGGTGGTCGAGCGACGAGTGAGGTCGGTATGAAGGGTCTGTCGATGCTGCTAAGGCTCCTGTGCGCCGCCGTGCTGACGATCGGGGTCGGAGGCCTCGCTGCCGTCAACGGCGGATCCGCCCGCGCCGCTGGCTACGAGACGCTGATGGTGCCGTCGGCGTCGATGGGCCGTGACATCCCGGTGGCCTTCCTGGCCGGTGGTCCGCACATGGTGGTTCTGTTGGATGCATTCAATGCCGCCCCGGATGTCAGCAACTGGGTGACGGCGGGTAACGCGATGGGCACGCTGGCCGGCAAGGGGATTTCGGTGGCGGCACCGGCCGGTGGCGCCTTCAGCATGTACACCAACTGGGAGCGAGACGGCAGCAAACAGTGGGAGACGTTCCTGTCCACCGAGTTGCCGGACTGGCTGGCCGCCAACAAAGGTCTGGCGCCGGGCGGCCACGCGGTGGTGGGCGCATCCCAAGGCGGATACGGCGCCATGGCCCTAGCCACCTTCCACCCCGACCGTTACGGCTACGCCGGCTCGCTTTCGGGCTTCGTCTACCCGTCGAACACCACGACAAATGGCGCGATCCTCGCCGGTCTGCAGCAATTCGGCGGCGTTGACGGCAACGGCATGTGGGGCGCCCCGCAGCTCGGTCGATGGAAGTGGCACGACCCATGGGTGCACGCCGGATTGCTGGCCCAGAACAATTCCAGGATCTGGGTGTACAGCCCGGCGAACATGGGCGGTGATGCCGGCGCCATGATCGGCCAGGCTGGCGAGGCGATGGGCAACGCCAGATTCTTCTACCAGCAATACCGCAACGTCGGTGGGCACAACGGCCACTTCGACTTCCCCGGCAGCGGCAGCAACGACTGGGGCTCATGGAGCGGCCAGCTGGGCGCGATGTCCGGCGACATCGTCGGCGCGATCCGCTAAGCTCGCCAACCCGCCGCCTGTCGCAGGCTTGGCGCACCGGAGGCGGTGCCGCGAACCGGTACCGTTAAGGGGTGCAGCAGACGTTACGGCCCGTGCAGTGGCCGGGACGTGGCGCGCGAAATACATTGCCCGCCGCCGACTGTGCGACCGAACGACTCTGCTAGCAGGAGACCATGGCTGTTAACTCGCGGCGTAATTCCCGACGGAAGCGCCACCGCACCCTGGCGTTGATCGCCGCTGCGTCCGTGGCGCTGGTCGTGGGGCTGGTCATCTTCGCTGTGGTCGCCGTCCTGCGGCAAAAGGAAACCCCGCCGAGCGCGGTGCCGCCCAGCATCGTGCCGCCGACCAGCAGTTCGACCTACCCACACAAGCCACGGCCGGCCTTTCAAGACGCCAGCTGTCCCGATGTGCAACTGATCGCGATTCCCGGCACCTGGGAGTCGTCGCTGCAGGACAATCCGCTGAACCCGGTCGAGTTCCCGAAGGCGTTGTTACTCAACGTCACCCGCCCGATCAGCGAGCAGTTCAACTCCAGCCGAGTCGAGACGTACACCGTGCCATACACCGCCCAGTTCCACAATCCGCTGAGCG
Organism: Mycobacterium sp.; assembly: GCF_052143115.1. Taxonomy (GTDB): domain Bacteria; phylum Actinomycetota; class Actinomycetes; order Mycobacteriales; family Mycobacteriaceae; genus Mycobacterium. The sequence goes on from NZ_JBKQTQ010000285.1 coordinate 22,457, forward strand.
GGGACACCCAAATGTCCTACAACGACAGCCGCGCGGAGGGAACCCGCGCCGCGGTCAAGGCGATGACCGACATGAACGCCAAGTGCCCGTTGACCAGCTATGTGCTGGTCGGCTTCTCGCAGGGGGCGGTGATCGCCGGCGACCTCGCCAGCGATATCGGCAATGGCCGCGGACCGGTCGACGACGATCTGGTGCTCGGTGTGACATTGATCGCCGACGGCCGTCGTGGGCAAGGGGTAGGCCAGGACATCGGACCTAATCCGCCCGGCGAGGGTGCCGAGATCACCCTGCAGGAGGTGCCGGTGCTGTCGGGGCTCGGTTTGACCATGACCGGACCGCGACCGGGCGGTTTCGGTGCGCTCAACAGCAAGACCGACGAGATCTGCGGGGTCGGCGACTTGATCTGCGCCGCCCCCCAGGACGCGTTCAGCCTGGCCAACCTGCCCAAGACGCTGGATGTGCTGGCCGGCGGCGCGGGCCAGCCGGTTCATGCGCTGTATGCCACCACACAGTTCTGGAGTTTGAACGGACAGCCGGCCACCGAGTGGGCATTGAATTGGGCGCACGATGCGGTCGACAACGCGCCACACCCGAAACACGGTTAACAGGCAATACGACACGGCCCGGCTGCAACGGTGACGCGTGCGACAAGCGGTACTTTCGGATTTGGTCCGCGGCGCAGCACCAACTAACATTAAGAGATAACTAAGAACAGCTGTGTCGGCCTATCGCGTCGATGCGTCGCGGATCGCCGGACGTCCTTTGAGTACCATCTGTGAGGTTTGCCGTTCGCGACAGCCCTGCGCAGGCGAAACGTGCGGTGTCCGATTGGCCGGCCCGCGTCGGATGTAACCGCCGATACAGCTCGCATAGCTGCGGCCCGACCTAGAACTGTTGCGACAGGAGAAGAGTGGCATGGCGTACCACAACCCATTCATCGATAAGAACGGGCGGATCAGGTTCCCGGAAAACACCGACCTGGTTCGTCACGTCGAGAAGTGGGCGAAGGTGCGCGGAAACCAGCTGGCCTACCGGTTCCTGGACTTCTCCACCGAACGCGATGGTGTCGAGAGGGACATCTCATGGGCCGATTTCGGTGCCCGCAACCGTGCGGTGGGCGCGCGGCTGCAGCAGGTCACCCAGCCCGGTGACCGTGTCGCCATCCTGTGTCCGCAGAACCTGGACTACCTCTCCGCCTTCTTCGGCGTCTTGTACGCCGGCCGGATTGCGGTGCCACTGTTCGACCCGGCCGAGCCGGGTCACGTCGGCCGATTGCACGCGGTGCTCGACGATTGCGAGCCGTCGGCGATCCTGACCACCAGCGACTCCGCCGAAGGCGTTCGCAAGTTCATGCGCAGCCGGCCGGCCAACGAGCGGCCGCGTGTCATCGCCGTCGACGCGGTGCCCGCAGAGGTCGGTTCCACCTGGGAGCACGTGCCCGCCGGGCACGACACCGTTGCCTATCTGCAGTACACCTCCGGCTCCACCCGCACCCCGACGGGCGTTCAGATCACGCACCTGAACCTGCCCACCAACGTGGTCCAGGTGATCCATGCGCTGGAGGGCCAGGAAGGCGACCGTGGTGTGAGCTGGCTGCCGTTCTTTCATGACATGGGCCTGATCACCGCCTTGTTGTCGACGGTAATCGGCTACCGTTTCACCTTCATGACGCCCGCCGCCTTCGTGCGCCGGCCCGGCCGGTGGATCCGCGAGCTCGCGCGCAAGGACGGCGAGACCGGCGGGACCATCTCCGCCGCCCCGAACTTCGCCTTCGAACACGCCGCGCTGCGTGGCGTGCCCAAGGACGATGAGCCGCCGCTGGACCTGAGTAATGTCAAGTGCATCCTCAATGGCAGCGAGCCGGTGTCGGCGGCATCGATACGCAAGTTCAACGAGGCATTTGCGCCGTTCGGCTTCCGGGAGACGGCGATCAAGCCGTCCTACGGTCTGGCCGAGGCCACCCTGTTCGTCTCGACCACCCCGATGGCGGCGGCGCCCAAGATCATCCACGTCGAGCGGGAGGCATTGAACAACAGGCGGTTCGTCGAGGTGCCCGCCGACGCGCCGAACGGCGTCCCGCAGGCCTCCGCCGGCAAGATCGGTATCGACCAGTGGACGACCATCGTCGACGCCGAGTCCGCCAGCGAACTGCCTGACGGGCAGATCGGTGAAATCTGGCTGCACGGCAACAACATGGGTGCCGGTTACTGGAACCGCGAAGAAGAGAGCTCCGAAACCTTCAAAAACATCCTCAAGTCGCGCACCAACCCGTCGCACGCCAAGGGAGCCGCCGATGACGGGCTATGGGTGCGCACCGGCGACTACGGCACCTACCACGACGGTGAGCTGTACATCACCGGCCGGGTCAAGGATCTTGTCATCATCGATGGCCGCAACCACTATCCGCAGGATCTGGAGTACTCGGCGCAGGAAGCCAGCCGGGCCTTGCGCACCGGTTACGTGGCCGCCTTCTCGGTGCCTGCCAACCAGCTGCCCAAAGAGGTGTTCGACAACCCGCACGCCGGCCTGAAATACGACCCCGATGACACCTCCGAACAGCTGGTGATCGTCGGGGAGCGCGCCCCGGGTGCGCACAAGCTCGACTACCAGCCCATCGCCGACGACATCCGGACGGCCATCGCCGTCCGCCACGGGGTCACCGTGCGCGACGTCCTGCTGGTGCAGGCCGGCTCGGTTCCCAGGACATCCAGCGGCAAGATCGGCCGCCGCGCCTGCCGCACCGCCTACATCGACGGCAGCCTGCGCAGCGGCACCGCAGTCCCGAATGCCTTCCCCGACCAGGCTGACTGAGCCCCAACATGACTGACACAGAGATCGATTCCCAACCATCGGCCGAAGGCGCTGCTGGGCCCGCCAGTAAACCCGCCCGCACCGACATGACCGTCACCGAGGTGCGGCAGTGGCTGCGCAACTGGATCGGCACCGCCACCGGGCGGTCGCCCGACGTGATCGACGAGGTCACGCCGATGGTGGAACTGGGTCTGTCGTCGCGCGATGCGGTGGCGATGGCCGCCGACATCGAGGACCGCACCGGGGTCACGGTGTCGATCGCCGCCGCCTTCGAGCATCCGACCATCGAGACGTTCGCCACCTGGATCGTCGAGGGCGACCCGGAAGACGACGTGACTACCGACGACACCGACTGGACCCGCAGCGGGCCGGTCGAGCGGGTCGATATCGCCGTGGTGGGGCTGGCTACCCGGTTGCCCGGTGACATGAACAGCCCCGAGGAGACCTGGCAGGCGCTGCTGGAGGGTCGCGACGCCATCACCGACCTGCCCGAGGGCCGCTGGTCGGAGTTCATGGAGGAGCCGCGGCTGGCCGAGCTGATCAACAACGCCCGCACCCGCGGCGGCTACCTGAAAGACATCAAGGGCTTCGACTCCGAGTTCTTCGCGCTGTCCAAGACCGAAGCCGACAACATCGACCCGCAGCAGCGGATGACGCTGGAGCTGACCTGGGAGGCGCTCGAGCACGCACGCATCCCGGCGTCGAGCCTGCGCGGTGAATCCGTCGGCGTGTACGTCGGCACTTCCGTCATGGACTACAGCTACCTGGCGATGTCGGACCCGACGGTCGCTCACCCGTATGCGATCACCGGTACCGCGAGTTCGATTGTGGCCAACCGGGTTTCGTACTTTTTTGACTTCCACGGCCCGTCGGTGGCGGTGGACACCGCCTGCTCGAGTTCACTGGTCGCCACCCACCAGGCCGTGCAGGCACTACGTAGTGGCGAATGCGACGTAGCCGTCGCCGGTGGCGTCAACGCGCTGATCACCCCGGCGGTGACGCTCGGTTTCGATGAGATCGGCCAAGTGCTCGCACCCGACGGCCGGATCAAGTCGTTCTCGGCCGACGCCGACGGCTACACTCGCTCCGAGGGCGCCGCCATGCTGGTGCTCAAGCGGGTCGACGACGCCCGCCGTGACGGCGACCAGATCCTCGCGGTGATCGCCGGCAGCGCGGTCAACCACGACGGCCGGTCCAACGGCCTGATCGCCCCCAACCCGGACGCGCAGGCCGATGTGCTGCGCCGGGCGTACAAGGACGCCGGCATCAACCCCCGCACGGTCGATTACATCGAGGCGCACGGCACCGGCACGGTGCTCGGCGACCCGATCGAGGCCCAGGCGCTCGGCCGGGTTATCGGCCGCGGACGTGCCGCCGACAAGCCGGCCTTGCTGGGTGCGATCAAAACCAACGTCGGGCACATGGAGTCGGCGGCCGGCGCGGCCAGCCTGGCCAAGATGGTGCTGGCCCTTGCGCACGACAAGCTTCCGCCGTCGATCAACTACGCCGGACCCAACCCCTACATCGACTTCGACGCGGCGCATCTGCGGTTCCTGGACACCGTCGCCGACTGGCCGCGCTACGGCGGGTATGCGGTCGCCGGAGTGTCGAGCTTCGGCTTCGGCGGCGCCAACGCGCACCTGGTGCTGCGCGAGGTGCTGCCGCGTGACGTCGTCGAGCGTCAACCAGACGCGGAGCCAGAGGCGGAGCCCCGCGCCGAAGCGAAGGCCGCGGAGCAGGCGCCCGCCGAGTACGTCGGTGGGGTGCGCTTCGACGAGTACGGCGAGTTCATCGAGTCCGGCGAGTCCATCGAGTCCGGCGAGTCCATCAAGGACGGGGGCGCAGCGGCGGCGGTCGAAGAAGAACCTGAGCTGCCGGGCATCACCGACGAAGCCAAGCGACTCAAAGAGATCGCGTTGGAAGAGCTTGCGGCCGAAGAGATACCGGCGCCGCTGGTGCCGCTGGCGGTGTCGGCGTTTCTGACGTCGCGCAAGAAGGCCGCCGCCGCGGAGCTGGCCGATTGGATGGAGACCCCGGAAGGCCAAGCGTCTTCGCTGGAGTCGATCGGCCGTTCGCTATCGCGGCGTAACCACGGCCGTTCACGCGCGGTGGTGCTGGCCAGCGACCACGACGAAGCCATCAAGGGACTGCGCGCGATCGCCGACGGCAAGCAGAAGCCGAACGTGTTCAGCACCGACGGGCCGGTGACCAACGGCCCGGTGTGGACAATGGCCGGTTTCGGCGCACAGCACCGCAAGATGGGCAAGAACCTGTATCTGCGCAACGAGGTCTTCGCCGAGTGGATCGAGAAGGTCGACGCGCTGATCCAGGACGAGCGGGGCTACTCGGTGCTCGAGCTGATCCTCGACGACTCACACGATTACGGCATCGAAACCAGCAACGTCACCATCTTCGCGATCCAAATCGCGCTGGGTGAGGTGCTCCGCCATCACGGCGCTAAACCCGCTGCGGTGGTGGGTCAGTCGCTGGGCGAACCCGCGTCGGCCTACTTCGCCGGCGGGCTCTCGCTCGAGGACGCCACCCGGGTGATCTGCTCACGCTCGCATCTGATGGGCGAAGGCGAAGCGATGCTTTTCGGCGAGTACATCCGGTTGATGGCGCTGGTCGAGTACTCCGCCGACGAGCTCAAGACGGTCTTCGCCGACTTCCCCGACCTGGAGGTGTGCGTCTACGCCGCGCCTAGTCAGACCGTGATCGGCGGCCCGCCCGCGCAGATAGACGCGATCGTCGCCCGCTGTGAGGCGGAGGGCCGCTTCGCCCGCAAACTTCAGACCAAGGGCGCCGGCCACACCTCGCAGATGGATCCGCTGCTCGGCGAGTTCTCCGCGGAGCTGCAGGGCATCGCGCCGATGAGCCCGACCGTCGGGATCTTCTCGACCGTGCACGAAGGGACCTACATCCGGCCTGGTGGTGAGCCGATCCACGATGTCGCGTACTGGATCAAGGGGATGCGGCATTCGGTCTACTTCACCCACGGCGTCCGCAACGCGGTCGACAACGGGTACACCACGTTCTTGGAGCTCGCGCCCAACCCGGTCGCGCTGATGCAGGTAGGTTTGTCCACCGCCGCCGCGGGATTGCCGGATGCGCAACTGATCCCGACGCTGGCCCGCAAGCAGGACGATGTCGATGCGATGACGTCGGCGATGGCGCAGTTGTTCGTGTTGGGGCATGACCTCGACGTCCGCACTTTATTTCCCCGCCGTCCCGCCGGGCCGGCCGCCCCCGAGGACTACGCGAACGTCCCGCCGACCCGATTCCGTCGCAAGGAGCACTGGCTCAACGCGCACTTCTCCGGCGACGGATCGGTGCTGATGCCCGGCACCCACGTAGCGATGCCGGACGGCCGGCACGTGTGGGAGTACGCACCACGTGAAGCGACCGACCTGGCTGCACTCGTGAAAGCTGCTGCAACACAAGTGCTTCCGGACGCGCAACTCACGGCCTCCGAGCAACGGGCAGTGCCCGCCGAGAACGCCCGACTGGTGGCGACGCTGACCCGCCATCCCGGCGGAGCGGCTGTTCAGATCCACGCGCGCATCGACGAGTCCTTCACGCTGGTCTACGACGCACTGGTGTCGCGGGCCGGCCAAGCCTCGGTGTTGCCGACGGCCGTTGGCGCGGGTGCGGCGATCGCGCCGACGGTCAACGCGGCGCCGGCCGAAGCGGCGGCACCAGCCGCCGAGCCGGCGGCCGCCGAGGACGGCGACGTCGGCACCCTGAGCGACAGCCTCACCGCACGGCAGCTGGGTGGTGCATTGCAGCGCTGGACGCCGGATACCGGTGAGACCGTGCGTGATCGGCTGGCCTCGATCGTGTCGATGGCGATGGGCTATGAGCCAGAGGACCTGCCCTGGGAGGTGCCGCTGATCGAGCTCGGCCTGGACTCGATGATGGCGGTGCGGATCAAGAACCGCGTCGAGTACGACTTCGACCTGCCACCCATTCAGTTGCAGGCAGTTCGCGACGCCAGCCTCTACAGCGTCGAGAAGCTCATCGAGTACGCGATCGAGCACCGCGACGAGGTGCAGGATCTGCACGAACACCAGAAGACCCAGACCGCCGACGAGATCGCCAAGGAGCAGGCGGCGATGTTGTCCGGGGCGACGCCGGCTGCGGTGACGGCACCCGCGCGGGCTTCCGACGCGCCGATCCCGCCGCCGCCGACTAACCCCTCTGGCCCGGCCGCGCCCGCCGCGCAACCCAACCTGGCGGCTGCCGCGCAGGCGCTCAACCAACAGGCCGTCGCCGAGGCGCTCAGCTCCGACATTCCCCCACGGGACGCCGCCGAGCGGGTCACGTTCGCCACCTGGGCGATCGTCACCGGCAAGTCACCGGGCGGCATCTTCAACGCGTTGCCGAAGCTGGACGACGACGCTGCCGCCAAGATGGCGCAACGGCTTTCCGAACGGGCTGAGGGCCCGATCAGCGTCGACGACGTCAAAGCCGCCTCAACCATCGAGGAGCTGGCGACCACGGTGCGCGAGTATCTCGAGGCCGGCCAGATCGACGGCTTCGTGCGCACCATCCGCCCCCGGCCCGAAGGTTCCACCAAGCCACCGGTATTCGTGTTCCACGCCGCGGGCGGGTCCACGGTGGTCTACGAGCCGTTGCTCGATCGCTTGCCGCCGGACACCCCGATGTACGGTTTCGAGCGGGTCGAGGGCACCATCGAAGAGCGCGCCGCCCAGTACGTTCCGAAGCTGCGCGAACTGCAGGGTGACGGGCCGTTCATCCTGGTCGGCTGGTCGCTGGGCGGGGTGCTGGCCTACGCGTGCGCGATCGGGCTGAAGCAACAGGGCTGCGACGTCCCGTTTGTCGGCCTGATCGACGCGGTGCGCGCCGGTGAGGAGATCCCGCAGACCAAGGAGGAGACCCGCAAGCGCTGGGAGCGTTACGCCCGCTTCGCCGAGCGGACGTTCAACGTCGAGATTCCCGCAATCCCTTACGCGCAGCTCGAAGAGCTCGACGACGAGGGGCAGATCAAATTCGTGCTGGAGGCAGTCCGACAGAGCGGTGTGCAGATCCCCGGCGGCATCATCGAGCATCAGCGCACGTCGTATCTGGACAACCGTGCGATCGACACCGTCCAGGTCCAGCCCTACGACGGTCACGTCACGCTGTACATGGCCGACCGCTACCACGACGACGCGATCACGTTCGAGCCGCGCTATGCCACCCGCAAGCCCGACGGCGGCTGGGGCGACTACGTCTCGGATTTGGAGGTCGTGCCGATCGGTGGTGAGCATATCCAGGCCATCGACGAGCCGATCATCGCCAAGGTCGGTGCGCATATGACCCAGGTGCTCAACAAGATTGACGCAGAGCAGAAAGAGGCCTAAGTGACGACCAAGACCACCGCCGAGCTGCTGGCCGAACTCCGCGAAAAGCTGGAGCTGGCCAAGGAACCCGGTGGTGAGAAGGCCGCCGCCAAGCGCGACAAGAAGGGCATCGCCAGCGCCCGCGCCCGCGTCCACGCGCTGCTGGATCCGGGCAGCTTCCTCGAGACCGGGGCCCTGGCCCGCACGCCGGGGGATCCCAACGCGCTCTTCGGCGACGGCGTGGTCACCGGCCGCGGGACTATCGACGGCCGACCGGTCGGGGTGTTCTCGCACGACCAGACGGTGTTCGGCGGAACGGTCGGAGAGATGTTCGGCCGCAAGGTCGCTGCGCTGATGGAGTGGTGCGCGATGGTGGCCTGCCCGATCGTCGGCATCAACGACTCCGGCGGCGCCCGCATTCAGGACGCGGTGACCTCGCTGGCGTGGTACGCCGAGCTGGGCCGCCGCCACGAGGTGCTGTCCGGGATTGTGCCGCAAATCTCCATTATCCTCGGTAAATGCGCTGGGGGAGCGGTGTATTCGCCGATTCAGGACGATCTTTTGGTGGCCGTGCGTGACCAGGGCTACTTCTTCGTCACCGGTCCGGACGTGATCCAGGAAGTCACCGGTGAGGAGGTCAGCCTCGACGAGCTCGGCGGCGCCGACGCCCAGGCCCGCTACGGCAACCTGCACCAGGTGGTCGAATCCGAAGCCGCAGCGTTCCAGTACGTCCGCGACTTCTTGTCGTTCTTGCCGTCCAACTGCTTCGATAAAGCACCGATCGTCAACCCCGGACTAGAGCCGGAGATCACCCCGCATGATCTGGAGCTCGACTCGATCGTGCCGGATTCCGACAACATGGCCTACGACGTGCACGAGATCCTGCTGCGGATCTTCGACGACGGCGATTTCCTTGACGTCGCAGCACAACACGGCCCGGCCATCGTCACCGGGTTCGCCCGGGTCGACGGTCGCCCGGTTGGCGTGGTCGCCAACCAGCCCATGCACATGTCCGGCTCGATCGACAACGAGGCCTCCGACAAGGCGGCCCGGTTCATCCGGTTCTGCGACTCCTTCGATGTGCCGCTGGTGTTCGTTGTGGACACCCCGGGTTTCCTCCCCGGTTTCGAGCAGGAGAAGAACGGCATCATCAAGCGCGGCGGCCGGTTCCTGTACTCGGTCGTCGAGGCCGATGTACCGAAGGTGACGATCACCGTGCGGAAGTCCTACGGCGGCGCTTATGCCGTGATGGGATCCCGGCAGCTGACCGCCGACTTCAACTTCGCCTGGCCGACCGCGCGCATCGCCGTGATCGGCGCCGAGGGTGCCGCGCAATTGCTGATGAAGCGGTTCCCCGACCCGACCACGCCCGAAGCGCAGGCGATCAAGAAAGACTTCATCGAGGGCTACAACCTGAACATGGCGATCCCGTGGATCGCCGCCGAGCGTGGCTTCATCGACGCCGTCATCGAACCGCACGACACCCGGCTGCTGCTCCGTAAATCGCTACACCTGTTGCGGGACAAGCAAATCTATCGACGCGTTGGTCGCAAGCACGGGTTGATCCCGGTCTAGACCGGCGCGACGATTTCGGACGTGTAGAACTCGGCCGGCAAGGCTGTGGAATTAACCCGACGGTGACTTGCCCCACGACTTTGTCCACGAACTCCTCTCATTGGGCTAACGCCGCGAACATGTGCAGCGCCCCGGTGTTTCCCGCCACGGCGATCGGGTATTGACCTGCCATGACACCCGCCGATGCCGCGAGCGGCTCCACACCTGCCACGGAGATCTGGCGGGGCAAGGCTTACCCGATGGGCGCGACGTATGACGGTGCAGGCACCAACTTCGCGGTATTCAGCGAGGTGGCCGAGCGGGTCGAGTTGTGCCTGTTCGACGCGGACGGGACGGAAAACCGGATCACCCTGCCCGAGATCGATTCATTCGTCTGGCACGGATTCGTCCCGGGTATCGAGCCCGGTCAGCGTTACGGCTACCGAGTCCACGGCCCCTACGATCCCGGCGCGGGCCTGCGGTGCAACCCGAACAAACTGCTCGTCGACCCGTACTCGAAGGCCATGGACGGCAACTTCGACTGGAACCAGTCGCTGTTCAGCTACACCTTCGGCGACCCCGACAGCCGCAACGACGACGACTCGGCGGCCAGCATGCCCAAGTCGGTGGTCATCAATCCCTTCTTCGACTGGGCAAACGACCGCCCACCGGACCATCAGTACGCCGACACCCTCATCTACGAAGCGCACGTCAAAGGCCTGACCCAGACCCACCCGGACATCCCCGAACACCTGCGCGGCACCTACGCCGCCGTCGCGTACCCGGTGATCATCGAGCACCTCAAAAGCATCGGAGTCAACGCGATCGAACTGATGCCGGTGCATCACTTCGCTAACGACTCCACCCTGATCGACAAGGGCCTGTCCAACTACTGGGGATACAACACCATCGGATTCCTCGCGCCCGACGCGAAGTACTCCAGCGCCACCACACCGGGCGGCCAGGTGCAGGAATTCAAGGCGATGGTGCGCGAATTGCACGAAGCCGATATCGAAGTCATCCTCGACGTCGTCTACAACCACACCGCCGAGGGCAACCACCTGGGCCCGACGTTGTCGATGCGCGGGATCGACAACGCCGCCTACTACCGGTTGGTCGACGACGACAAGCGCTACTACATGGACTACACCGGCACCGGCAACAGCCTCAACGTCGGGCATCCGCACACGCTGCAGCTGATCATGGACTCGCTGCGCTACTGGGTGACCGAGATGCACGTCGACGGCTTCCGGTTCGACCTCGCCTCCACTCTGGCCCGAGAGTTCTACGACGTGGACCGGCTGGCAGCGTTTTTCGAACTCGTGCAACAAGATCCGATAGTCAGCCAGGTCAAGCTGATCGCCGAACCGTGGGACGTCGGGCCGGGCGGCTACCAGGTGGGCAACTTCCCACCGCAGTGGACCGAATGGAACGGCAAATACCGCGACACCGTCCGCGACTTCTGGCGCGGTGAACCTGCCACCCTCGACGAATTCGCCTACCGGCTAACCGGATCGGCCGACCTCTACGAAGGCACCGGTCGCCGGCCGGTCGCCTCGATCAACTTTGTCACCGCCCACGACGGGTTCACGCTGCGAGACCTGGTGTCTTACAACGAGAAACACAACGAGGCCAACGGCGAGGACAACAACGACGGGGAAAGCCACAATCGGTCGTGGAACTGCGGCGTGGAGGGCCCAACCGACGATGCCGAGGTCGACGAGCTGCGCGCCCGCCAGCAGCGCAACTTCATCACCACGCTGCTGCTGTCGCAGGGGGTTCCGATGCTCTGCCATGGCGACGAGCTCGGCCGCACCCAGGGCGGCAACAACAACGGGTTCTGTCAGGACAACGAAATCACCTGGATCGACTGGGGCAAGGTCGACGACGGTCTGCTGGAATTCAGCTGCGTGGTTTCAGCGCTGCGCGCCGAGCATTCGGTGTTCCGTCGGCGACGGTTCTTCAGCGGCAAGCCGTTGGGCCGTCGCGGCGAGGCGGGTTTGCCTGACATCGCGTGGTTCACCCCGGAGGGTGCGGAGATGACTGGCGAAGACTGGGGCGCAGGCTTCGCGAAATCCGTCGCGATCTACCTCAACGGCCAGGGCATCCCTGACCGCGACAACCGCGGACAGCGGGTGACCGACGACTCGTTCATGCTGTGCTTCAACGCCCACCACGAACCGCTTCAGTTCACCATGCCGCCAACAGATTTCGGCGCCAGCTGGGAACCGGTCGTCGATAGCGCCGACCCGGTCCACGTCGCCGCCGCCAAGCCGATCGACGCCGCTCAGCCGGTCACCGTGGAGGCGCGCTCTGTCCTGGTTCTGCGCGCGCTACCCGTCGCTGAGCCGTAAGCAGGAACTGGGCGGCGAGGCTGTAAAGACCTCGCCGCCCAGTTTAGTGCCGTGATTATTCTGCCGACTTCTGCCGAGCCTCGGCAGCCTTCTCAGCGGCCCTCGCGGCCGCTGCCTGGGCCTCTTTTTTGGCCGCGTCCCGCGCGGCTTGGGCCTTTTCCTGTTGAGCGCGACCTTCTTTGCGCAGACCGTCGCGGTTGGTGACGATCCCGATGATTTCCTTGGTCTTGCCCTTGACATCCTCGACGATGCCCTTGATGGCTTCTTCTGGTCCACTGCCGCCCATGAATTTCCTTTCTTTTGGGGTGGATAGGGTGTCAGTAGCCAGCAGCCGCCGATTTCGAACGGCCCGTGACGCTCAACAAGTCGCGCTCCGAGTGTGACGATGGTCACGATGGATGACGCTGCGCGTCCCGCATCGTCGCCGGGCTACGGCTTGATTCGGATCTGGCCCGGCGACCACCACCCGCTGCGGGTCGCGGTGCCCAGATCGAGTTGCGCGGGATGGGCCTCGGCGACGGTGTCGAACTTGCGCAGTGATCCCCAGTCCCGGCCCCAGTCGCGGGACAGGTAGGTGGACATGACGTGGGCCCGCAACAACAGGTCGGTGATGCCCAGCAGGCCGCCGTTGACGCCGTCCTCCCAGGTGTCGGTGTCCTGCTTCTTGGCGTTGTAGTCCGGCGTGATGCGGAACTTCGGGATCTCGGTGACGCCGTTGGCGTGCAGCATCGGGTGCTGGCACGGGAACGCCAGCCCAACCGCCCAGTCCATCAGCACCGGCTGCGACGAGCCGACGTACTCCTGCAGGGAACGCAGTTCCGGCACCCGCGGTGGGGTCACCGCGATCCAGTCGTCCGGTGTCAGGGAGAGATCTTCGGCCACCAACCGGACCCCAGTCGCGTCCGCGGGCATCTTGTCTCGGGCGAAGCGCAGATTGCGCCACGCCTTCGGCTGTTCCCCGTTCAGGTCGTAGGGCACCATCCGCCCGGCCGGCACTATGTCACCGCCGGGGCCGGGCTTGCCATATTCCAGCACCACGGTCTGCCCGCCGGTGTGCCCGTGCAGCACGCTGTTGCCGGCGATCTTGCCCGCGGCGGTCACCACCAGGAGGGGATGCCCGTCGTCGGGTTTGGGCAGCTGGTACCACGCCGAGGTGAGTCTGCTCTGCTGTTGGGCGCCGGTGGTGTAGCTGCCGGCCAGCGGAACCTCGTCGGGGTTGAGGCCGTAGGGCAACGGCACCAGGGATCCGTTGATACCTGGCGCCTTCAGCTTGGTCGGCGCGCGCCAGTCGTACGCGTACCAGTCGTAGTCGGTGCCGGGCTGCGGCACCGACGTCTCCTGGACAGCCTCGGCCACGGTATGGTCCGGTACGCCGTTGGGGGTGAACCCTATTGGGTTGGCGCCGCCCAACGGACCCAACGGGCCGTAATTGCCGGGCACGGGCGCCATAAAGCCGGCGTTGCTGTCCGGCTCGACGAGCACGTCGTCGGCCAGTGCGCAGCCCCCGGCGAATTCGCGCAAGTTGGCCCAGCCATTGGAATAGGTAGGGTACTGGCGCACGATTCCGGCGACCATCGATGCGATGAACACCAGCACCATGAATCCGGCCGCGATCGGCACCGGCGCTGCCGTCACCGCCCGCGCCAGCCGGCCCTCGCCGTGATCCGGCGACGCGAAGTGCAACCAGATCGCCCAGAGTGCCGCGATCACGAACAGGATGAAAAAGATTGTGCTGATGGTGATTCCGGCGAGCTTCGGCATCGCGCTGTTGAACGGGACGCCGTAGCTAGAGACGTACCACCAGCCGTTGGTGGTGGCGAAACAGAGCGCCAACACGAACAACACCGCCGCCACGAACGCCATGCGGTTGCGTGACCAGCGCAGCACCTTCGGTGACACCAGCACCGTGGTCAGCGCGGCCATCGCCGCGCCCACCGCGGCGAACAGCCCGAAGTGGTGCACCCACTTCGTCGGCGTGAACATCAGGAAGAACATGGTGCCGAATATGACGCCCATCAGCCGCCATGCCGGGCCGCGGGCCACGCCGGGGATTCGCTTGCGCCGCAACATGATTAACACGGCGGTGAACAGGCATAACGCGGTGATAAGGAAGCCGAAGCGGCGCGACAGTGAACCGTCGACGGTGGGCAGGATGAGGTAGTAATAGCGCAGGTTCTCGGTGTACCAGGCCTGGCTCGGCCCGATCGCGGTGCGAATCCTGGTGGCTTCCAACACCGTTGACAGGGTCTGGTCGGCGAACACCACAGTGAGGATGACGAAGCCGGCTGCCAGCATCGGGGCCACCAGCGGCCATGTGCCGACCACACGATGGCGGTGCACCAAAATTCGCAGGATCGGACGGCCACCGGCGACCAGCGCGGCCACCGCAATCAGGCCGGTGGGCTGCACCCCGAGGGTGAACGCGGCGGTCACCACTGCCAGCGCCGCCGGCGTCACTCGGGAGGCGCACATCGACCGCTCGATCAGCACCCAGGTGATCAGTGAACCGAGCGCGATGATCGGCTCCGGGCGCAGACCGTTGTTGAACGGCATCCACGCGGTCAGCAGCACCATGCCCGCCGCCCAGTTCGCGGCCTTGCTGGATGTCACCGCCGGCCCCAGCCGGGGCAACACCTCACGCGACAGCAGCAGCCAGCAGACCAGCCCGGCGACCAGGTCAGGCAGTCGCATCCACAGGCTGCCGTCGCTGACGTGGGTCATCAGCGCCAGCAGGTTGTAGTACCAGCCGAACGGGTCCTCTGGGCTGCCGAACCAGCGGAAGTAGTTGGACATGTAGCCGGCGTGGCCGGCGACCCGGGCCATGCCGAGGATGTAGCCGTCGTCGGACGAATTCGCGCCGATCAGGTGCCACAGCAGGAAACCGAATATCACTGTGGCGTCGATCAGGGTGAACTTCCGCCAGCGCTTCGGGATCAACCGGTGCATACGGCGGCCGTCGAGCTGGTCGAGGCGCCACAGCGCGACCAGTGCGACGATGGTGGCCACGATCGCCACCACCATCGCAACAAGTTTCAGTGTCGTCGGGGTGGTGGAGTACCGGGTGTCGATGGTCGCCGACAGCCGCAGTCCGGGCGGCGCGGGACCGGTCAGATCGGTGAACACACCGACGATTTGGGGGCGCAGGTTGGGGTCGGGGAAGCCACCGCTCACCGGCTTTCCCGCCGAATCGGTCAACCCGACAAAGGTGGCGAAGGTGCCGGCGCGTGTGGAGGTGATGTCGATGTGCTGGCACTGCGCGGACATCGCCTGATCCCGCGGCACGCTGGCGATGACCACGTTGCGGTCGGTGACGTCGACGCGCTGGCGGTTGGCAACGACGAACAACGCGTTGAGCGCGGCATCCTTGCCCTTCTTGGGCGCGGTACTCAGCACGACCCCACCTTCGCGCGGCAGGCCACCCACCGAAGAGCACGGCACGGTGGCCGTCAAGTCCACTGGAGACAGCGAAATAAGCGGTGCCGTAACGCTATTCAGCTGGCCGTTCTGTGGCCAATTGAGCATCGCAGTCGTCTGCACGACGGGCAGCAGCGGTGTCGCGACCGATAGGACGAAACCGATCAGCCCCGCGATCGTCGCGACCCAGCGCGTCACCCGCACATCGCGATGGGTGTCGTGCGCGGTGGCCGCTTGCCGTTCGTGGTTGATGACGCTCATGGCAGGGCCCTAATCGGTCCTTGCCGGCTCCAGCCGCGCACTGTGGTCACGCCCTGTTCGACGACGGCATCCGGTGCCTGATCGGCGGGCACCAACGCGTAATACTGTTCGACCGATCCCCAGTCGCGGTACCAGTCGCCGCGCAGGTACGTCGAGATCGTCGAGGTGACCAACAGCGCCTGAGTGAACAGGAACGGACCGCCGTCCTCGCCGGCCTCCCACCCGTTCGACGACGCCGCCGTCTGTTTATGATCGGGCAGGATGCGGTACTGCGGAAGTTCGGCAACGCCAAGGTGTTCGGAGAACGGCCGCTGACAGGGGAAGTTCGCGGCGGTCGCGATGTCCATCAGCACGGGTGTGTGCGATCCGATCAATTGCTGCAGAGTCTGCAGCACCGGAACGCGCGGCGGCGTGAACGCGAACCACTGCTCGGAGCTCAGATTCGGGTCATAAGCGACGATGCGTGCCACGTTAGCCTCCGGGGGCGCCCAGGCTAGCGGGAAGCGCAGATTGCGCCATGCCGGCCACGGCCCGATGTCGATCGGCTGCACCTCTGCGAGCGGCTGGGTGGTGCCGTCGGGGCGAGCGACACCCCACTGCAATTTCAGCGACTGCCCGTATGTGAAAGTGCCGTCCTCGTTATACGACCAGATAGCGCCCGCGGCGGAAACCACCACCAGCGGCCGGTCGCCGGTGCGCGGCGGCAGCTGGTACCACGCCGAGGTCGCCGTGGCGGCCAGCGAATTTTCGCCGTAACTGCCCATCACCGGGGTGCGGGCCGGATTGAGTCCGAACGGTAGGGCCGCGTGCGACCCGTTCACCCCGACCGGGCCTTTCCCGCCGGCCGTGCCCGCGGAGTCACTCATGGTGGCGTTGGGCTTGTTGGGTGACCCGGTGGAATTCACCACCCCCGGTTTGGTCACCACCGGGTTGGACCTCAGGTCGTCGCCCACCCCTTCGGGTTTGAAGCCGACGGGGTTGATTCCCCCGAGCGGGCCGTCGGGCCCGAAGGTTTGTCCCGGAGCCGGTTGCAGCATGCCGGCGTTGGGATCGGGCTCGGTCAGCACGTCATCGGCCATCGCGCAACTGGTCGGGGAAAGGCCCGAGCTGAGCGCCGCCAGGTTGGCTTTGGCGGTGGTGTAGAGGGGGTAACGGAAAACCGCACCCTTGGCCAGCGAACCGACTTCGCCCAGGACCATGATCACCGCGACCACCAGCAGCGGTGTGGACGCCAGCACGCGGTTGCGCCGGTTGTCCTTGACCTCGGTGTGGCCGGCGTAGTCCATCCGGAAGTGGTACCAGGCGGCCAGCAGCCCGGTGAGGATCGACAACGTCAGGAACATTGACGTCACCGGATGGCTGGCGATGACGGGCGGGATGTCATACCACGGCACCCCGTAGTTGTTCACGTAGAACCAGCCGTTGACCCCCGAGGTGGCCACCGCCAGCACGAACAACAACGCGGTGATGTACAGCGTCAGGTTGCGGCGGCTGTGCAGGCCGATCCGGGCAAAGATGAACGCGGTGACCGCGCCCAGGGCGCCGGCCAGCCCGGCGAACGCACCAAACTGGATGGCCCACTTCGTGGGCGTGAACGTCAGCAGCAGCAGGCCAATCGCGGTGGTGCCGATCAGCCGCCACGCCGGGCCACTGGCCAAGCCCGGCACCCCGCCGCGCCGAAGCAGCACTACCAGCACTCCGAACAGGCACAGCAGCAGCACCAGCACCGCGAATCGCCGTGTCATCGACCCGTCAGCGTTGGACTCCACCGTCAGGAAGTAGTAGCGCAGGAAGTCTTGGTACCACGCGATCGTGGGACCGACCTTGTACTTGATGCGGGCAGACTCGGCGACCGTGGCCAGCGTCTGGCTGCGGAACACCACCACGGTGATCAGCGAAAACGACGCTGCCAGCACCGCCAGCGGTGCCAGCAATCCGTCGGTCGGCCTGCGCCGCCGGATCGCCTGGGCGATGGCCCGCGCACCGGTCAGTAAGGCGGCGACGGCGATCAGCCCCTGCGGCGCCAGAGCCGCGGTGAGCATCGCGACGATGATGGCGACCGCGGCCGGAGCCAGTCGCTGCAACGCGATCGCGCGTTCCACCAGCATCCAGGTGACCAGCACGCCGAGGGCGATCAGCGGTTCGGGCCGCAGACCGTTGTTGAACGGCAGCCACGCGGCCAAAAACACCGCGCCCGCGGTCAACACCGCCACCCGGTTGGATGCCAGGCCACCCCTTCCAGGTCCCAGCCGCCGCAGCACCCAATGGCTGATGATCAGCCAGCCCGCGATCCCGGCCAGCGTGGCCGGGATCCGCATCCATACGCCGGCGGTGCTCACCGACGCCAATTTGGACAGCACCCCGAGGTACCAGTCGAACGGCGCTTCCGTCGTCCCGAAGTACCTGTAGTAATTGGCCACGTACCCGGCCTTCGGCGCCACCCGGGCGATGGTCAGGTTGTAGCCGTCATCCGATGAGGTGGCGCCGATGAGATGCCAGAGCAGCAGCGTCGCGATCACACCCGCATCGGCGAGCCAGGTGGCGAGCCCAGGCCGTCGCCAGCGTCGCCAGTTGCGCGGCACCCGCGTTCCCGACTGCCGGTCCAGGACGGCCAGCGCGACGATCGCAGTCACCACCGCGAGCCCACCCAGGGCCATCACGGCTCTCTTGAGCATGGTGGCGGTGACGATGAACCGGGTGTCCACGTCGATACGAGCCGATAATCCCGGCTGCGCAGGGACCTTCAGGTCGGTGAAAACGCCGCCGACCGCCGGCTTCTTCTCCGGCGCGAGGGTTCCCGTGGCACCAGGTATGCCGACGAAGTCCGCGCCCGCCACGCCGGCGTCGGCCCAGATGCGCAGGACACTGCAGGCGCCACCATTCACGGCGGGGCGGGCCGCTACCGCCGCCACCGAGTCCCGGAACGCGACGACGACGGCATTCTTATTGGCCCGGACAAACAACCCGTTCTTGCCGGTCTGGAACCCATTGACCGGCAACGTTGAGAACACCAGGCCGCCGTCAGCGGGCAGGGTGGCGATCGCCGCGCAGGGGATGGAAACGTCCAGCGCCCGCGGGGCCCCGGACACCAGTGGCGCGGTGATATCGGTCACGTGGCCGTCGCCGTTAAGGCCCTGCGGCCACAGGATTGTGGCTGTGGTCTGCTTCACCGGAAGCAGTGGAACCAGCGCGCACAGCAGCGCTCCGGCGATTCCCGCGACGACGGCGATCCAGCGCGGGAGCTGACGCGTCGATCGCTCGTTTTCGTCATGGGGCACGAGGGACGATGGTAGGCGACTAGTTACGTCCGGCGACGATGCAGGCTGCGTGGCGGCCTGAGGAGGAGCTGGACAATCGGCTCCGTCGGCGACGATGCAGGCCGCGTGGCGGCCTGAGCAGCTGGACGATGCCGGCTGGGTGGCGGCTTGGAGAACAGCCGGACACGCGATTTTTAACTTCGCCGATGAGACAAATCTCAACGGCCCGGCACTATCCGGTGATGGTGCAGGTCCGCGTGCCGAACGCGCCGGATAGGTCGGGCACCGAGGCCTGACGCACCTTTCAGGTGGTTCGACTCCTCCGCCCAAACATGGTTTAGTGGGCCAGCGGTGGTGCATTTAACGGATACGAAACAAATCACCACCGGCCACTGGCGTGAGTTGTGGAGCACCCGGTATTTGCGGACGTCAGCTGTGGTCGCCGGGGGCGTGGTGCTTTATTCCACCAACGAGTTCCTGACGATCAGCATGCTGCCCAGCACGATCAATGAGATCGGCGGCGAGCGAATCTATGCCTGGGTGACCACCTTGTACCTCGTCGGGTCGGTGGTCGCCGCGGCGACGGTAAATTCGCTGCTACATCGTGTCGGCTCATGCGTGTCTTATCTGCTGGGTTTCGCGGTGCTGGGCGCCGGCAGCCTGGTATGCGCGGCGGCGCCGAACATGGAGATCTTGCTGGCCGGCCGCTTCCTGCAGGGCCTGGCAGGCGGTCTGCTGTGCGGCCTCAGTTTCGCGGTGATCAACGCCGTGCTGCCGCGCTCGCTGTGGAGTCGCGGTTCGGCGATGGCGTCAGCGATGTGGGGCGTCGGTGCGTTGCTCGGCCCCGCACTGGGCGGGATTTTCGCGCAGTTCGGCGCGTGGCGGTGGGCGTTCGGCTTGCTGGCCATGCTGAGTGTGGCGATGTCCCTGCTGGCACCGGGCGTACTGTCCGTGGACAACTGCGAGCAGCACAGCGACCGCGCCGCGACACGGATTCCGGTGCCGTCGGTAGTCCTGCTGGGCGCTGCGGCGCTGACGGTCAGCGTGGCATCTCTTCCGCATAACACCGTCGCAATCGTCGGACTGCTGATAGTCGGCGCCGCGCTGGTGGGAATGTTTCTGGTCGTTGACCGGCGGATGGACACGGCGGTATTGCCCGCCAGCGTCTTCGGGTTCGGCCCGTTGAAGTGGGTCTATCTGACCCTGGGCCTACTGGTCGCCGCGACCAAGGTGGACCTGTATGTGCCGTTGTTCGGCCAGCGGCTCGCACATTTGGGGCCGATAGTTGCCGGGCTGTTGGGCGCGGCGTTGTCGATCGGCTGGACGATCAGCGGATTGGGCAGCGGCTCACTGAACAAGACCCGCTCAATCGTGGGTGTGGTGATAGGGGCGCCGCTGGTGATGGCGATCGGCCTGGCGCTGGCCGGAGTCAGCCATGTCCAAGGCGCAACGGTTGGCATCATCATCTTGTGCGCGACGGCGTTGCTGGCCGTTGGGATCGGTATCGGCGCCGCTTACCCGCATCTGTCGGCGTGGGCCATGACCGACATCGACGATCCGGCTGAGGGCAGCACGGCGGCTACCGCGATCAACTCGGTGCAGTTGATTTTCGGTGCGTTCGGGGCAGGGCTGGCCGGTGTCGTGGTGAACATCTCCGACGGCGGAGGTGTCGCAGCGGCGCACTGGGCGTTTACCGTGTTCGCCTTGCTGGCCCTCACCGCCACCGTCACCGCCTTTCGGGCCGGCCGACGGCAGGTCGCGTTTTAAGCGCGGTTACTGCCGTAATGGCGCGGGGCTCCACAGGCCGCTGCGTGTTGCCGAACCGAGGTCGAGGCGGGCCGGCTGGGCATTTGCGTAGTAGGGCGTCAACTGCTGCAGCGCACCCCAGTCGCGGGACCAGTCGTCTTTCAGATAGGTCGAGACGGTGTTTGCGCGCACCAGTAATTCGGTGACGCCCAGTGGGCCGCCTCCGTTGTTATCCATCACCGGCGAGTTGGCCTCGGCGCCGAACCGATCGGGCAGAATCCGCCACTTGGGCATCTCAATCACACCGTTTTGATGCCCGAATGGCCGCTGGCAGGGGAAGGCCAGCCCCACCAGCCAATCCAGCAGCACCGGGTCGGTTGAGCCGACGACGTCCTGCAGTGTGCGCAGCCGCGGGATCCGCGGCGGGGTGACGGCGATCCAGTGCTGCGGCGCAAGGTCGTCATCGGTGGCGACCAATCGCACCTGGGTGGCGGTCGACGGCACCGCAGATAGCGGGGCCCGCAGGTTGCGCCACGCGGGCGCCGCTCCGACGTCGGCGAATCCCATTGAACCGCCGGGCTTATTGGCGGCGGCTTGTTCGTCGGTGGCCCACTGGATTGCCACTTCGCCGTAGTCGAACCGGCCCGCCGCCGACACCACTAGCAGCGGACCCGCCTGGTCACGCGGTGGCAGCCGGTACCAGGCCGACCGCAGCAGGGCCGGTACCTGCACGCCGGATCGCCAACTGCCGGACACCGGCGTACGCGCCGGGTCGAGGTTGTAGGGCAGCCGCGCGCGCGACCCGTTGATGCCGGGCGCGGGCGTGGTTCCGCCCTCGGTGCCGGCCTCGCTGCTGGTGACCATTCCGTCGTCGCTGACGAAGCTGCGGTCGCCGGGGCGTTCCATCACCGGGTCGGCCGATACGTCGGCGGGGATCCCGTTCGGATCGAAGCCGTCGGCAAAACCGGAGCCCAGCGCGTCCTTCACAGGCACCCCGATCGGGGACAGCATCCCGGCGTTGGGGTCCTGCTCGACGAGTACGTCACTGGCAAGTCCACAGGTCTTGCCCGTCAGCGCCTGCAGATTGGAGCGGCCGACCGACCACGCCGGGTATTGATCGGTCATCCCAAGCGTGAGCGACAAGACCTCGAAGAAGACCAACGCCCACGCGGCAATCCCCAACGGGGACCGGGCGATTCGGGCGAGCCGCGATTCGCTGGCTGGCCCGGCATCGTCGCCGTTGTTGACGAAGTGGAACCAGGCGGCCAGCAGCAGTACCAGCACCGTCAATCCGAGCAGCCCGGTGGTGAACCCAAAGTGCCACTCCGGGAACGCATTTGACCACGGCACACCGAAGTTGGAGACGTACCACCAGCCGTTGACGCTGGCGAACGACAGCGCCACCACGAACATCACGACGGCGGCGAACACGGTGCGGTTGCGTCGTGAGTGCATCGCGGCCGCGGTCACCGCCACCGCGGCCAACGCCCCCAGCGGACCGGCCAGCCCGGCGAACACCCCGAAGTGGTGCGTCCACTTGGTGGGCGTGAACATCATCGCGATGAACGAGATGATCGTGATGCCGACGATGCGACGGCTGGGTCCTACGGCGGTGCCCGGAATTCGACCCTTGCGCAACGACATTGCCACCGACACCGCGAGTGCGACCAGCAGCGCCAGCAGGGCGAAGCGACGGGCGATCGAGCCGTCCGGGCTGGCCATGAACAGCCGCTCGTAGCGAAGGTGCTCGTCGAACCAGCTCAGGCTGGGCCCGAGAGCACGCTTGAGCGCGGTCGCCTGCAGTTCGCCGGCCAGGGTCTGGTCCCGGAAGATCAGGATCCCGGTGACGGTGACCGCGGCCAGAATGGGCGCGAGCAGCGGCAGCAGACCGAATCGTCGCGTGCGGCGGTGCAGGATGGTGCGCAGCGGGCCGATCGCCACCAGCAGTGCGCCGATCGAGGCGATACCGGTCGGCCCGGAGAACAGCGTCAGGGCGCCGACGATGCAGGCAACCGCCACCGGCAGCAGCCGACTGGTGGCTACCGCGCGCTCGACCGAACACCAGGTCAGCAGGATGCCCACGGCGATGATCGGCTCCGGTCGCAGACCGTTGTTCAGCGGCAGCCAGAATGCCAGGAACAGACCCGCCGCCGTCCACGCCGCAGCTCTGCTGGTCTTGACGGCATGCCCGAGCCGTGGGATGACTTCCCGGCTAATCACCCACCAGCAGGCCAGCGCCATCAGCAGGGTGGGCAACCGCATCCAGATGCTCGCGGTGGTGACGTGAGCCCACAGCGCCAGCAGGTCGTAATACCAGCCGAACGGCGCCTCGGGGGTTCCCAGCCAGCGGTAGTAGTTGGCCATGTACCCGGCGTGTTCGGACACCCGGGCCATGGTCAGGATGTATCCGTCGTCGGCGGTGTTGGCTCCGACGAAGTGCCACCACACCAGCACCAGCGTGACCAAGGTATCCAGCCCGCTGATCGACCACCAGCGGGGCGGTAGGAAGCGGCGGTGTCGGGTGCCGTCTGAGGTGTCCAGGATGTGCAGTGCGATCAACGCGGCGATGGTCGACGCCACCCCGAGGATCATCACGGCCATCTTCAGCGGGGTCGGCGAGCTGCTGTAGCGGGTGTCGACGGTGGCGGAGAAAGTCAGGCCCGGCGGAGCCGGCCCACTCAGATCGGTGAAGACTCCGACGATCTGCGGCCGAAAGTCGTATCCGCTGCGTTCGCCACGCAGCGGAGCGCCGGGATGCTCGGCATCGGGACCCTGTTTCAGCCCGACGAATTCGCCGGTGACCCTGTCAGCGTGCGCGGTGAAGACCAACTTCTGACAGGCGCCGCTGAGTACCTGGCTGATCGGCGCGACAACGACCGGGGTATTGCGCACCACGACCACCAGGTCGTCGTTGGGGGCGCGCTCGATCAGCAAACCGCGGTCCACGGCCTTGGGTGCCTGCTTGGGCACCGTGGACAACAGCACCGTCTTGCCGGTGTTGCCGGGCCCGGCCAGTCCGGCGGCGGCCTGGCACGGAATGCTGATGGTGAGGTCGGTGGCCACGTAGCCGATCAGCGGCGCTTCAACGCTTCCGAGCACGCCGTTTTGCGGCCAGTTCAGTTGGGCGGTGGTCTGTTTGACCGGCAGCAGCGGCGTCGCAATCGCCAGCAGGGCCCCGAGCAGGCCGGCGACGACGGCCGCGACCCGGGCGACCCGGTAGTTTGCTCCCGCGTCGGTCGATGGGCGCCCCTCCACAGCATCGCTTCGCTCTGCAGCGTCGACGGGGAGGCCCACGGAGGTAGATGGTAATTGCTCGACATGTGGCGTTTCTGTAGCCATCTACGGCCCCGGTCCAGGCTTGCGGATGGCCAACACGAACGGGCCGATGGTGGTGACGGTGAACCGGGAGTCGGCGAACAACGCGGCCTCGAGCTCCACCGTGTAACGGCGGACGTTGGGCTGGTTGGGGTAGACGTCTTCGGCCAACCGCAGGGTGTAGCTGCTTGTCGCGCCGGCCGACCCGCCGTGGCGCATCAAGAACACCGTCGGCGCCGCCCAGGGCAGCGTGTCCAGCGCGTGGATGAACTGATCGGGGGCTTTGAGCTTCGACCAGCTCCTGATCGCGGCAGCCCGCTTGTCGAACTGCGCGAGCGGATTGGCGTAGTGCGACGTCAGTCCCTGAAATCCCCAGTAGGGGTAGTAGGACAAGAAGCTGTAGTCGGCCGTCAGCACCACGGTCTCTTCTCGGGACTTTCCAGTTGCCTTCGTGATCGCGGCATCGATCGACGGGTAGAACTTCTCGGAGCCGGGCGGACGGCGGTCACCGCGCTGGCCGTGGCCGTCGGTGTCGGTGTAGGCGATGGTGAGGTCCGGTCGCAGCACGTCGGGGATGTCCTGACTGAACGCGATCGCCCCGGCCAGCCCGATCGCCGCCGCGACCGGTAGCACGCTGCGGCCCCAGGCATGGTCTCGTCCGCGGGCGGCAAGCGCGAGGGTGACTTCGATGAAGCCGAAGACGCCGGCGGCGGCCAGCAACACCGTGAGTGTCGGCTGCAGCCGAAACGACAGCAGCGTGGTGCGCGCCAGCGTGGCGAGCATCGACAGCACCGACCACAGGTACACCGCGACCACGCCGATCGCCAGGCCGGCCGCGCGCACCGACGAACGGACCCGCACCACCAGCCACAGCGTCCCGAGCATGCACAGCGCGCCGAGCAAGGTGAACTTCAGCATCGGGAACGTCAACTCGGCGCCGTCGGCCGGCAGGTAGTGATAGGCGCTGCCAGTGTTGCTGACCGGATCCCGGGTGGCCCGCAACAAAAACGGCAGCCACGTGGTCGCCGCGATGGCCGCCGCGATGACGGCGATGACAGCCAGCCGGCCCAGCGGATCCAGTGCAGCGCGGATTCCCTGACGCCAGCGGGAGGCCATCAGGATCAGGGCCATCAGCACCACGGTGAAGGCGCTGTAGGCCAGCAGCAGGGTGTAGAAGGTCGCCGCGAAGCCCAGGAATATCCCGGCCCCGACCACTGCGGCCCACCCACCCGATCCGGCGCCGCTGCGCAGACCCGACCAGGTCAGGATCAGCACCGGCGGCAGCAGCACGGTGATCATCGCGGAGTACGGCTCCGGCGAGCTGTAGGCCAGCGTCACCGCGGCGGTCGCCGTCGTGACCATCAGCGCATACTCAAAACGAATCATCCGCGACCACAACACCAGCGCAACCGCGACCGCGATCGTGATCGAGGTGATCGCCCACGGCTTGTACATCTCCCAGCCCGGAGTGCCGGTCAACGCCGCGATGCGCCCGCCGAGCCAGAACCAGCCCGGCGGATAAAACGGCGGCAACCCGATGTAGGTCATGTCGTGAAGGGCGGCGCTGTCGGTGAGCCGGGTCAGATATTCGGTGCGGAACTGCTGGTCGACGGAGATACCGAACAGATAGAGCTTGGTGGCGCCCAGCGGCATCGCCAGCGTCACCACCGAGAACGCGGAGACGAACACCAGCGTGAACAGTCGGGCCAGGAGGCGGTTCCGAACGTTGGTGCGACGACCACGCCCCCACAGCCAGCCGGCGGCCAGCAATCCGATGATGCAGCCGACCTGGCCGACCGTGGTCAGCGCGTGCAGCTGATTCGACGACGGGTAGGCGGGCCATTCGACCCGTGCGATGGCGATCAGGGAGATCACCGACACCATTGCGGCAATCGCCGTCGCGAATGCCATGTGGCCGACGGTGGCCAGCGCGTTCCGCATCTAGATGGGCAACTTACGGAAGATGGGCCGCGGGATGTGCCGGAGCACCATCATCACGTAGCGGAAAGCGCCTGGCGCCCAGACGAGTTCCTTGCCCTTGGCCGACGCGGTCACCGCCAGGTTCGCGACGTATTCCTTGTCGACGGTCAGCGGCGCTTCCTTGATGTGCGCGCTCATCCGGGTCCGCACCTGGCCGGGCCGGATGACCAAGACGCGGACGCCGAACTCCTTCAAGGCTTCACCGAGGCCGAGGTAGAAGCCGTCCAGGCCGGCCTTGGTGGAGCCGTAGACGAAGTTGGACCGCCGGACCCGCTCACCGGCGGCCGAGCTCATCGCGATGATCTGGCCGAAGCCCTGCGCGCGCATCTTCTCACCCAGCAGCACGCCCACGGAAACCGCTGCGGTGTAGTTGATTTCGGCGATCTGAACCGCCTTGCGCTGGTTCTGCCACAGTTCCTCGGCGTCGCCGAGCAACCCGAACGCCACGATCGCGACGTCTATATCTCTAGATCCGCCGCCATCGCTGAATGCGGCGTCGATCACTTTTGGGTGGCTGTCGGGGTCGGTGGCTTCGAAGTCGATCAGCTCCACCGAGCGCGCGCCCGCGGCCTTCATCTGCGCGACGGCGTCATCGCGACCCGGGTCTTCGGGCATGGCGGCCAGCAGAATCCGCGCGTGCGCGTTCTGAAGGTAGCGCTCGCAGATGGCCAGCCCGATCTCAGAGGTGCCGCCGAGCAGCAGGATGGTCTGGGGATTACCCACGGCGTCGAGCACCATTTAGAGCAGCTCCAAACGTCGGGCCATGTCCGAGACGAAGACCCGGGTGGGGTCAACCTTGCGGCGCAACGCGATCCATTCGTCGATGCGCGGGTACATGGCGTGAAAAGTGTCCGCGGTGGTGCGATTGTCTTTGCCGGTGTAAAGCCGGCCGCCGAACTCCAGCACTCTGCGGTCGAGTTCGTTGAGAAACTCGTTGAGTCCCGGCTTGATCGGAAAGTCGACGCAGACGTTCCAGCCCGGAATTGGGAAGCTAAGCGGCGCTTGGTTTCCGGGACCGAACAGCTTGAACACGTTGAGGAACGAGTAGTGACCCGAGCGCTGGATGTCGTACATGATGCCCTTGAATTCCTCGACCGCCTCGGTGGGCACCACGAATTGGTACTGGCCGAAACCCGCTGAGCCGTAAGCCCGGTTCCATTCTCCCAACATGTCCAGCGGGTGATAGAACTGCGTTAGGTTTTGGATCTTGCCGCGATAGCTGCCCGACTTGCGGTACCACAACTCGCCGATCGGAACGAAGGTGTACTTGTTGGCCAATCCGTTGGGGAATATGTCGGGGAGTGTAAGTAGTTGCGGCGCATCGAATTTCAGCGGATTCTTCTGTAACTTCTTCGGCAGCTGGTCGACCGTTGCCAGCGAGCCTCGCGAGATCGCGGCCCGGCCCAGCTTAGGTGGCGCACTGATCGCGTCGAACCAGGCCGACGAGTAGGTGTAGTTGGCTTCGCTGCCGTCGCTGTGGAATGCGATGGTCTCGTCCAGGGTGTGCGTGACGTCGCCGTCGGCGATGAAATACGCCGTCTCCGTCGGGGTCATCTCGACAGTGGCGCGCAGGACGATCCCGGTCAGCCCGTTACCGCCGACGGTGGCCCAGAACAACTCGGCCTCATCGCCGTCCGGGGTGAGGTGACGGATCTGCCCGTCGGCCGTCAGCAGCTCCATCGAGCGGACGTGATTGCCGAAGCTGCCCGCGCTGTGGTGGTTCTTGCCATGAATGTCGGAGGCGATGGCGCCGCCGATGGTCACCTGCCGGGTGCCGGGCAGTACCGGTACCCACAGTCCGAACGGCAGTGCGGCCCGCATCAGCTGATCGAGGTTGACCCCTGCGTCGGCATCGACCAGATGGCTGTCGGCGTCGATCGAGTGGATCCGGCTCAGGGCCGTCATGTCGATGACCAGCCCGCCGCCGTTTTGCGCGTTGTCGCCGTAAGAGCGGCCCAGCCCGCGGGCGATGACGCCACGGCCGCCGGCGTCGGCTGCCCAGGCAACCGCCTTGGCGATCACCTCGGGATCCGGGGTGGCCAGCACCTGCGCCACTGATGGCGCGGTGCGGCTCCACCCGGTCAGCAGCTTCGGGGTCGTTGGAAACATCGTCAAAGAGGCTACCGCCTGCGGTGGTCGGTTCAGCGCAGCCGGAAGATCACCGAGCGCTGCACGACGAAGTTGATCACCGAGGCAGTGCCCTGCGCGATCACGAAAGCGACCGGCTTCGCCCACGAATGCTGGTGGTAGTCGAAGGCATGAAGGCAGACATGGTTGATCCCGACCTGCGTGATGAAGGTGATCCCGTAGAGCACCATCACGGCGACGAACCGGGCGATGCTAGGCGCAGCCTGGAAGGTCCACCTGCGGTTGATCAGATATGCGGTGATCGTGCCGAAGATGAAACTGATCGCTTTAGCCGCGTCGATCTGGACATGCGTCACTAAATCCAGGAACTGGTAGAGGCCGTAATCGACGATCGCCGACAGGCCGCCGGTGACGACGAATCGCCAGACCTGCGTCTTGAGGGTCAGCGGCGCACTCGCCGCGATCTCGGCCATCGGCCGAATTCTACGGGCCGACCAGGCTCGACCAGGACTACGACGGGTACTTCACGTCCAGCAGCTCGACCTGGTTTTCGCCTTGGGGCGTGGTGTAGGTGACGGTGTCGCCGGGTTGCCGTCCGGCAAGTGCGAGCCCCAACGGGCTGCCCGCCGTCAACGCCTCGTCTTCGCCGCCGGCAGGAGCTTCCTCGATGACGGAGATCACCTGCATCTTGACGACCGAACCGTCGGAAAACCGCAGCGTCACCTTGGTGCCGAAGGGCAGCGTGTCGCTGCCGTTCGACGGCAACGGTCCGGTGCGCAGCAGGCGGTCGAGCTCGATGATCCGCTCGTCGAGGCTGGCCAATTCGTCGGCCCGTTGGATGGCATCGGCGGCGTCGGCGTGATCGCTCACCGCGCCGCGGTCGCCTCGGACCTCGGCCTCCAAGCGATCGCGACGTTCCCGTATCCGGCCCAACTCGGCGGCGATGCGCTCGCGTGCCTCATCGGCAAGCCCAGAGGGCTCGACTTCTTCGCTCACCTGCGTCGACCTGTCTTCCCGGGCGCGACGGCGATTGCCACCGCGGAGCGCCTCGAATGTTGTGGATATTGTTCGCCAAATATTCCTACGCGGCCAACCCGATTTGTGAGGTTTCGCTGTCTAAACCCAGTAGGGAACGCGGGCGCGGTACTGGCGCATCGCGAAAGCCGCTAGCAGCCAGCCCACCACCGTCAACCCCACCACGACCGCCCAGTGCCGTAGCTCCTGGTGTGAGCCCAGCAACGGGGCGCGCACGATATCCAGGTAATGCAGCAGCGGGTTAAGCTCGACGATCTTCGACCACTGTCCGGCGCCCTGCTGTCGCAGCGTGTCGTCGTTCCAGATGATCGGCGTCATGAAAAACAGCAACTGCACGATGGAGAACAGCAGCGGGCCGATGTCGCGGAAGCGCGTCGCCAGGATGCCGAAACACAGCGACACCCACACGCAGTTGAGCACAATCAGCCCCAACGCCGGGATCACCGAGAGGTCGGCCCACGACCACGGCTTCGGGTAGACGATCGCGATGACGACGTAGATGACGATGTTGTGCGCAAACAAGATCATCTGCCGCCACACCAGCCGATAGACGTGCACGCTCAGCGGCGTCGGCAGTTGTTTGATCAATCCCTCGTTGGCGACGAACACCTCGGCGCCCTCCAGGATGGAGGCGTTGATGAGATTCCAGATGATCAGGCCGAGCGTGACGTAGGGCAGGTGCACCGACAGCTGGAGGTGGAACAGCTTGGAGTACAGGCCGCCCATCGCAACGGCCGTGGTGCCGGTGGCGATGGTGATCCAGAACGGCCCCAACACCGAGCGGCGGTACCGCTGCTTGATGTCCTGCCATCCCAGGTGCAGCCACAACTCGCGGCGGCGATACCCGTCGACCAGATCACCCCAGGCCCGGGTCATCGTTTTGGACTGCGCGGCAGTGTCGACGATCGTCATTGGCGCCGCTCTCCCCCGCAAGCGGGTGGTACCCCCACCTCATCGCTCCAATTTGTTTCGTCGCCGGCGTGGGTCATTGGCGCCGCTCCTCCTCATCGCTTCGCTGTGCATCGTCGCCGGCGTGCATCATCGGCCTTCAGGCCTTCCGAACTTCTCCCGACGCCCCAACCGGCGTAGCCGCTGCCACTCCAGCAGACCCTTCGGGTCGCGGCGAGACACCAGGAAGAACCAGCCGAACCGCAACCATTCCTGAACCAGGAGCTTGCGCAGACCCGGCTGCGACATCAGGTAGCCGCGATTGCGGTAGGTGTAGTACCGCTTGGTGGGATCGTCGGGATACTGGGTGTACATTCGGCCCGCAAGAATTGGCTTGAACTCGGCCGACCCACATGGGTGCAGATAAACGGTGTTCAAGCATGTTCCGAACGGCAGGCCGGACCGGACCAGCCGGCGGTGCATCTCCACCTCGTCGCCGCGGACGAACAGCCGTAGATCGGGGACACCGATCGACTCGAACGTCGACGCTGCAAACAGTGCACCGTTGAACAGCGATGCGATACCCGGCAGCAGTTCCTGATCCTCGGCGGTCCGCAACTCGCTGACCCGCCTGCGCCAGACCAGGCCGCGTCGCAACGGAAACGCCAGGCGCTGCGGGTCATCGGCGTTGCACACCATCGGCGACACCTCGGCCAGCCGGTGCGTCTCCGCGCACGCCAGCAGTGTCGCCAGTACTTCGGTGTCTTGCGGACGGCCGTCGTCGTCGGCCAGCCACACCCAATCGGCGCCGGCGGCCAGCGCGTGAAGGATGCCGAGCGCGAAACCACCTGCGCCACCGAGGTTTCGGCGTGACGGCAGATACGTCGTGGGGATGGGCTGACCGCCCACCAGATCGCGAACCCGGTCGTCATCATCGTTGTCGACGACGATGAGCAGGTCGGGCAGCCGACTTTGGGTGCTCAACACATCCAGCGACTTGGCCAGTTCGTCGGGGCGCCGGTGGGTCACCGCCACGGCGCACACCATGTCAGTCATCCGCGGCGGCTTTATGCGCGAGCTGGTCGGTTGCGGTCTCGGCAAGCACCTCACGCACATGCCGGGCGGCGTCTTCGCCCTCGTAGGCGCGCACGACGTCCTCGATGCTGCCGGTGAGCTTGATGACGCCGTGGTCGATCCACATCGCGGTCTTGCACAGCCGGGCCAAGAATTCGTTGGAATGGCTGGCGAACACCAGGATTCCCGAGCGTTCGACCAGGCGCTGTAGCCGGGTCTGGGCCTTCTTGAGGAAGTCGGCGTCGACGGCGCCGATGCCTTCGTCGAGCAGCAGGATCTCCGGGTCGATGCTGGTGACCACACCCATCGCCAGCCGCACTCGCATACCGGTCGAATAGGTGCGCAGCGGCATCGACAGGTAGTCACCCAGCTCGGTGAACTCGGCGATCTCGTCGACCTTCGCCAGCATCTGCCGCCGCGTCTGCCCGAGAAACAGGCCGCGGATGATGATGTTCTCGTAGCCGGAGATCTCCGGATCCATGCCGACGCCCAGGTCGAAAACCGGTGCCACCCGGCCGGTTACCGCGGCGGAGCCGCGCGTCGGCTCATAGATCCCCGAAAGTAGGCGCAGCAGTGTCGATTTCCCGGCGCCGTTGTGGCCCACCAGCCCGACGCGGTCGCCCAGGTCCAACGACATCGTGATGTCCCGCAACGCCTCGATGACCACCACGTTGGAGGCGTTGCGCCCAATCGTGCCGCCCAGGAAGGTCTTCTTCAGCGAGCGCGATTTGGCGTCGAAGATGGGAAACTCCACCCACGCGTTGTGCGTCTCGATATGCGGACGGCGGGGACTCGTCACCGGTTGTCTGCCTAGAGGTACTGCCCGGTGCCCGAACCCCCGGGCCCGCCGGACCTGCCCATACCCGGGGGCAGCGCCCCCTGCCGCATCTGCTCCAGCTGCGCACGAGCGGCCATCTGCTGGGCGAACAGCGCGGTCTGGATCCCGTGGAATAGCCCCTCCAGCCAGCCGACCAGCTGAGCCTGCGCGATTCGCAACTCGGCATCAGACGGAACGGTGCCCTCAGTGAACGGCAGGGTGAGACGGTCGAGTTCGTCACGCAGTTCCGGCGCCAGCCCTTCTTCGAGTTCGCGGATGCTGGTGGCGTGGATCTCGCGCAACCGGTTGCGGGTGGCGTCGTCGAGCGGGGCCGCCCGTACCTCCTCGAGCAACTGTTTGATCATGGTGCCGATCCGCATCACCTTGGCCGGCTGCTCGACGAGGTCGGTCAGCGACCGGTCATCGGAGTCGTCATCCTTCGCGGCCGCCATCAGCCGCGGGTCGAGGCCACCGATGATTTCGATGTCGTCGTCGTTGCCGTTACTCAATGCAGTCACTCTCCTTGCCGCTGGCATCTGTTCATGTTTTGGGTGTCGGGGCGCCACGCCATTCGTAGATCCAGGCCCCACCGTTGTCGTAGATCTTCGCCCACGACTTCGATTGGTCTATTGACACTAGTCCGTCGGGCACCTTGAAACCCCGAACCGTCGGGACGCTGGTCAGGATGTAGCGAATGTTGAGCGCCCGCACCGCCTCGGCTACCCGCGGATCGGTGTCGACATCGGCGAAGGCCCAGAAAATGTATCGGTAATAGCCCGGGCCAGTTTGCTGCGGGAAGTCGTAGTGGGTCCACAGCGGGTGCAGGTCGGCCACCGCATACATCCACGCCGTGCCGTCGACGTTCGAGTCGCCGATCAGGGTATTGCGCGCTCCCGGCAGGGTCGCCAGGTAGGCCATGGCGTCGAGGTCTTTCTGGTTGATGATCACCGAGTCGTATTTGTCGCCGAACAGCACCAGGTGCCGGTAGAGGTAGTGGCGGGCAGTGAGCACGGTGGTTGCCACCAGCAGGACCACCGTGGCAGAAACCCACACAGCTGGGGGCAGTCGGGCGAACCGCTGGGTGAGCCGTTGCGCCGCGGCGACCACTGCCAAGACCATTGCGAATACCGCGATCCCCGCCATCGGCGTGACGAGCATCGTGACCACGCCCGAAAGCCGTCGGGGATCGTTGTAGAAGAACTGGCTGAATTCCTCGATGGTGGCACCGAACAGGTTGTGAAACGGCGCCCCCGAATAGATGGTCGCCACGGTCAGCACCAGCCACAGCACCGGCGGCCACCAGATTCTCTTGTACAGCAGGATCGCCATGCCGATCGCGCTTAACACGAGCAGGCCGTACTGGGTCGGGAAATCGTTGAGGTGGCGGGTGTGCAAGAGCAGCGCATCGATGACGCCCTGCTTGACGCTCTTGAAGCTGGGGAACGCATGCCCGGCGATGATGTCGGCCTGGTGGGCCACCCCGATGAACTGCGGGGCCAATATCAGCGCCGTCGGCACGGCCACTACAGCCAGGATCAGGATGTCGGCGAGCCGTCCACGTACCGGATGCCGCCTAGCGTCGAAAAGCCACCAGGCCAACAGGAACAAGATGACGACGAACCCACCGGTGAGGTGTACCGACAGGATGCCGACGAGCGCCAGCACGGCCGCCGGGATGCGGTCGCGATGCCGCAGCGTCGAAGTGATCAAGACAAAGGTCGGTATAGCGACCCCGTAGGCCGCCAGGTTGGGCATCGCGGCGACGCCGAACTCGACGTAGGGCACCGACGTGAACGACGCCGACATCACGGCCGACGTGGCCGCCGCTCCCGCGGTCGTCCATTGGGTGGTCATGGGCCTGAACAGAAACCAGGTCAGCATGGCCGCGCTGGACGGAAACAGCCAGACCGAGGCCGCCACCGAACTCAGGGTGTAGCCGGTGGTGGGCGCCGCCCCAGTGAGCTGACAGAACACCGCGGTCAAGGCGTGAAACACCGAAGGGTAGTAAAGCGGTTGGTGGGTTTCGACGTTGCGCAGCTCGCCCATGTGGGTGGACGACGCCTGGCCGGTGTCGAGGATGAAGCGCACCTCGTTGGCATGCCACACCGCGTCCCAAGTGCTGGGGATGGACTGCCAATGCACGAGGCCGCGGTACGCCGCCCACATGATCAGCAAGGCACCCAGCAGCACACCCGCGGCTACCGTCAGCGTCGGCCAGCCAGTTAGCCCTCTGGTCCCTTGGGTCTTGGCCTCGCTGTCGCGGTAGCGGCCGAGCAGCAGCTGCAAACCCGTCATCAGTAGGCACACCGCGGCCAGCGCGATGAGCGCTGTCCAACCGTTCCAAGGGATTCCGAGCGCGCCGAAGGGGATTATCGCCAGAGCCACCACGCCGTAGGTCAGCGCCGGGCCAACTGCGACGGCGACCGGCCAAGTTAGCTGGGTGATCCTCGCGACGATTGCCCCCGGCGCGATCAGCAAAAACAATGCGATCAGCGTTCCGAAC
Source organism: Mycobacterium sp. (assembly GCF_052143115.1). Lineage (GTDB taxonomy): Bacteria > Actinomycetota > Actinomycetes > Mycobacteriales > Mycobacteriaceae > Mycobacterium. The sequence goes on from NZ_JBKQTQ010000285.1 coordinate 56,896, forward strand.
CACAGCCCCACTGGACTAGTATGGCTGGCCGGGTGACCTGGCTCGGGACGGCGGGACGTATCTGGGCGCCCGCTACCGTCATGGTTTAGCTGAATCTGCGGAACTCTAAGGTGGCTGGCATGGCATACGACGTCGCCCGGGTGCGGGGATTACACCCCTCGCTCGGGGACGGTTGGGTGCACTTCGACGCGCCGTCCGGGATGCTGATTCCTGACTCGGTGGCGACCACCGTGTCGACCGCATTCCGCGGATCGTTCCCCACCACCGCCGGTCCGCATCCGGCTGCTAAACGCAGCGCAGCCGTGCTGGAGGCGGCGCGCCAGGCGACGGCAGACCTGGTTAATGCCGACCCGCGCGGCGTGGTGCTGGGCGCCGATCGCGCGGTGTTGCTGTCGTTGTTGGCCGAGGCGTCGTCCTCCCGTGCGGGACTGGGCTACGAGATGATCGTCACCCGGCTTGACGACGAGGCGAACATCGCGCCCTGGCTGCGCGCAGCAAACCGCTTCGGTGCAAAGGTGAAGTGGGCCGAGGTCGACATCGAGACCGGTGAGCTGCCGACCTGGCAGTGGGAGAGCCTAGTCGGACAGCCGACGCGTCTGGTCGCTGTGACTTCAGCGTCGGGGACCCTTGGCACCGTCAACGATCTGCGCCCGGTGACCAAACTGATCCACGACGTGGGCGGGTTCGTGATCGTCGACCATTCCGCTGCCGCGCCATACCGCATGATCGACATCGACGAAATCGACGCAGACGTGGTGGCCGTGAACGCTGTTGGGTGGGGCGGTCCGCCCATCGGAGCGTTGGTGTTTCGCGACCCGGCGATGATCAACACCTTCGGTTCGGTGTCGACGAACCCGTATGCGACCGGGCCAGCACGCCTCGAGGTTGGGGTGCATCAATTCGGACTGCTCGCCGGCTACGTCGCCAGTATCGAGTACCTTGCCTCACTCGATGAGTCAGCTCACGGAACGCGACGCGAAAGACTGGCTACCTCAATGCAATCGGCCATGGCATACATGGACCGGATATTCGAATACCTGATGAGCTTGTTGCGCTCGCTGCCGTTGGTGGTGGTGATCGCCCGACCCGAGGCCCGTATACCCGTAGTCAGCTTCGCGGTCCACGAGGTGCCGGCCGAGCGGGTGGTGCAACGGTTGGCCGACAACGGAGTTCTGGCGATCTCCAACGCCAGCTCGCGAGTGCTCGACGTGATCGGTGTCAACGACGTCGGCGGCGCCGTCACCGTCGGGTTGTCGCATTACTCGACGATGGCCGAGGTCGACCAGTTGGTGCGCGCCCTGGCGTCACTGGGCTAGGTCTGGCGAGCAGACGTAAAAGCTCCCGACACGCCGAGCATCCGGGGCCTTTTGCGTCAGCTCGCGCTACTTGTCGACGGTTAGCACGATCTTTCCGGTCACCTGCCCCGACGACAGCAGGCGATGCGCCTCAGCGGCTTCCTGGATCGGGATCCGCGCCCCGATGACCGGCCGGACGCGTCCGTCAGCAATCATCGGCCAGACCGAGGTCGTCACCGCCTCGACGATGGCGCTCTTGCCGTTAGGACCGGTCACCGGTCGGCCCCGCAGCGCGGTCCCGATCACTCGTGCCCGTTTGCTGACCAGCTTGCCGAGGTTGAGTTCGCCCTTGACTCCGCCCTGCATCCCGATCACGATCAGCTGCCCGTCGCTGGCCAGCGCATCGATGTTGCGGTCCAAATACGCGCCGCCCATGATGTCCAGGATCACGTCGGCACCCACGCCGCCGGTTGCCTCATGTACTCGCGCGACGAAGTCCTCATCGTGGTAGGCGATGGTGATTTCGGCGCCCAATTCGCGGCACAGCTTCAGCTTGGCCGGCGATCCCGCGGTGATCGCAACTCGGGCACCCAATGCGCGTGCGACCTGGATGCCATGGGTTCCCACCCCGCTGGCGCCGCCGTGGATCAGGATCAGCTGGCCCTGGGCGAGGTGAGCCGTCAGCGCCAGATTCGACCACACTGTGCACGCCACTTCCGGTAGGCCGGCAGCGTCCTGCAGATCGACGCCGCCCGGAATCGGCAGAAGCTGGCCAGCGGGAACGGCGACATATTCCGCGTAACCGCCGCCGGCCAGCAAAGCACACACTTCTTGCCCGGGCGACCATTCGCTGACGTCGTCGCCCACCGCAGCCACGACGCCGGAGACCTCCATGCCGAGCAGCTCGCTGGCACCCGGTGGCGGCGGATAGTAGCCGGCGGCCTGCAGCAGGTCGGCGCGATTGACGGCGGCGGCGCTGACTTTGATCAGTACCTCGCCGCGGCCCGGAGCGACATCTGGGACTTGCTGCCACAGGAGTTGATCGGCGGATTCGGCGACGATGGCATGCATGCTCGACACGCTACTACCTGCGGATTCCGACTGTTCCAAAGGCGATGTGTCGCATAGCATGACGTAATGGCGGCCCTCATCGCCGGCCGGACAGCCAGTGAGATGCCCGGGCTGGATATCGCCGAGCAGAAGTCGTGGCAGAACTTCTTGGACTCCACCCTGCGGTTGTATGCGACGCTCAACCGGCGACTGACCGATGTGCACCAGTTGTCGCTGTTCGATGTCCGGGTACTGGACATGCTGGACACCGCACCCGGCGGGTGTGCGCGGATGGGCGATCTGGCCGACGCGCTGCCGTCGCTGCCGAGCCGGCTGACCCGCCAGGTCCGTCGCCTGGAGGGGCAAGGCCTGGTGCGCCGTGAGGCTAGCCGGGATGACCGGCGCGGGGTCGTTGCCGCCATCACCGACGACGGCCGGGCGGCGGCAAGGCAGGCCATGGTCACCTACGCCCAAGGTGTGCGGACCTATTTCCTCGGCCAGTTGTCACACTCGCAGATCGCCGCGATGGGGGAGAACTGTCGACGGATCAGCGCCGCGCTGAAAGTGTCCGACCGGGCGTCGAAGGCCGACCGGGCCTGACACCGTTACCCTTGTCGGCGGTGGCGTGGCAGAGCGGCCTAATGCACTCGCCTTGAAAGCGAGAGACGGCTAAAACCGTCCGGGGGTTCAAATCCCTCCGCCACCGCCACCTTCCACCGCCAGTTCAAGAGGCCTAAAACGGCTCTGCTTGGGAAAACACATCACTGTCGTTCACATAGGAGCACCCATTTGGTGGGCAATTGTGGGCAAAATGTGGGCACGGGCGCGCTACGCTTCGCAGCGACCCGCGGTGAGCCGAGCCGCTGATGCAAATCCGCTCTGGGTTAGTGGTCTCAATACCAGGTCGAGCGGGGCTGGCCCCTTGGCACGATGGCTAGCCGCTCAGGCATTGAGCCCTCTGTCAGGATGTCGTACACCGACAACGGGTCGTCGATCCTAAGATGGCCCCGATCCGGAGGTAACTCGATATGGTCAGCACAACAACGGGTTACGACGTCATCGTGGTGGGATTGGGCGGTATGGGAAGTGCCGCCGCTTATCATCTGGCGGCCCGAGGACGGCGGGTGCTCGGCCTGGAGCGGCATGAGCCCGCCCACGACAAGGGATCCAGCCACGGCGGGTCTCGGATCATTCGCCAGGCTTATTTCGAGGACCCCGGTTATGTTCCGCTGTTGCTGCGCGCCTACGAGCTGTGGGAGAAGCTGGCTGCCGACTCTCAACGCGACGTGTACCGACTCACCGGGGGCCTTTTCATCGGGCCACCGGACTGCCCGATCGTATCCGGTAGCCTGCGTGCCAGCCGCCAATGGGATCTGCCGCATGAGTTGCTCGACGCCGCCGAGATCACCGCCCGGTTCCCGAACTTCACCCCCCGCCCCGAAGATATCGCGCTCTACGACGCCAAAGCCGGGTTCGCGCGACCGGAGCTGACGGTGCGCGCACATCTTGAAATCGCCGAAAAAGGGGGGGCCACACTGCAATTTGGTGAACCCGTGCTGGATTGGAACCAGACCGCCGCGGGGATACGGGTCGTTACGGGTCGTGGGTCTTACACCGGAGAGCAGTTGGTCATCTGCCCGGGCGCCTGGGCGCCGCAGGTGCTGGGTCAGTTCGGTGTTCCCATCACGGTGGAACGTCAGGTGATGTACTGGCTGGACCCGATCGGCGGTGTTTCGGGGTTCGAGGATCACCCCATCTTCATCCACGAGAACGCCACCGGCATACACACATACGGCTTCCCGGCGATCGACGGACCGCGGGGCGGTGTGAAAGTCGGCTTCGCCCGCAACGGGATCGCCTGTGCGCCCGACACCATCGACCGGGTGGTGCACGAGCGGGAAATCAGCGCGATTAGGGCGCGGGTCGCTGAGTTGTTACCGGCGCTGGCGGGCCAGTGCCTGCACGCGGCGACCTGTATGTACTCCAATACACCCGACCGGCACTTCGTGATCGGGCGCCACCCGCAATGCGCCAACGTCATCATGGCGTGCGGATTCTCCGGGCACGGCTTCAAATTCGTTCCGGTGGTCGGCGAGATCCTTGCCGACCTGGCCATCGATGGGGCCACCGACCACCCCATCGCGTTGTTCGACCCGCAGAGATTGCCGACCGCATGACCGCTACCGGGCGGCCGTCAGCGTCGGCGGCGATCCTGGGCGGTGCCTGGCACACGAGCCCTTACTCGCGGCCCGAGGTTCAGGTCGGTGACGTAGACGTCGCCAGCGGTATCCACCGCCACACCGTCGGGATCCGTCCCGAGAGGCTAAGTCACCTGCCCTGGAACCGCGGCTCCCGTTTCTCGACGAACGCCAGGGCCGCCTCCCGATGGTCGGCCGTGAGGCCGGTGTGCAGGTGATGGGTTACCTCGAGGTCCATGCACTCCTCGAGGCCGCCGTGCACGGCCCGGTTGAGGTTCTCCTTCATGTACCGGTAGGCCACTGACGGACCCCCGGCCAGGCGGCGGGCCCGGTCCATCACCTCTTTCTCGAGATCGCCGGCGGGGAACACGGCGTTGACTATCCCGAGAGCTTCGGCTTGCGCCGCGCTCAGACGTTCGGAGAAGTAGTACAGCTCCTTGGCTTTGGCCGGGCCGACCAGACGGGTGAGGAACCAGGTGCCGCCGTAGTCGCCGGCGAAGGCCACGCGCGCGAACGCGGTAGTGAAGATGGCGGTATCGGCGGCGTAACGGAGATCGCACGCCAGCGCTAGTCCCAACCCGGCGCCCGCAACCGGACCAGAGATCTGGGCGATGGTCGGCTTCGGCATGCGCCAGAGCTTGCCGCTGGTCGCCTGCTGATTGAGACGCTGGCGGTGGATGGCGGCGTCGATCGACACTGCCGCTCCGTTGCCGGCGTTGCGGTCGGCCATAGCCTTCACGTCGCCGCCGGCCGAGAACGCGCCGCCGGCGCCAGTCAAAACGACGCAGCCGACTGCATCGTCGATCTCGACGCGGGCCAGGACGTGTCCCAACGCTTCCACCATTTCGTTCGAGAAGGCATTGCGGCGAGCCGGCCGGTTCATGGTTATCACGGCCACGCCGTTATCGACGGAGGCGAGAAGATCCTCGGTGCCACTGTCGATGGTGGTCATGGCGTACCGACCACGAAACGCACCCCGGCGATTTCCGCCACCGGTCCTTCGCCCTCGGGCAGCCCCTCCATGCCCGGAGTCAACCACACCTCGGTGATGCCTTGGGGCCGGCCATCCTCGACCGACACGAACCGTAGGGTCTGGCCGGCGGTGCCTAGCCGGACCAGTGCCACCCCGCCCGCGATCTCGGCGTCGAGACCGAGCGCCCGGGCCCACCGTTGGGCGGCCACGCGCGGCTCCTCCACCTCCACCGTGATGCCGCTGATCCCGCCGGCCGGATGGGCGGGCACCGATCCGGTCCACGCCGGTCCGCCCCATCTCCACGAATCGGCCGGCGACGCCCAGTCGAGCGAGACGATGGCGCCAGGGATGTCCTTCGGATGCAAGTGGGTGCCGGCGATGTCGTCGAGGTCCACCTGCCACACCACCCGCACGCCCATATCCGTCACCCGCCGGCGAGCCTCGTTGATGGACGGCATCTGGAAGATGGCCATGTAGCCGCTGTCCGACCCGCGGTGGGCCAGATAGCGCCCGGCCGTGGTGTCCGGCTGGACGGGTGACACGACTTCCACGAAGGAGATGCCGACCGGGAACACGGCGTTGATCAATCCGAATTCGCCGACCCCGGCATCGTGGAAGGGATCGGGCCAGCCGAACGTCTCCTGCAGTGACGTGGCGGTCTTCTCGCATTCGTGGGCCACCAGCGCCACCTGCCGAAGGCGCGGACCGGCCAGCGAATCAGGCATCGACTCCCTCCGTTTCGCGATTTGCGACCACCGTACTCCGGCCTGGAGACTAGGGCGGAGCCGATGACCGAAGTCACGCTGACCCTCCGGGAGGCCTTGGCCCAGCACCTGGCCTACAACGGCTTTCCGGCACGAGTACCGTGTCGCCGCCCAGCTGGTGAGCGCGGGTGTGGCTGGCGTCCAGGCAGGTACCGAATGCCGATGGCGTTGTCAGCCGCTTGGCACCCGCGGGATCTCGGCGGCGATGCGGTCCATCAGGGCCGTGTAACGCTTGAGTTCTGGATCTCTGCCCGGCTTGCCGCTGCTCACCACACCGGCGGCCAGCTGGCGCTCGGGGTCGGCCCAGATCGCGATGTTGACTAGCCCCAGGTGACCGAACGCTGCCGGCGCGTCGCGGCCGAACGGGCCGAATCGGTCGGTGCCCAGCTGGAAGCCCGTGCCCCAGCGGGCGGGGGCGAGTCCGGTCGCGACATCCGGTCTCAGACGGCGACTTTGGCGCACCGCGCCGCGCAGTGTTTCCGGCCGCATGACCTGCACACCGTCGAGTTCACCACCGCGGCGCCATATTTCGGCAAAACGCGACATCTCATCGGCGTTCGAGATGGTGTTGGACGACGGGACGACCGTGGTGAGAAACATCGGTGTGTTGGTGAGCGGGATGGTCTGGTACAGCGTTCCCCCGATCGCCTTGCGAAACGCAGCCGCGATGGGGGCCGGCAACTGCTCACCGGTGGCGTGGCTCGGCGCGACGGTCGAGATATCCGCCTCTGCGACACCGAAATTGGTCCAGCGGAAGCCCAGCGGATCGAGGATGTCGGTGGCAAGGATCTCGCGGATATCCTTGCCGGTGGCGGCGTACACGATCTCGCGCATCAGCGGGCCCCACGTGAGCGCGTGGTAGATGTGCACCAGGCCGGGCCGGTACAGCGGCCGCAGCTTGCCGAGCTGTTCCTGCGCGTACTCGTGGTCGTCCGCCCGTTTGAGGTCCAGCCGGGGTCCGGTCGGGAACGGGACGCCCGCGCTGTGGGTCATGACGTGCCGGATCGTGGTGCGGTGTTTGCCGTGGCTGGTGTAGGTGGGCAAGTACTCGCAGACGCGATCGTCAAGCGAGAAGTGCCCGCGTTCGACGAGCATGTGCACGACGGTCGCGGTGATCGCTTTGGCAGATGAGTACACGCAAAACGGCGTATCGGTCTTGACCGGGATCTTCTCGGCTTCCGGCGGGTCGGTGGGGGCGTTGCCCCAGCCGTGTCCGATCGCGCGGTTGAGCACCACCTTGCCGTTGTGCCGCAGGCACAGCTGGATCGCCGGGTGCATCCCCGCCGCATACCAGTGGCGGGCGGCCTGCCAGATTCGGTCGACGGCTGCGGGGTCGATCCCGGAGTGGTCTTCATCGCCCACCGCCGTGACGGCGTCCAGGTCCGCCGGGATGTGGATCCTGCCCTGCAAGTCAACCTGGCCGGTCATGCATGCCCCTTCTGAGTGGACTCGGTCGAAACCCACCCGCGAGGGTACGTCTGGCTGCCTCCGATGAGTTATCCACAGTTCGACATCTATCCACAGGTGGGGATTTCGGAGCTGCTTGAGCCTGTGAGCGTCGATAGAATTCGAACATGCATTCGAGTTGCCGCGAGGAGATCGTCGAGGCCTTCGACGCACTCGAGGCCGACCTGGACCGCGCCTTGGAGTTGTCCTTCGACGCGCTCACCACACCCGAGCGGCTGGTCATGCTGGCGCGCTGCGAGGTCTTTCGGCGTCGCCTGCCGGCACTCGAGCACCCTCTGATCAACCAGATCAGCGGGCAAGCCGACGCGACGGAATTGGGCGGCAAGTTACCGTCTGCGCTGGCCGACCGGCTGCGCATCACCCGCGCGGAAGCCTCGCGCCGCATTCATGAGGCCGCCGAGCTGGGCGACCGGAAGGCGATCACCGGCGAACCTTTGCCGCCGCTGCTGACCGCCACGGCCGCAGCACAGCGGGACGGACGCATTGGTTCCGCCCACGTGGCGGTGATCCGCGGCTTCGTCCACCGGCTGCCCGACTTCGTGGACCTGGAAACGCGGGTAAAAGCCGAGGCGCAGCTTGCCGGGTTGGGTGGCCAGCATCGCCCCGACGAGCTGAGCAGGCTGGCCGACAAACTCACCGATTGCCTCAACCCCGACGGAAACTTCACCGACGACGACCGGGCCCGCCGACGGGCTGTCACCATCGGCAAGCAAGGCATCGACGGTATGAGTCCGATCACGGGATATCTGACTCCCGAGGCCCGCGCCACCCTCGACGCGGTCTTCGCGAAACTGGCCGCACCCGGCATGTGCAACCCGTTCGACCGGGAGCCCGTCGTCGACGGCACGCCCTCACAGGACGCGATCGACGGCGATACCCGCAGCTGTGCTCAACGCAACCATGACGCGCTCAACGCCGCCGGGCGTGCCCTGCTGGCCTGCGGCGGCTTAGGTCGGCACAACGGGTTGCCGGCCACCATCGTCGTCACCACCACCTTGCGCGAACTGGAGGCCAAGGCCGGCAGGGGAATCACCGGTGGGGGAGTCCTGCTGCCGATGAGCGACGTGATCCGGCTGGCCTCCCACGCGCATCACTACTTGTGCATCTTCGACAAAGGCAAAGCGATCGCGCTCTACCACACCAAGCGCCTGGCCTCGCCCGGTCAGCGAATAGTGTTGTACGCCAAGGACCGCGGGTGCTCGCACCCCGGCTGTGACGTGGCGGGCTACTGGTGCGAAGCCCACCACTGCACGCCCTACGCCCAATGCCACACCACCGATGTCAACGATTTGACGTTCGGCTGCGGCGGCCACCACCCGCTGGCCGAACAGGGCTGGACCACCCGCAAAAACCAACGTGGCGACACCGAGTGGATCCCACCTCCACACCTGGACCACGGTCGCCCTCGAACCAACACGTTCCATCACCCCGAGAAGCTGCTGTGCGAGGACGACGTGCCTTAGCTCCTTGGGGAGTCAAAAATCACCGGGCTAGGCGCCGAAACGTGTTATTCGCCGGTGAACTGTGGCGAGCGTTTGGCGAAGGTTGCCGAGATCCCCTCGGACAGATCCTTGGACGGTAGGAACGCCGCGTTCCACGCGGCGACGTAGCGGAGACTCGCTGATACCGCCGAAATCCGTTGCTGGTCAAGCACATCCTTGATGCCGCGGACCGTCAGCGGTGGGTTGGCGGCGATCTCGGCGGCGGCGGCGTGCGCGGCTTGCAGGGTAGCGTCGGCGTCGGCGAAGACGTCGTTGACCAAGCCGATCTTTTCGGCGCGGGCCGCGTCGATGTCCTTGCCGGTGAGTGCCAGCTCGCGCAGGTGTCCGTCGGAAAGGATCAGCGGCAGCCGGGCCAGGCTGCCCACATCGGCGACTATCGCCAGTTTGACCTCGCGGACCGAGAACTTCGCGTCGGCGCTGGCATAGCGGATGTCGACCGCGGAGATCAAGTCGACTCCACCGCCGACGCACCAGCCGTGCACCGCGGCGATCGTCGGGGTGCGGCAGTCGGCGACCGCGCTGATCGTGTTCTGCATGCGCAGCACTTCGGCGTGGAAATCAGTGCGGGGCCCCGCCAACGCACCGTCAGCCAGGACCGGGGCCAGCGTCCCACCCATCGCCGGCAGGTCCAGGCCGTAGCTGAAGTTGCGGCCGGACCCGGTGATGACGATGGCCCGCACGTCAGGGTCAGCGTCCAGCGCGGCGAACAGCTCCGGTAGTTCCGACCAGAACGCCGGTCCCATCGCGTTGCCCTTGCCCGGTCCGATCAACATCACCTGTGCGACGTGGTCTTTGGTCTCGACGGTGACGGATTCGTACGGCTCGCCCATGCCGAGACCGTACCGTGGACGTCATGGCCTCCGACTTGCGGCCCGGGCCCGACTCATCACCTACCGACGAGCTGGCCAGCGCAGAAGCAGCGCTCGGCGTCCTGCAGCATGTCCTGCATCAGATCTCGCGCGACGAGTTGTCCAAATCCACACCATGCTCGGAATACGACGTGATGCAGCTGACCGACCACCTGTTACGTGCCATCACCTTGGCTGGTGGCTTGGCAGACGCGGATCTTCCGGAGCGTGACACCGACGACTCGGTGGAGCAGCAGATTATCGGCGCAGCCCGGCCCGCGCTGGACGCATGGCACCGCCGCGGCCTGAACGACACCATTACCTTGGGCACCAATGAGTTACCCGCGACGTACGCCGTCAGCATCCTGACACTCGAATTCCTGGTCCACGGCTGGGATTATGCGGCGGCGACCAGACACCCGCTGAACGTCGCCGAGTCGTTGGCCGGTTACACGCTGGGGCTGGCTAAGCAAGTGATTACGCCGCAAGGGCGGGCGACCGCGGGGTTCGACGACCCGGTCGCCGTATCCGATGATGCGTCGGCCCTCGACCAGCTGATCGCCTTCACCGGTCGGGATCCGGCCGCGCAGGCCTAAACTCGCTCCAGATAAAAGTAGAAGTACCGACTCACTCCGTCCTGGACATCCAGCACGCCCTTGCCGTTCATGATGCCCATCACAGCGTCGTCGTCGATCGTCTTGAAGTGATCGTGGACAGGTTGGCCGTCGTAGACCATCGTGGCGGTGACTTCGCCGCGAAACTCCTCCAGCCACAGGCTGGCTTCGCCCTTACCCATCTTGACGTTGGAGAACCGGTCCCCGTTCTCGTCGAGACACACCAACGGCTGCACGTCATTGGGCGAGGTGAACGTCTTACCGAACCAGCGGGCCTTCTCCAGTTGACCGTTCATCCGGTGGCCGGTGACGAACTCGCCGCCCTTCCACTCGCCGAGCATGCCGTCGATGGTGGCCGGCTGCAGACTCGCCCAATAGTCGTCGAGTTCGGCGTCGATGAGGGCGTCGGTTCGCTCCTTGAACTCGGTGAACTTCTTACGGGCCAGCGCGTCACTCATCGCGGTCTCCTTTAGATCCAGCCCTTAGCAAATGCGAGAAGGGCGTCGTTTTCCTCCGGGGCTCCGATGGTGATCCGGACACCGTCGGTGCCGTACGGGCGGACCACGATGCGTGCGTCGGCGGCCTGCTCCACGAAGTCCAGTGTGCGCATCCCCAGCGGCAGCCAGACGAAATTCGCCTGCGACGGTGGCACGGTGAACCCGGCGCCGCGCAGCGTGTCGCTAACACGGGTGCGTTCGGCGACCACCGCGTCGGTGCGGGCGAGCAGTTCGTCGGCGGCCTCCAGCGAGGCGATCGCGGCGGCCTGCGAAACGTTGGTCGTGGTGAACGGAACCGACACCTTGTTCAGCGCGGTGATCACCTGCGGGTAGCCGACCGCGTAGCCGACCCGCAGACCAGCCAGCCCGTAGGCCTTCGAAAACGTGCGCAGCACAACGACATTGCTGTACGACCGAACCAGCCCCAAGCTGTCGGGTAGCATGCCATCGCGGATGTACTCGACATAGGCCTCGTCGATCGCGATCAGGATGTGGGACGGCACCGCCTCGACGAACGAGGCCAGCGCCTGCGGGTCGACGACGGTGGAGGTGGGGTTGTTCGGGTTGCACACGAAGATCAGCCGGGTGCGGTCGGTGACCGCCGCGAGCATGGCGTAGAGGTCGAACGTTGCGTCGCGCAGCGGAACCTGGATCGGGACGGCGCCGGCGACCCGCACCTGCAACGGGTACATCTCAAAGCTGCGCCACCCGTAGAGCACCTCGTTACCCACGGACGCAGTGGCCTGGATGAGCCGTTGGCACAGATTCACCGAACCACCGCCGACGGCAATGTGTTCGGGGGCGAAGCTTGCGGCGACGTCGGCGTTCAAGTGTTGCGCCAGCCGCGACTTCAGCTCCGCGTTGTGGTTGTCCGGATAACGGTTGACCATGCCGACGGCCCGATCGATCGCCGCCCGCACACTGGGCAGCGGTCCATGGACGGTCTCGTTGCTGGCCAGCTTGATCGCACCCGCAACCGTCTTGCCCTCGACGTAGGCCGGCAGCTCAGCCAATTCGGGGCGCAGGCGAGCGGTCACTTCGACAGCATATGTCCGGCCTGTGTACGCTGTGCTCCGCGGCGGTTCCGGAAGCCCGGGCTGAACTCGATGGCCAGGCTCCTCCGCGGGCCGCTGCCCGTCCCGCATCGTCGCCTGGCGGAGTCCGGTACCCTCAGGAAATCCAAGGAGGCGTGCCAGAGCGGCCGAATGGGACTCACTGCTAATGAGTTGTCCTCTTACCGGGGACCGGAGGTTCAAATCCTCTCGCCTCCGCCAGCTAGATAGCTAGATAGCTAGATAACTGAACAATGCGCCCGTAGCTCAACGGATAGAGCATCTGACTACGGATCAGAAGGTTGGGAGTTCGAATCTCTTCGGGCGCGCTTTTTACCAGCGGAAACACGCTGAAACCCCGTTAGCTGCCGGGAAGATTGTCAC
>NZ_JBKQTQ010000286.1:0-6054 GCF_052143115.1 Mycobacterium sp.
GGCCACGATGACACCGAGCAACACCGCGTAGGGGACATCGAAAAGAATGCACCACACGAAGGTCGTCGCCCCGGCGATGACCGACGTCAGCACATTGCCAAACAGATAGTCGCCCAGCTTGGCCACCACCTCGTCTCCGATTCCTGATCGCGCGCCCTGGTCGCCGAGGAACCGGTCCCCAGCGCCGAGCAGCTGATGTCGGCGGCATGTTCGCTGCCTGGTGTTCTGCTCACCCAAGTCGCCGCGATGCGCGCGCTGACCCGCCAGGGTATGGATTCCGCCGCGACTCCGCCCGTGGCGGTCGCTGGGCACTCCCAGGGCGTGCTGGCCATCGAAGCACTGCGCGCCGCCGGCGCCAAGGACGTCGAGCTGCTCGCGCTGACGCAGCTGATCGGCGCCGCCGCCACGCTGGTGGCCCGGCGGCGCGGTATCACCGTGCTCGGCGACCGTTCGCCGATGGTCTCGGTCACCAACGCCGACACCAAGCGAATCGCCGCGCTGCTCAACGAATTCGGCAAGGACGTGCGGACCGTAGGGCTGCCGTTAGGTCTTATGCGTCTTCATTTTGTCAACCGCCACCGGCCCAAGTCGGTTCGGAAGGCTAAACAACTTTACGCTCGAAACAAGCTGGCTAATTTTGATTGCTGTACGCCGTCGCGATGCAGATGCTGCGTCTCAGCCCCTACGTTCGTCCTAACGTCGATTTCGGGAGCGACCCGCGCACATCAGCCCACAGGTGGGTTATCAGCCGTTAGCCGGTGAACGACGAATTGAGCTGCCTCCGTTGCCATTCCAGACTCCACGTAGACGCGATGCGCCGCTACGTCATTGCCATGCGAGCACACCGGATCCGCACCGTTGCACAGGTCGATCGCCTTATAGCCGAACAGCGGGCTGATCGCGGTCAGTGGGCCCCCGATGCGGTTGGAGGGGTTGCCGAAGACGGCCACCGCAGCGACATGATCAGCAACGTCGTTTAGTAGCGGATCTCCGAATCCGAACGTCGCTTGTCCAGGCACGGTGATGAGGTCGATGACGGCTGCGCCTTGCGAGAACCCGCCGAGCACCACTTTGGTCTGCGGGCATGAAAAGGCGGTGCTTTCAACAAATTGCCTGGCGTCATTTGCGCCATCGACTGCGCGGAGAAAATCATAGGATGCCGGATAGTCGACAGCATAGACGGCCACGGACTTGCCATTGGTAAGGGAGCGCAACGAGTCGACAAATGCCTGCCCGACGCGTCCAGGACCCGATGGCTCGGCGGTGCCGCGCGCAAACACAACCTGGATGTCTGGGCATGATCCAGCCCGCGCCGGGTGGACACTGCCTGAGTCGGCAAAAGATACCGCCGGCGTGATGAGCATCGCCCAGATCAGCGCCGCCGCAATGCCAACAGAAAGCTCAGCTAAGCTCTTCCTCATATTTCACGCCTTCTCGCGGTCAGCGGCGCTTGCGCAGCGCCGCGGTCTGACGGTTCCCACCGTCAAAGCATCGGCTGCCTGTGACCAAACGTCGTCAGCGCTAGCGCCCAAATGCGGTTGGCGCCAGCGGTAATGCCGGTCACCTGCGTTGCAAGTCTTAGCCGCTAGTGCGGGTCGGTGCCGAGCAATGGCCGTTAGGACCGGATGGCGGAGCCACCGTCGAATTGTCGGAACTCGAAGTGGCCGACCAGTCGTGGTCCGAGCCATTGGGCGACGTCGGCTACGGAGTCCAGCAGGCGTGCGCCTGGAGCCTCACGCAGCACATACACCGCGGTGCTGGAGTCGCATGTCGGCGAATCGCTTCACAGCGTGTCCCGCGGATCGGGCTTCACCGACGTCGTCGAGATCACGGTGAGCGTCCCGTCGCGAGAGTCCGTTAGATTGAGCAACTCGCCACTGGGACTAAGTGCTACTCCTGCCGGATGCGGACCGACCGCGACGGTGCCCACAACTGAGTTGTCCGAGGTGTCGAGAACCCATACGGTCCCGTGAGCGAATCGGTGGCATATAGCGGTCGTCCGTCGACACTGATGCTAATGCGGCGTGGTACCTCACCAATCGCGACGCTTTCGGTAGCCGCGGTCGAAGTATCGATCGCAGTGACTGAGTGCAAGTTGGCGGTATAGATGAATACGCTCTCCGGCCTGACCGCGACGTCTATCGGAGCATCGTCAAGGGCGATGGCAATGCCACAACGTGTCCCAGGGTCAACTACGGGAGATGGAATTGCTGTGGTAGTGGGTGGCGTACAGGAGGCCCTCGGGGTCTACCGCGAGGTTCTCCGGTGCCTCATCCACTGCAATGAAGTCGACGGTTTTGTGGCTGGCGGTGTCGATGACCGCTATGGTGCCCCCGCGATGGTCATAGCGACGGCCAGCGGACGCGACATACAACCAGCGACCGTCCCGGCTTAGAGCCATCGCGGTGGTGCAGCGTTCGACCGCGATGAGAGCAACCGAGGCGCCGTCGGCGCGGATGGCCGAGATCCAGGTACTGCTGCCGTCGCCCACCCCCTCACCGTGCGCCAGGTAGATCTACTCACCGTCTGGGCTGACTGCTGCAGCGCTACTGCGCTGCACACCAAAGGTTTTCGCCGTCATTTCGATTGGATCGATTATCGACAGTGAACCGTCGTAGCCGGTGACATAGATTCGACTGCCGTCCGAACTCATCATCATGTGTTTCGGCTCCGGACCGATCGGAATCGAGGCGACGATGTGGTGGAAGCTGTTGATAGCCTCGACCGAATCAGCGGTCATGACATAAATCAGATCGCCGCCCCGACTCGTCACAACGTCGCGCGCGCAGTCGCCGAGCCAAACCTTGGCAATCACCGCGTCGTCCCATTCCCCATCGTCGCTGCCTCCAGAGCGAGCAGCGGCGGCATCGCCCGTCACGTCTCGTTTGGGGCCAGCGCCAGCATCACCGCGTCTGGTGCCGCCCACCGCCGCAGGTGCAGGCCGGTCAGGCTCTGCTGTGCAGACCGACCATACGTAA
This sequence comes from Mycobacterium sp., assembly GCF_052143115.1. Lineage (GTDB taxonomy): Bacteria > Actinomycetota > Actinomycetes > Mycobacteriales > Mycobacteriaceae > Mycobacterium. The sequence goes on from NZ_JBKQTQ010000286.1 coordinate 2,979, forward strand.
AAGCACGTCCGACATTGCAAGAACACCTGTGTCCCAATGTTTTTCAGAAGGAATTGCCAGTGGATGCCGCAGTTGCGCCTACTTTCGCATTCAGGGCACCCGGTGCCATGGTTGCAATTCGTAGGTGCCAACCATGCACGCCTGCTCGGGTCGGCGTCCGGTTCAATCGGTGGGTGACTCAACGGTCTCCCAACTACATGGGTGGTCACACGTGAAACGTGCTTGCACAGCGACTTTGCCGGCAATTGCGCTTGACGAGAGTTGGGGGTCCAGATCCGCACTTCAATCCTGCCCGACAATGGGTTCTGAAACTGCTCGACGACATGGCCGCGGCGCCCCGCACCGCAACACGCAACTTCCGCCGACCCAGTAGCGGTTCGGGTGACGTTCCTGCGGTGCCGTGTCTTTCATTGCGTCAGCATCGCGGCCCAGGGCCGAATGCCCTCAATGCTGACGTCCATTCACGGTTCCAGCCACCTTCAATTAGCCAGCTGCCGACGGAGCTCGATCAAAGATCTTAGGCTGGAATCAAGCATTGCCGATCGCCAACGACATCAAGGACCGCACGGCCCGGTCTGACGGTTAATTCGTTGGGCATCAGGGCCGCTGGACGTTGCGCAAGGCGGTGACCATCGATGGGTCGGTTACCGGCCTGCGAGCTCGGCTAGCGCCGCGTGGGCGGCGTTGGCCCCACACATGTCATGCGCGCCCGGGCCTGGCGGGGTGGCCGCTGAGCAGATGTACACGCCGGGGACCCCAATATAATAGGGGGACGGGGTGATTCGTGGCCAAACGCGAGTTGGCGGATGTCTTTGGCACCAGTCATAATGTCGCCGCAGGCGAAGTTTGGGTTATATGCGGGCATATCGGTGGTGGTCCGCGCGGCCTGACCGACGATGCAGTCGCGGAATCCTGGTGCGAACCGCTCGATCTGGGCGATGATCGCCGCGGTGGCATCGCCGGTATAGCCGTTGGGCACGTGGGCGTAGCTCCACACCGGGTGGATGTCGCCGACCGAGCGTTGTGGGTCAGCTAGCTGTGTGACTGACGGTGGCCGGTGACAGGCTGGGTCTTGGTCTTTTGTAGCAGTCTTTCGTACGGGGTTTGGCCGCCAAGGCCGCCGTGGGGCCGGTGGTAGTTGTAGTAGTCCTCCCACTCCTTGAGCTTCTGGTTAAACAGCCCAGCGTCATCCTCGACGACACCGTCGAGCAGTCGGTAGAACTCCTCGGCATCGATGCGGTGCGAGCGCTCTACTTTCCCGTTCAGCCTGGGGGTGGCAGGGCGGATGTAGACGTGACCGATGCCCTGATCAAGCACGTGCCAGTGGAAACTGGACTGGAACTCCGCGCCGTTGTCGGTCTGGATCTTCTCGACCTGGAACGGCAGTCGTGACAGGACGTAGTCCAGGAACTGGATCGCGGTGTTTTGGTCGGACCGGGGATAGGCCCGCAATACCCGCAGCCGGGTGCAGTCGTCAATCGCGGTGTATTGGTAGTAACGCTTTCGGCGGCCGGCGCCGGCTGCAATCGGCTCGATGAACTTCACGTCGATCTGCACGTGATGGCCGGGGCGCTGCTTCTCGTAGCGCTTCCATCGCCCCGAGTGACGTTTGTAGCGCTGCGACGCAGGAAGGCGATTCATGCCGAGCCGCTTGAGGATTCGCCATACCCCAGAGGTGCTGATGGCGACGTCGTGGTACCGCTTGAGGTACATCGTGATCTTCATCGGCCCGAAGTGGTAGTGCTGACGCAGGTGGATGATCTTCTCGACCACCTCGGGGTCAGTGATCGTCGGGCAGTGCAACGGGGCACTCGAGCGGTCCTTAAGGCCATCTAGACCCTCGTCTTCATACCGACGCTTCCACCGATAGAAGACGTTGCGGCTGATGCCGTAGTAGCGGCACGTCGCCGCCACATTGCCGCTGACCTCCTCGGCGTGTTTCAACACGGCCAGGCGTCGGTTGGCGCGCCTGATCAGATCCTTCTCACTCCACACACGCTCAGCCATACGGCTCCTTCCATCAGGAGCCCAGACTGTCAACAACCTCAGTCAGTTTTAGAGCTAGATACTGCTGGCCGACTAGGACGAACGGCCGCTGCGGCATCCGGCCTGCATGGACGTCGCGTTCGGCGGCAGCCAGCTCAGCGAAGCTGCCGCCCAGGTGCACGGTCCCGGCGCGGCGGGCGTGCGGGTTTGTCCACGGAACCCCACCCTCGACGGCGAAGTCCACTTTGAACGCGCCGGGCCCGCGGCGAAAACGGCTGTAGGCACGCTGGATTCGGGGCGGTAGCCGGTCGGCGAGGATGGCTGCGACCGATTCCGGGGCCAGGTCGAACAGGGTGGCGTCGGCCGGCGGTAGCTGGGAGGCGGCCTGGATGGGGACGCCGGTTTCGATCTTGCCACCCAGGTCGGTGAGCATCGCGGCCAGCGCGGTGGTGATCGACGCCGACCCGCCGTCGGCGACCGGCCAGCCGTGGCGGTGTCCGGCGGTGAGGATGTCGAGCCCAATCGCTGAGGTCATCGGGTAGTGCAGTGGCCGGAACGGTTGTGCGACGCCGCCGCCAAATAGTGCCCGTCCCTGTGCCGTGCGCATCCGACACAGATCCGGCCGCGAATCCGCCGCGTGCCAGATCATCTGCGAAAGGGCCAACTAGGGTGATACCAGACCGAAATTATCGGCATACGAAATGGGTTGGGAAGCAGGCTATATCAGCCGCTACCTTACAGAAGGTCGCTTGTCGACGAAATCCGGTGCAGCACAAAGACTTCCGCATAGCCCATCTTAGTGAACTGCCAGAGTAAGGCTGTCCTTTCTCAATCTATCTGCGCTTTTGTCACTCTTTCTGTTCCGCGGCCGCGGTCTTCTCACTCTTTCTGTTCCGTATTCGTTCAACCCTGACCTTCGCGTGACCCTGCAGTGACGCTATGGCGAGCCTGGGTGCTACCGAGCGCGCCTCCGTCCTCTCCCGGCTACTCCTTCGAGATATGTCACCGTGACGATTTGGCCTCCGTAATCGTGCTGGCCGTCGGTGTTTTTGCGTTCGGACGGAAACAGCGGCGTGCCGTGCCAGGACGG
>NZ_JBKQTQ010000287.1:0-59737 GCF_052143115.1 Mycobacterium sp.
CCGACACTCGTACGATAATTTCTCACTGGGGCCTCCCACATCTTGTGGCTCTACCGGCCAGGACCACATTCCTGACGGCAACCCACGTTCACATGTGAGCGAGGCCCCAGCCCCTCATACCGTCTAGACGCACGGACCTACTTCTTGGACGGGATCACAGTCACCACGATCAGTCTGAAGATGCTGAAGATCAGTCCGAGGATGCCCCAACCAAATGGGTTGCGGCCCTTCATCCCAGCAATTACTGCGCAAATAATCGCCGCGATAACGCTGCCGATGGCGACGAAAATGCCTTTGATGCCGCGCAGAATAAATCCTGCGGCCTCCGGCTGGCTGTACGCGGCCAGCATCAATTGGTGAAGCATGATGACCTCCTCTGTGCCGCACGGGGTCTCACTGTCGTGCTTCGGTCTCGAATACCCGCGAAAGCCGAAATCAAACCGATCGGTGCAGTTCAGTGCAGCGCATGGACCTGCGCGGCAGGAGGCTTGGTCATGGGCAGGTGACGTGTAGCTCGACCGGCAAATTCTTAGTCAGCGTGCTCTCACCCGGCGCCAGCACCGGGGGCGTCCCTTTGACCGTGTAGCTGTTGCCCTGCGCCGTCGCTTCCACATTGGGTGGCTGGGGGTTGTAGGGCATGCTGTACTCGCCGCTATCAAGCTTGTAGCTGAAAGTCAGGGCCATGAGCGGCGATGCGGCGTTCGACAACCACGACATGGCGAACGAGGCGGTGGCGTCACTAGCGCTGATTGCGAAGTTGCCCAACGGTGGTGTCGCACTCGGGTTGGCTGCTTGGGCGATGCAGTTGACTGGCCCGGAAATCGCGTGGGTGTGGCCGTTCAGCGTTAGCTCTGCTTGTGAGGTGCGGCCTGCAGGTGTCGTTTGCACGGTCGACGTCGTCGACGCCGAACTCCGGACGGGCTGAGAGGTCGGCTCGGCACTCTTACTGGAGCATGCGATCAGCGTTGCTGCCCAAACGATCACTGCGACCAGGAGAGCACCCGGCTTCGTCATCCCGATTCGTCTCCAGAGAAACCGCGAATAAAGGTACGGGTCTCGTCCCACCTCGGCAGCAGACCCGCGGCGCGGACCTCGTCCAAAGTGGGTGCGGCGGCGTCGCGGTCGGATAACACCAATCTGTGCTTGGTTGGCCAGTCGATGGCCAGGGCTGGGTCGGTGGCGGCGATGGTGTGTTCGCGTTGCGGGTTGTATTCGGCTGAGCACAGGTACATCACCGTCGAATTGTCTTGTAGTGCAACGAAGCCATGCGCCAGACCTTCGGAGAGGTACACCGATCTGCGGTCACGGTCGTCGAGCAGCACCGAGTCCCAGTGTCCGAAAGTCGGCGACCCCAACCGGATGTCGACGACGACGTCGAACACCGACCCGGAAAGGCAGGTCACATATTTGGCCTGGCTGGGTGGCAGCTGGGCGAAGTGCAGGCCGCGCAGCACACCGGCCGCCGATACCGAACAGTTGGCCTGCCGGACATCGAGCCGGTGACCGGCGAAGCTGGTGAACCCTCGATCGGTCAGCCACTCGAAGAACAGTCCACGCGCATCGGCATGCAGCTGCGGGGTGATCTCCCACGCGCCGGCGATGTCGAGTTGGCGGATCTGCATGTTATTGACCCCGCTGGGTGTAGCGGGCTTCGACGGCCGCTTTCAGCGGGCCCCACCAGGATTCGTTGTCCCGATACCAGTCGATGGTGGCGCGTAGACCCTCGGTGAAATCGATGTGCTTGGGCGCCCAGCCTAATTCGGTGCAAAGCGGGGTTGGATCGATGGCATACCGCAGGTCGTGGCCAGCCCGGTCGACGACATAGTCGAAGTCGTCGCGATCGCGGCCCATCAGCTCGAGCAGCGTCTGCAACACCGACAGGTTGTCACGCTCGCCCTCGGCGCCGATCAAATAGGTTCGGCCGACTTGACCGCCCTCAAGGATGCACCGGACCGCATCGTTGTGGTCATCGACATGGATCCAATCCCGGACATTGGCCCCTTTGCCGTACAGCTTGGGCCGCCGCCCGGTCAACACATTGGTGATCTGGCGCGGAATGAACTTCTCCACATGCTGATAGGGCCCATAGTTGTTCGAGCAGTTCGAAATCGTCGCCCGCACACCATAGGAGCGCACCCAGGCCCGCACCAGCATGTCGGAGGCCGCCTTGGTCGACGAGTACGGACTCGACGGGTTGTAGGGCGTGGACTCGGTGAACCGCTGCGCATCATTAAGCGCCAGATCCCCATAAACCTCATCGGTGGACACATGATGCAGCCGCACCCCGTGCCGACGTACCGCCTCTAACACGGTGAACGTCCCGATCACGTTGGCCCGCAGGAACGGCGCCGGGTCGGCCAACGCGTTGTCGACATGGGTTTCGGCCGCGAAATGGACCACCGCATCGCACTCGGCGACCAGTTGGGAAACCAGCTCGGCGTCGGTGATATCACCCTGCACCAGCCTGATGTCACCCTCCACGGGAGTCAGCGATTCGCGGCTGCCGGCATAGGTCATGGCGTCCAGCACCGTCACCGCATCTTCCGGGTGCTCGCGCACCGTGGCAAGCACGAAGTTGGCACCGATGAAACCGGCGCCGCCGGTAACCAGCAGCCGCATGGTGGAACCTTAGCTAAGCGGCGTGATCAGCTCGCGGGCGTCAGCCCCAATGGCCCGGCCAGTTCGCTCAGTGCGGGCAGCAGCGTCTCGTCGGTCCAGCCGCCCAGGACTTGGATCGCCACGTGATCGGCGCCGGCCTCGAGATGCTCGTTGAGACGCTGCACGATGGCTTCGGGGGTGCCGTAGGCCACCACCGCGTCGATCAGCCGGTCGCTGCCGGGCTTGCGCACGTCGTCTTCGCTGAACCCCAGCCGCAGCCAGTTGTTCACGTAGTTGCTCAGGCCCAGGTAGTGGTCGACGGTCTCGCGGCCAATCCGGCGGGCCTCGTCGGCGTCGGTGGTGAGCACGACCTTGTGCTCCGGCGCTAAGAACACCGATCTGCCCACCCGTTCGCGCGCTTTGGCCGTGTGCTCTGGCGTGGTCAGGTACGGATGCGCTCCGGCGCTGCGCTCCGCCGCCAGCTCCAGCACCCGGGGGCCAAGCGCCGCGAGAACCCGACGGCTGGTCGGCACCACCGCGGCATCGAGTTCGTCCAGGTAACCGACCAGTGCGTCGTAGGGCTTGACGTATTCCTCCGTGTGCTCGCGATGCCCCACCCCGATGCCGAGCAAGAACCTTCCGGGATAAGCGCTTTCGATGCGCTTGTAGGACTGGGCGACCGCCGGCGCCGGCGCGGACCAGATATTGACGATGCCGGTGGCCAGCTGCAGCGAATTGGTCTGCTCCAGAGCCGGTTCCACCCAGGCCAGGTCGGCTTCCGGAGATCCGCCGATCCAGGCGGCGCCATAGCCAAGCGATTCGATCCGCTCGGCCAGCTCGGGTTTGATCGAGCGGAAAGCCAGCCACACGCCGAACCGGCCCAGATCAGGTTTCAGTGATACTGCCTCGGCCATCAGGTCCCCCTCTGCTTCCTCAAGACTGATTGAGGCCAAGCGGCCCCGCCAATTCGGCCAGCGCCGAAACCAGGTTCTCATCCTTCGTCAGCACCTGAACGGCCACGTGGTCGGCGCCCGCGTCGAGGTGTTCGTTCAGGCGCGCGGCGATCGCGTCGGTTGTGCCGTAGGCGACTACGGCATCGACGAGGCGGTCACTGCCGGGCCGACTGACTTCGTCCTCGGAGAACCCCAGCCGTTTCCAGCTGTTGCGGTAATTGGCCAGGTTGAAATAAATGTCGAGTGCCTTACGGCCAACCGAGCGAGCCTTTTCCGCATCGGTGGTCAGCACCACCTTGTGCTCGGGTGCCAGGAAGGCCGACCGGCCGATGAGTTCTCGGGCGTGCGCGGTGTGCTCCGGCGTGGTCAGGTAGGGATGCGCTCCGGCGCTGCGCTGCGCCGAAAGCTTCAGCACCCGCGGACCCAGCGCGGCAACCACCCGACGGTTGGCGGGCACGCCGTAGTCGTCGAGTTGGTCGAGATAGTCGACCAGCGCGTCGTAGGGCTTGCGGTATTCGGTAATCGCTTCGGGATGCCCCACGCCGATACCCAGCACGAAGCGGCCGGGGTAGGCCTTGTCGATGCGGTGAAAAGACTCGGCGACCGGCTTAGCCGCCGCCGACCAGATGTTGACGATGCCGGTGGCCACCTGCAGCGTGGTGGTGGCTTTGAGGATGGGCTCCACCCATTCCAGCTCGGCCGGTGGTGAGCCGCCTACCCAGACGGCCCCATAGCCGAGGGCCTCGATTTCTCTGGCCTGCTGCGGGGTGACGCCGCGGCCGAACGATCCGAACCGACCAAGATTGGGTTTACTCGCTGCATCAGTCATGGTGTCTCCAACCTGTGCCGTGATGCCGCTATTCCGCCAGTTCTGCGTCCAGGTCGGGATCCGCCAAATCCTCGACGCGCGGTTTTTCCAGGGGCAGCAACACGATGAAGCGGGTATTGCCAGGGACAGACTCCACGCGCAAATCCCCGCGATGTTTCTTCACGACGATGTTCCACGCCAAATCCAGCCCGAGGCCGGTGCCCTCGCCGACCGGTTTGGTGGTGAAGAAGGGCTCGAAGATGTGCTCGCGCGCCTCGTCGGGGATACCGGGCCCGGTGTCGCAGATCTCGATGCGGGCCAGCTTCTCGCCTTCCCTACCAGTGCGGACGGTCAGTGTGCCGCCCTTCTCGCGCATCGCCGCCAGCGCGTTGTCGATGATGTTGGTCCAGACCTGGTTGAGATCGCCTGGAAAGCAAGGGATTTCGGGAAGCGATTGGTCGAATTCCTTGACCACTGTGATCGCGCCGGTGTGCTTGCCGCCGTCTTTGCCCAATCGGTCGGCGAACATCACCAGCGTGCTGCGCAGCAGTTCGTGCACATTGGCCACGTCGAACAGGGCCCGGTCCATCCGGGAATATTGCTTGGCGTCGGCGACCAACGCCGAAATCCGCTTGCTCGCTTCCGAAATCTGATTCATCAGAAGCTCGCTTTCGATGGTGTAGCTGATCCAGCGGACCGCCTCCTCCAACGAGGCCGAAGCATCCAATTCCTCGGCGGTTGCGGCAATCCGCTCCAGCCAGTCGGTGTCGACGCCGCCTTCGACGAGTGTCGGTGCGATGTCCCACCCGCCGTCGACGTCGTGGTCCTCCAGCCACTCGCCGATAGCGTCCTCGCGGTCGGCGGATTCGAGCGCGGTCAGGTGCTGCGACGCCGATTTGGCGACCTGCTCGGCGACCGCCTCCTGCAGCCGCACCAATGCGTTCAGCGTTTCAGCGCTGACGGTGCCGTCGGCGAGCATCACCAGTTTCCCGCGCATGCGGGCGATCCGGCCGCGCAGCTCGTCGGCGGCCCGTGCGATGGCCGCGGCGGGATTGTTCAGCTGATGGGTCAGCCCGGCCGACAACCGGCCTAGCGCGAGCAGCTTCTCCCGGTTGTCGATGATCCTGCGGGTCCGGTCGGTGCCCACCGCAATCCCGTCGAGCAGGTGAACGGCCATCGGAAATTGGTCCTTCATGAACGTGGCGAACACCGGGGCGTCCATCACGAAGAACCGCGACGGCTTGGTCACGTGCACCGACGCGTCGTACAGCTTTTGCTTCCCGCCGGTGAACGCCCGCCACGCACCGCAATAGACGCCGCGCTGTGATGTCCGGTTCGTCTCGATGGCCTGGCCGCCGGAGAGCTTCGACATCGCCAGCTCGCCTTCGATCAGAACGTAGAAACAGGTCGCCGGCTCACCCTCAACAATGATCGGTCCCGATTCGTAGTGCTCGATGTGGCCGTTGGCGCACAACGTATCGAGCTGCTCGTCGGAGAGCGCCTCGAACAAGAACAGGGTGCGCAGCTCGTCGGCGTCACATGGGGGTGCGGTCATGACTCCGCCAAGTAACGGTGAACCAACATCACGGCCATCGATCCTTCTCCCACCGCGGCCGCGACCCGTTTGGCGGAGTCGGCGCGCACATCGCCGGCCACGAACACGCCCGGCACGCTTGTTTCCAGGTGGTGTGGTGGACGGTCCAGCGTCCATCCGCAGACGTTGCGCAGGTCCGGCCCGGTGAGGATGAAGCCGCGGTCGTCGCGCGCGACCACGCCGTCCAGCCAGTCGGTGCGCGGTGCGGCTCCGATGAAGATGAACATTCGGCCGCAGGTGACATCCTCGGTACCGCCGGTCCGATTGTCGACCAGGGTCAGCTTCTCCAGGTGATCGTCTCCGGTGGCGCAATGAACTTCGGTACAGGTGCGCACGTTGATCTTGGGGTTCTGCTCGATCTGCTGGATCAGGTAGTACGACATCGACGCCTCCAACGACGGGCCACGCACGACGATGGTCACCGATTTCGCCTGGCGGGACAGATACATCGCGGCCTGGCCGGCCGAATTGGCCCCGCCGACCACGTAGACCTCTTCGTCCTTGCAGTCCGACGCGACGGAAACCGCGGCCCCGTAATAGATGCCGCGGCCGGTCAGCTCGTCGCAGCCGGTCGCCGCCAGCTGACGGTAGGCGACGCCGGTGGCCAGGATGACGGCGTGTGCGTCGATGGAGCCGCCGTCGGCGAAGCGGATGGTGCGCTTGGACCCGTTGACCTCCAAGGCGGTGGCCGCGCGGGCGGTGATCAGTTCGGCGCCGAACTTCTCCGCCTGCCTGCGCGCCCGATCGGCCAACTGGCCACCGGACACCCCGTCCGGGAAGCCCAGGTAGTTCTCGATCCGCGAGCTCTGGCCGGCCTGGCCGCCCGTCGCGGTCCGTTCGATCAGCACCGTGCGCAACCCTTCCGAGGCGCCGTAGACAGCGGCGGCCAGGCCCGCAGGTCCGCCGCCCACCACGATCAGGTCGTAGAACTCCTGCGACGGCGTGGTGGTGAGGCCTAACGTGTCGGCCAGTTCGGCGTCGCTGGGTTCGATCAGGGTGTCGCCGCGTTCGGTGACGACGACCGGTAGCCGCAGACCGTCCTTGCCGGCGGCCCGCAACAGCTGTTCGCCCTCGGGCTCATCGGCCATGAACCAGTTGTAGTAGAGCCCGTTGCGGGCCAGGAAGTCGCGAACCTGCCAGGATCGCGCCGACCAGCGGTGCCCGATCACCTTGGTGTGCGGGATGGCGTGAGCCGGCGCCCGCTTCCAGGCGTCCAGCAGGGCGTCGATCACGGGGTAGAGCTTTTCCTCGGGCGGATCCCATGGCTTGAGCAGGTAGTGGTCGAGGTCGACGACGTTGATGGCGTCGATCGCGGCGTGGGTGTCGGCATAAGCGGTGAGCAGCACCCGTCGCGCCGACGGGTACAGGTCCATCGCGTGCTCGAGGAATTCGATACCGGTCATCTGCGGCATCCGGTAGTCGGCGACGAGCGTTGCGACCGTCTCACCACGCAGTTTGAGCTGCTTGAGGGTTTCCAGCGCATCCGGGCCCGACTCCGCCCGTACGATCCGGTGGGCCTCGCCGTAGTGGCGACGCAGGTCCCTGGCGACGGCCCGGGATACCGCGGGATCGTCGTCGACGGTCAAGATCACCGGTTTGCGGGTCTGGGGGTCGGAACTTGCGGGGTTTGCGGGATTGGTCATTGGCGTTAAGTATGCGCTTGTCAGGGCGGGTGCGTGGGTCCAGGTCGGCCGGTCCGATTCCGCTCAGAGCGATTTTGGTCAGCCGGAATGAGCGGGTATCGTGGAGCAACGGTGCGTCATCGCGCTGGTTTCTTGCGTGCCCAGTCCTAGGAATTTCCTGTCACCGGCTCACGTTGTTAAGCCAGCCAATGCTGCGCTGATCCGGGCGTAGAAGCAACGAAACCAAAGACGAGGATTTCTGAAAAGTTATGGCCAAGAAGGACGGCGCCATAGAGGTCGAGGGCCGCGTGGTCGAGCCCCTGCCCAATGCGATGTTCCGCATTGAGCTGGAGAACGGCCACAAGGTGCTTGCCCACATCAGCGGCAAGATGCGGCAGCACTACATCCGCATCCTGCCCGAGGACCGGGTGGTGGTGGAGTTGTCTCCCTACGACCTGTCCCGCGGCCGCATTGTGTACCGCTACAAGTAAAGCCCGAACGAAACAACCAACAAGTAGATAGAACAGGATCGAAACAGCCGTGAAGGTGAACCCGAGCGTCAAGCCGATCTGCGACAAATGCAGGGTGATCCGTCGGCATGGGCGGGTCATGGTGATCTGCTCTGATCCGCGCCACAAGCAGCGCCAGGGCTAGCAGCCACACGCGCGCACACAACTGAATGCAGACCTCCCAGCACCAGTGAACGGATAGGCCGTTCATCGACGTCCGGAACGGAGGCCGGACCCCGGAGCAGTCAGCCGGGAACGGACTGGGATCAGACCTCCGCGAACAGAAGGAACGCCACTCATGGCTCGAGTTGTGGGCGTTGACCTCCCGCGCGACAAGCGCATGGAGGTCGCGTTGACCTACATCTACGGCGTTGGCCGTACCCGGTCGAACGAGATTTTGGCCGCCACCGGTATCGACAAAGACCTGCGCACCAAGGACCTCACCGACGACCAGGTGACCCACTTGCGCGACTACATCGAAGCCAATCTGAAGATCGAGGGTGACCTGCGCCGCGAGGTGCAGGCCGACATCCGCCGCAAGATTGAGATCGGCTGCTACCAGGGGTTACGGCACCGCCGCGGCATGCCGGTGCGTGGCCAGCGCACCAAGACCAACGCGCGTACCCGCAAGGGCCCCAAGCGCACCATCGCAGGCAAGAAGAAGGCGAAGTAAGTCATGCCCCCAGCCAAGAAGGCAGGCGCCGCCGCCCCCAAGAAGGGTCAGAAGACCCGGCGGCGGGAAAAGAAAAACATCCCGCACGGCGCCGCCCACATCAAGAGCACGTTCAACAACACGATCGTGACGATCACCGACCTACAGGGCAACGTCATCGCCTGGGCGTCGTCGGGCCACGTCGGCTTCAAGGGCTCGCGCAAGTCGACGCCGTTCGCCGCCCAGCTGGCCGCCGAGAACGCCGCCCGCAAGGCGCAGGAGCACGGCGTGAAGAAGGTCGACGTGTTCGTGAAGGGCCCGGGCTCGGGCCGGGAGACCGCGATCCGATCGCTGCAGGCCGCAGGCCTGGAGGTCGGCGCGATCTCTGACGTCACCCCCCAGCCGCACAACGGCTGCCGTCCGCCCAAGCGGCGGAGAGTCTAGTCGGCCCAGGAGGAAGAGACAGACAATGGCTCGTTACACCGGACCCATCACCCGGAAATCACGCCGGCTGCGCACCGACCTCATCGGCGGCGACCAGGCGTTCGAGAAGCGTCCCTACCCGCCCGGCCAGCACGGCCGCGCGCGGATCAAGGAGAGCGAGTACCTGCTGCAGATGCAGGAGAAGCAGAAGGCCCGCTTCACCTACGGCGTCATGGAAAAGCAGTTCCGCCGCTACTACGAAGAGGCCACTCGTCACACCGGCAAGACCGGTGAGAGACTGCTGCAGATCCTGGAGAGCCGGCTGGACAATGTGGTCTACCGCGCCGGGATAGCTCGCACCCGCCGGATGGCCCGCCAGCTGGTCAGCCACGGCCACTTCACGGTCAACGGCGTGCACGTCAACGTCCCCAGCTACCGGGTGTCGCAGTACGACATCATCGATGTGCGGGACTCGTCGCTCAACACGGTGCCGTTCCAGATCGCACGGGAGACCGCCGGTGACCGTCCGATCCCCAGCTGGTTGCAGGTGGTCGGCGAGCGTCAGCGCATCCTGGTCCACCAACTGCCCGAGCGTGCCCAGATCGACGTGCCGCTCACCGAGCAGCTGATCGTCGAGTACTACTCGAAGTAAGACCCCCTGCACTGAACCCAGTGCAGGTCTTAGCGGCATCAAATAGCGGGTGCCGAGAAGGAGAAGAAGAAATACCATGCTGATCTCACAGCGACCCACCCTGTCCGAAGAGCTCATCAACGACAACCGTTCGCAGTTCGTCATCGAGCCGCTGGAGCCGGGATTCGGCTACACGCTTGGTAATTCGCTGCGTCGGACGCTGCTGTCGTCGATTCCCGGCGCGGCCGTCACCAGCATCCGTATCGACGGTGTGCTGCACGAGTTCACCACCGTGCCAGGCGTGAAGGAAGACGTCACCGACATCATCTTGAACCTTAAGAGCCTGGTGGTGTCCTCGGAGGAAGACGAGCCGGTGACGATGTATCTGCGCAAGCAGGGCCCGGGCGAGGTCACCGCCGGTGACATCGTGCCGCCGACCGGTGTGACCGTGCACAACCCCGAGATGCACATTGCGACGCTGAACGACAAGGGCAAGCTCGAGATCGAGCTGGTCGTCGAGCGTGGCCGCGGCTACGTCCCGGCCGTGCAGAACAAGGCGTCGGGAGCCGAAATCGGCCGTATCCCCGTCGATTCCATCTACTCGCCGGTGCTCAAGGTGACCTACAAGGTCGACGCCACCCGTGTCGAGCAGCGCACCGACTTCGACAAGCTGATCCTCGACGTCGAGACCAAGAGCTCGATCGGCCCACGTGACGCGTTGGCGTCGGCCGGTAAGACGCTGGTCGAGTTGTTCGGTCTGGCACGCGAACTCAACGTCGAGGCCGAGGGTATCGAGATCGGGCCGTCGCCGGCCGAGGCCGATCACATCGCGTCGTTCGCGCTGCCGATCGACGACCTGGATCTGACCGTGCGCTCGTACAACTGCCTCAAGCGCGAGGGCGTGCATACCGTCGGCGAGCTGGTCTCGCGCACCGAGTCCGACCTGCTCGACATCCGCAACTTCGGCCAGAAGTCCATCGATGAGGTGAAGGTCAAGCTGCACCAGCTGGGTCTGTCGCTTAAGGACAGCCCCGCCAGCTTCGACCCGTCGGAGGTCGCCGGCTACGACGTTGCCACCGGCACCTGGTCGAGCGAGGGTGCTTACGACGACCAGGACTATGCGGAAACCGAACAGCTCTAAAGCCGTCCGGTGACGATGCGGGCCGTCAACGGCCCGCTGAGGAGCCGGACAGTTGGATTGAGAATCTAGACAGGAGCGTCAGCAATGCCCAAGCCCACCAAGGGTCCTCGCCTCGGCGGGTCGTCTTCGCACCAGAAGGCGATTCTGGCCAACCTGGCGACGGCGCTGTTCGAGCACGGTCGGATCAAGACCACCGAGACCAAGGCTCGGGCATTGCGGCCCTACGCGGAGAAGCTGATCACCCACGCCAAGAAGGGCACGCTGCACAACCGGCGTGAGGTGCTCAAGAAGATCCGCGACAAGGACGTGGTGCACAACCTGTTCGCCGAGATCGGGCCGTTCTTCGCCGACCGCAACGGCGGCTACACCCGCATCATCAAGGTCGAGGCACGCAAGGGCGATAACGCCCCGATGGCGGTGATCGAGCTGGTGCAGGAGAAGACGGTCACCTCGGAAGCCGAACGTGCGCGTCGGGTCGGCGCTTCGAAGGCTGCTCCGAAGGCAGCGCCCGAGGCCGAGCCGGAGGCGGCCGCAGTAGAGGCGGAGGCGGAGGAGGCGGCGGCCGAGGCCGAGACCACCGAAGTTGCCGCCCAGACCGGGGCCACGACGCCTGAGCCGGAAGCCGAGGCGGAGGCCCATGAGCCCGAGGCCGCTGAGACGAAAGCCGAGGACGCTGACAAGTCCTAGCAACTTGCCGTTGAACGACGTGCCCGCCATCGACGCCGATGGCGGGTGCGTTCGTCTTCGGCTCGATATCGCCTATGACGGAACGGATTTCGCCGGATGGGCAACGCAGTCAGGTCAGCGCACGGTTGCGGGCATTCTCGAGGAAGCGCTTTCGACGGTGTTTCGGACCCCGGTGCGGTTGCGGGCGGCCGGGCGCACCGACACCGGCGTGCATGCCATCGGTCAGGTCGCCCATATCGACGTTCCGCTCGATGCGCTGCCCAATGCATATCCTCGTTCGCCCCGACAAAATGAACCGGAATACCTGCCGCTGGTCCGGCGTTTGGGCCGGCTCCTGCCTGCCGACGTTCGGATCCGCCGGATCGTCCGCGCGGCTGCGGGTTTCGACGCACGATTCTCGGCGCTGCGGCGCCACTACATCTATCGGCTCTCGACCGCTGCCTACGGGGTGGAGCCGCACGAGGCCCGCTATATCACCGCCTGGCCGCGCCCGCTTGACGTCGACGCGATGATGACGGCGTCGCGAAACCTGTTGGGACTGCACGACTTCGCCGCGTTTTGTCGTCACCGCGAGGCCGCTACCACGATTCGAGACCTGCAGCGGCTGGACTGGTCCCGCGAGGGTGATCTGATCACCGCACACGTCAGCGCCGATGCGTTCTGCTGGTCGATGGTGCGGTCGCTGGTCGGCGCGCTGCTGGCCGTCGGCGAACACCGGCGCACCGCGACGTGGTGCCGCGGGCTACTCACCGCAACGCGGCGCTCCAGCGACTTCGCCGCCGCACCGGCGCGGGGCTTGACGCTGATCGGCGTGGACTACCCGCCGGACGGCGAACTGCAGGCGCGGACTCTGGTTACCCGCGACCTACGAACCCGGGACTAACCCCCGGCTACAGCTTGCCGGCCACGAAGCTGGCCGCCTGGTTCACCAGCCCGGAAGTGATGTACGACGGCTGCAGATGCGAGTTCCAGTGCAGACCGTGCACGCTTGGGGTGCAGATCGGGTCGCCGTCGGCGCACAGGTCGATGGTCTTGCCGGCGAACGCGGGGCTGAAATCGGGGACCGGACCGAGCACACGTTGGGTGCCGTTGCCGAACAAGGCGACGGCAGCGATGTGCTGGTCCATAGCCGGCGGCAGAACATCGGTGTAGCCGAATCCCGGTTGGTTCATCGCGACCACCACATCAGCCGCCGCTTGGTGTTCGGGCAGCTCGACGCCATTGACTGAACGTGGGCGCTCATGTCGTTGGACCCCTTGGTGACACTGACGTCGGCGGGATAGTTCACCCCGTATTCGCCGATCGACATGTGCGGCACCTTCGATTGCAGCGAGTTGATGAACGCCTGGCCGACCTCGCCGACCCCGGGGGCTTCTTCGCGGCCGCGGGCGAAATCCACTTCGGCGTCCGGGCATGCCGCCGACGCCCCGGGGAATGGTCCCCATTGCCGGAACGGGTGCCAGTGCCGGGGCGATCAGCAGACCCGCGGCGAGCAAAGCGCCACCGGCGAAGCTGGCCACCCGTTTTGCGGCACTTGACCTGCCACAAAGCCGCGATCGGGCGTCAATCGGAGCAAATTTTATGAGCGGATATTAGCGAGCAAAGCTAATATGTCCCTGATACAACCTGCAGGGTTGGCTTATATGTCTCGCGGTCTCCCTGCCGCTGCGAACGATTACTGCAGCTTGCCCGCGACAAAGTCGGCGGCCTGATTGACCATGCCGTCCTGGATATAGAGGCTGCCAGAGTGTTGCGGCCAGTTTTGGTTCCAGGTGTGCGGGTCGGCCGGATTGCAGATCGGGTCGGTGCCGTGGCACAAGTCGATGGTCCGGTCGGTGTAGACCGGGTTGAAATTCGCGATCGGCCCGACCCACTGGGTGCCGTTGCCGAACAGCGCGATCGCTGCGATGTGTTGATCGGCACCCGGCGGCAGCGGATTGGTGAAGCCGAACATCGGGCCGGGAGCCGCCATCACGACGTCGGTGACCGCCGCGCCCAGCGAGTAGCCGCCCAACACCACCCGGGTGTTCGGGCAGCCGTTGATGGTGGACTGGACGTGACCGCTCATGTCGTTGGCGCCGACGTCGACCTCGGTGTCGGCGGGGTAGCGCACCGCGTAGAGACTGACGTTTCGATTGACTCTCGACCGCAGGGCGCTGACGAAGGCGTTGCCGACGACGCCGGCGCCGGGCGATTCCTGTCGCCCGCGGGCGAACACCACCTCGACGTCCGAGCAGGCGGCCGATGCCGTCGAGATCAAGGTCGGGGTTGTCGCGGGCGCAAGCAGCATCGCAGAGGCGAGCAATCCTGCGGCGGCGAACCTGCCCAAGACCGACCGTGGCGGTGGGTTTATCGAGCGCAGCTTCATGGCCCGATAGTAGTGGGCCGGCCGGCGGTCAGCGCGCCGGGTAACCCGTTAGTGAAATACCGCGGGCTGATCGACGACGACGTTCGCCGGTGGTTGGCCATCGGGACTGGGCGCAGGCCCGGGCAATGGTCCAGGCCCGGGTAGCACGCCCATGGGCCCTTGCGGCGCGGTGGGGGGTAGCACCGACAACAGCCTGGTCTGAACGAAACTGGCCGCCCGGCTGGTGTAGACGGGCACGTAGCCCTCGGTGTGCCCACTCCACTGGTTGCCGGGACCCGCGTGACAGATCGGGTCCTCGGGGTTGCAGAAATCGATGGCCTTGGCGGCGAACAGCTGGCTCTGCGCCGAGATCGGGCCGCCGCTGCGGTCGGCCGGATTACCGAAGGTGGTCACCGCGACGATGTTGTTCGCGTACTGGGGCGGCAGCGAACCGCCCCAGCCGATGCCGCCGATGGGAACCCCGGTGACGATGTCGATCACCGACGCGCCCTGCGAGTATCCGCCGAGCACCTGCGGGGTGTTCGGGCATTTGTCGGCCACGTCTTTGATGTGCTTGATGGCGTCGTTGGCGCCGTCACCACCGTGCAACTGCAGCAAGCTGGCCTTGTAGTTGACCGGGTAGGCGTCGATGTTCTTGCCGGTGTTCTGGCGCAGGTCGTCGGCGAGCGCCTGCCCGACGTGTCCCAGGCCGGCCGGCTCGTCGGTGCCGCGGGCGAAGGTCAGCGCTACGTCCGGGCAGTTGTCGGCGCCGGCCGACGGGACGGCGCGCGGAACGGCGCTGGGGGCGACCAGCAGGACACCGGCGGCCAGCAGCGCGGCGGCGCCCGGGCCGACCCAACGCAAGCCGCGTGACCAGCGACGACGGGGCACCGAACGGCTCAAGCGGTGAATGCTCACCAGGCGATTTTAACGAGAATCGGGCCGAAGGTCACATCGGCGGTTGTCAGGCCCGCGCTGTGGATCGACGGCGAGACGCCGCATGACCACGGAATATCGTGAAGCGGACTGGCCCCGGGTGACTTGAGGGACTGATGGCACGGCAACCGACTACACGACTGCACCTCAGCGGGTATCGATTCCTGCGACGTCGTATCGAATGCGCGCTGCTGGGCAGGGACATCCGCGGGGTGAACGAACCGATCCGCGCCTCGATGCAGTCGCTAACGGCCGGCTCGGTGCTGGCGGTCATCGGGCTGGCTGGATGTGCGCTCGTGGCCGTGGTACGCCCACAACCGGCGGTGGCGAACGCGCCGATCGTGATGGGCAAAGAGTCGGGGGCGCTCTACGTCCGGATGGGTGAAGCCCTGCATCCGGTGCTGAATCTGGCCTCGGCCAGGCTGATCGTGAAAACGAACGCTGACCCTCAGCCAATACCTGAATCGGAATTGAGCCATAGCAAAAGGGGACTCCTGCTCGGCATCCCCGGTGCTCCGCAATTCCTGGGAATGCCCCTCGCCGAGGATGAATTGCGGTGGGCGGTTTGTGACGGCGGCGATCGCGCCGCACCGAGTACGACGGTCGTCATCGGCCGAGCCGAGGGACCACTGTCACACCCCTTGGCAAGCGAACAATCCGTGCTGGTCAGGCCGGTTTCCGGCGGGTCGACCTACCTGCTCTACGCCGGTCGCCGAGCCGTCGTGAATCTCGATGAACCTGCGGTTGTGCGTGCACTGAGGCTGGACGGTCAGATCCCATTGACGGTGTCACCGATGCTGTTGAATGCCGTCCCAGAGGCACCGCCCATCACGGCGCCGCGGATTCCTGACGCCGGCGGCCGCGGACCGGCCGCACTGCCGGGATTTCCGGTCGGCAGCGTCCTCCGCATGACCCGCGTCGACGGCGACGAGTACTACGTCGTACTCAGCCACGGGATTCAACGCATCGGCCAGGTCGCCGCAGATCTGCTGCGATTCACCGACTCGCGAGGCACCCGCACCGCCATCTCGGTCGCGCCCGACATCATCCGCGCGACTCCGACGGTGACGGACTTGCCGGTGGCCACCTTTCCCGACCGGGCGCCGACGCCGCCGGATGCCGGAGGTGCGGCGCTGTGCGCCAGCTGGAGGCACGCTGCGTCGGGCGGGGTCGAGATCTCGTTTTTGGCCGGCGCTCTGCCTATCCCGGCGCGCCAAGAGGCGGTGATGCTATCGCAGGCCGACGGAAAGGGCCCAGCGGTCGACGCCGTTTATCTTGCGCCCGGGCGCAGTGCGTATGTGCGCGCCACTGGCCTGTCGGGAGATAACCCGCGCGCCGGCACCCGATACCTGATAACCGATACCGGTGTGCGATTTGCCATACACGATGACGATGCGGCACACGACCTCGGTCTGCCCGATACGGCGATCCCGGCGCCGTGGCCGGTATTAGCCAAACTGCCCGCGGGTCCGGAATTAAGTCGGGCGAACGCCTCCGTCGCCCAGGACACTCTCGCCGTCGGGATTAAGTCAGTCCGGTCGACCCCCGGCTCGCCGTAGCCGGGCCGTCAGTGCGCCGATGGTCAGCATTACCGCCAACACGCCACCGCAGATCGCTGCGCCCATGAACGCCGTGTTTCGCGAACCGTGGTCCGTCGGCGCAGGAAGCGGAGGCGGCGCAATCGGCACCGGTGTGCGTTGTGGCAGAGGAGCCGGGATTGCCGGTGGGTCGGTGCTGACCGCGGCAAGGAGGTCGACAACGCCCGCGCCCACCAGAGGATCCCACCCGCCGGGCGGATGATGCGCGGTGGCCTCGATGCGTTGCATGACCTGGCGAGCCGTCAGCTTCGGGAACCGGGATCGGATCAACGCCGCCAACCCGCTGACCACTGGCGCGGCGTAGCTGGTGCCCGAAAGCGCACGCGAATTATTCTGCCCATCAAAGGTATTCACTAATCCATCGCCCGACGAGCTCAGCGATATCACCGCCTCGCCAGGGGCAGCGACATCCACCCAAGGTCCGGCAAGGGTGAACGACGACGGTTCGCCGCGCGCGTTCACCGAGCCCACGGTGAGCACGTAGTCGTCATACCAGGCCGGACTGACCACAACCGTGACCGTGTCCCAAGTTGCTTGGGGCGGCTGAGCGGGACATTGCCCAGTGCCGGTGTTGCCGGCGGCGACCACCACGACGACGTTCTTGACGTCAACCGCGTAGGAGAGCGCGGCGCCAAGTGCGCGGTCGTCGAGCGTCGACCCGGTGCGGATGCAGGCAACCGAGGAGATATTGATCACCGAAGCGCCAAGATCCGCCGCGGTACGAACGGCTTGTGCCATGGTGCCGACATCACCGAATCCAGAGTTGGACGGATCCGCCACCGCGCCGAACTTGGTGCTTGACTGGCGGATGCTGATCAAACTGACACCCGGGGCGACCCCGCTGAATCCATCCCTATGATGCGGATCCATTGCGGCGGCGATGATCCCGGCAACCGCGGTCCCGTGTCCATCGCAATCTTGGGTGCCGTCGCCGGTGAATACATAATCACCTCCGGCCGCGGTATGAGGCAGCCGTGAGTGCGGCGAAACCCCGGTGTCGATGACAGCGACCCGTTGACCCGAACCACGTGTCAGTTTCCAAACCTGTTGCAGGTCAAGTCCGGAGAGTTGGCCGGAGGCGTTGGTCCGGTCCGCATCGGGAGTTATCGATGGCACAGCGCACATCTCGCGCTGCACGGTGGGCTGCGGCGGCGTGGGTGGCGCCGGTTCGGGTAGCCGGCTGTTGTCGATCGGTGGTGGCGAGACCGCACGCGCGGCCGGGGCCGCACCTTGGGGCAGCAAGGCAATCAGCACCGCCGTCGCACAGCGGAGCGCTCTGGACTTCGCTGTGGTCATGGCAAGTTCATGCCACGCGCAGCGCCGTAAATCCCGCAGATCCAGCACGCCAGCGGCACGACGACGGCCAAGGCGAGATACTCCAGCAGTTCTACACTTCGTCGCCCAAAGGGAGAGAACGTCATCGTTTGGGTGATGAAACCGAGACATAGCGCGCCGGCGGCCAGCATCGTCGACGCGGCAACGATGTACGACGTGCTCAGCGGATAGGCAACAGCTGCGATGACAAGTGTGGCGCTGAGCGTGGCTGTTCCAGCCGCCACCAGCGGCACGGATCTCGCTAGGTCTTGGTGTGAGCGCGCCCGCAACAACAGCACACCTCCGGTGATAGTGGCGAACGCAATGCCGAGCAAGCGTTGGCCACCGCCGAAGTACGATCCGGCCGCTGCGCCGACGGCTCCCAGCGCCGCCGCAGCGGAGAATGCGACGACCAGGCTAGTCAGCCAGTTGTTGGCGCGGATCGCTCTGGCGCTCAGGCGATGTGGAGCGGACGCAGGCTCGCCCCTTGCGGGGTCGGGCTCGGACCTCACTTGTGAGGACAACCCCGCCAGCATCATCGACATCGGTGCAGAAGCTTCTACCAAGACCAGCGATATCGCTGCGGACGCCGCCCCGATCGTCTGTAGCGGCGCGGCGGTCACCGCGCCCACCACCGCAGCTGCCGCTTCGACCGCCGCGAAACATGTCAAAGCCGTGAACACGGTTGTGCAGCAACCTATCACGCGCATGGCCGTCGCCGATGTCGCCGCAGCGGCCATTGCAAGCAGCGCATTTGGTGCGCCCAAGTCGCCGGGAACGGCCAGCAACCCGGCGAGTGCGGCGAATCCGCTAGCCGCCAGACCCAGCGTGAGTCCGGCAGTCCTATCGCGAAACACGCGATAGGCGACTGCCGCCGCTGGCAGAGCGATAAAACCGGCCATCGCCGCAACGCCGGCACAGCTGCTGCGGCGGGCATCGTTGGTGGCAAAGGCTGCTCGAATCAAGACCGCTGAGCCCGTGCAGGTCAGCCAACTCGCTGCCAATACGCTGATGAGCCGGGCCGCTTGCCGGGTCCAAGGTCGCGCCGCGGCAGCGAGCGCCGCTGATACCGCCTCTGCTACGTCATCGAAACGCGGCGGCGTTAAGACGGTCGACGAGCTGGTCAAGATCAATGTCGTTCCATCCCGGATTCCTAGCTGGGAGAGCGTCTTCGATGGGTCGAGTGCGATATCTCCCGGAAGGGAAAGCTGATGCCGAATAGCCACCTGCTGAGCGCGGTGACCGCACTTAGCCGCCAGGATGTCCACAATGGGTGGCATCAGCGATCCAAGCGGCACTGCGGCCGATAACACCAAGTCGACGTGGGAGGAGTCGGCATGAACCGACACCCGCCGCAACCCTCCGTCGGGCAGACGGCGTTCGCCGCTTTGGCGTTCTCCCAATGCTTGCTGCACTGCGACCTCCATTCGCCAATGCGGATGCTGACCCGGACGCTAACCGGCGGCGCAAGACCGCGTATGCGTTGATCCACAGCTGACTTGCAGCTGATTGCGCTCGCACATACGG
This sequence comes from Mycobacterium sp., assembly GCF_052143115.1. GTDB lineage: Bacteria > Actinomycetota > Actinomycetes > Mycobacteriales > Mycobacteriaceae > Mycobacterium. The sequence goes on from NZ_JBKQTQ010000287.1 coordinate 19,341, forward strand.
TGCCAATCGCATTTGGCGCAGTGATGATGCGGGAGGGCTAGATGGGGCAGCGGGATAGCTCTGCGACAGTGGAGTTCATGTCGCCGACGCGGCTGCACCCTCCGGTGTTCGAGACGGCCGACACCGTTGTCGCGGCTCCGCCGGAAGTGACGCGACCGGTACGGACGAACGTGATGACCCGTCTTCTGCCGGTCGTCATGGCCATCGCGACTGTGGGGATGATGGCGGTGGTCTTTGTTTCACGGTCGGGCGTGGCGCGCAATCCGGTGTTCATGACGTTTCCGTTGATGATGCTGTTGTCAGCAGTGGCGACGGTGGTGTCCGGCGCGGATCGACAGCGCGGTGAGATCAACGCTGACCGCGCCGAGTATCTGGGCTACCTCTCCGACTTACGCGGCACCGTCGTCAAGACCGCGGCGGCACAGTGCTATTCGCTGGTGTGGTGCCATCCTGATCCTGACGCGCTGTGGACGCTGGTGGGCAGCTGCCGGATGTGGGAACGGCGACCGGCGGACTCAGACTTCTGCGACGTTCGGATCGGTGTCGGAACACAGCATCTTGCCACCCGTTTGGTGCCCCCGCCGACCGGGCCCGTTCAGCGGCTGGATCCAGTAACCAGCACAGCGCTGCGCCGATTCCTCCAAACGCACTCGACAGTCGCGGGTGCGCCGATCGCGATCGCCCTACGCGGAATGAAGGCCGTGGCGGTCGGCGGGGACACGATGCACGCGCGTGCACTGTTGCGCGCGATGATTTGTCAGCTCGCCGTGATGCACAGTCCGAGCCTGGTCTTGATTGTCGCCGTAGTCAGTAACCGCAATCGAGGCGACTGGGACTGGTTGAAATGGTTACCGCACAATCAACATCCGCACGCCAACGACCGGCTCGGCTCTGCCCGGATGGTGTACTCGTCGCTGGCTGCGGCCGAGAAGGCGCTCGCCGGTTTGATGCCTGACCGCGCGCCGGCCCACGTGATAGTCGTTGTCGACCACGACCTCGATAGCGGAGGCGTGATCGAAAGCGCCACCGGCGGGGCGACTTTGCTGACGGTCGACAACTGCGATGACGGCGCAGCAACAGCTGGGGTGCTGCGGCTGCGGGTGAGCGAGAACCAGGTGGCAACCGCGCCGTCGGGCGACGACGAAGCGTACGCACACCCGGACCAGATGAGTTACACCGCTGCGCTGGCGTGTGCGCAAAGACTGGCCGGGTACCGGGCTGGGCCGGATGCGTCCGCGGCCGCACCCGGCGTCGGCTTAGGCTGGCTCGATCTTCTTGGGATTGGCAATCTCGCGTCGTACACACCGACTGATCGGTGGAACAGCAGAAGTCCCCGCGATCGGCTTCGTGTTCCAATCGGCACGACACCAACCGGCGTACCGCTGGAGCTCGATATCAAGGAAGCCGCCGAAAAAGGTATGGGGCCGCATGGCCTTTGCATCGGGGCGACCGGGTCGGGTAAGTCGGAGTTCTTGCGCACGGTCGCACTCGGGATGATGGCCCGTCATTCACCCGAAGAGCTCAACCTGGCCCTGATTGACTTCAAGGGTGGTGCGACATTCGCCGGCTTGGAGCCGGCGCCACACGTCGCGGCTGTCATCACCAACTTGTCCGACAAGGCGGCACTGGTCGCTCGAATGCGCGATGCCCTAACCGGTGAAATGAACCGCCGACAGGAAGCGCTTCGCTTGGCAGGCAACCTCGACGGGATTGTCGCTTACGGCTGGGCGCGGCGTGCAGGGAGCCGATTAGCACCACTGCCGGTGCTGTTCATCATCGTGGACGAATTCTCCGAACTGCTCAGCCATCATCCGGATTTCGCTGACGTCTTCGTAGCAATCGGCCGACTAGGGCGATCGCTGGGTATGCATCTGTTGCTGGCCAGCCAACGTCTGGACGAGGGCAGACTTCGTGGGCTGGAATCGCATCTGTCGTATCGCGTGTGCCTGAAAACATGGTCGGCCAACGAATCACGACTTGTCTTGGGAACATCCGATGCTTATGAATTGCCCAGCACGCCGGGCTCAGCCTATCTACGGGTCGGCACGGATGACTTGATTCGCTTCCAAACCGCGTATGTTTCCGGCCCTTGGAATGCGAAAACCCCAGAGGCTGCGGAGGATTCCGGTTTACCCGATGACGGCAGGGTACCGACGTTTGTCCGATTGTTCACCGCCGGACCGACAGGGCCGGTCACGCTTGCCGGTAGGACCGGCATGGATGTCGTTGATCGGCGCACTCTCCTGCAGACGGTCGTGGATCGGCTGTCCAGGCATGGGCCTCGTGCGCATGAGGTGTGGCTACCGCCGCTCGCAGCGGCGCCGGCCCTGGACACGGTGCTGCGCGAGGCCGAATCCACCGGCGAACCCATGCAGGCGTTGACCGTTTCCATCGGTATCGTCGATCGCCCGTTCGAGCAACGGCGAACGCCGCTCATTATCGACTTGTCAAGCGCCGCGGGCAATGTCGCTGTAGTTGGAGCACCTCAGTCCGGCAAGTCGACAGCTTTGCGTACGCTGATGGCTGCGCTGGCGGTCACCCACGAGCCGGGCTCGGTGCAGTTCTACTGTCTCGACTTCGGCGGTGGGGTGTTGGCATCGCTGCGTGATTGGCCGCATGTCGGTTCGGTCGCCGGGAGAACAGACCCGCAGGTGGCTCAGCGCATGATCGCCCAGCTTGAAGCAATCATCCGGTCTCGCGAGACCATCTTCCGCGACCACGGGATCGAATCGATGGCGCATTATCGCGTGCTGAAGACGAGGCAAGATCCAATATGCGACCGCTTCGGTGATGTATTCCTGATTATCGATGGGTGGGCAACCCTACGTCGTGAATTCGAAACGATCGAGGCATCGATCACAAGCCTTGCTGTTCAGGGACTCTCATTCGGTGTGCATATCGTGATGTCAGCTTCGCGGTGGGCTGATATTCGTCCGGCGCTCAAGGATCAGATTGGGACCCGAATCGAGTTGCGGCTCGGCGATCCCACGGATTCCGAACTGGACCGTCGGCGGGCTCAGCAAGTCCCCGATGATAAGCCGGGTCGAGGGCTTTCCCACGATGGGCTGCACATGGTGATCGCCCTGCCCAGGCTGGACGGCGCCGGCTCGAGCTCTGGCCTGGTCGAGGCCGGTGCGCGAATCGGGGAGATGTTGCGGCGCCGTCACAGCGGAGCGACCGCGCCACCGATACGCCTACTGCCCACACTCGTCGATCACCGCAGCATAGTTGAACGAGCGGTCGAAGGGCGAGAAGCCGACATCTTCATCGGTCTCGAGGATTGTGAACTACGGCCACTGGCAATCGATTTCGCTCAGCAGCTGCACCTTCTGATTCTCGGGGATAGCGAATGCGGAAAGACAGCCGCATTGCGCGCCATTTGCCGCGAGCTCTTGCGGACCACGACTGCGGCCCAGTCCCAATTATTCATCGTCGATTTCCGACGCTCGCTTTTCGGCGTCGTCGAGCCCGAGTCCGAACATCTTGGCGGATACCTTGTCTCGGCGGATGCGGTCGACGCGGCCTTACCGCGTCTTGTCGAACGGCTGCGCGGAAGGGTGCCGCCTTCGAACGTTACGTCCGCGCAATTGCGCACCCGGTCCTGGTGGTCGGGGCCCGAGATATACGTCGTGATAGACGATTACGACCTGGTTGCCTCCGATCGGAGCAATCCGCTGATGCCACTGTTGGAATTTCTGCCGCAAGCTAAAGACCTGGGGCTGCACTTAGTGGTGGCACGGCGCAGCGGTAGTGCCGCTCGTGCCCTGTTCGAGCCCCTTCTCACCGGGTTGCGAGATGCCGGCTGTATGGCATTGATGATGAGCGGAAGCCCGGACGAGGGCCCATTGATTGGGTCGGTGCGCCAGTCGCCCATGCCGCCTGGCCGTGGCACGCTGATCACTCGTCAAGGCAACTCGCGGTTGGTGCAGGTCGCCTGGAGCCCGCCGCCGTGATCGCGCAGGTAGTCGAGGTCGGTCCAAACGTGATTCGCCAATTATGTTGCGATGGCGGCGCAGTCGCTGACAACGAGATGGTAAGGATTGCGTTCGACAGCATCGACGATCCGGTAACCCTGGTCGACCTACGTCCGGTCCCTATCGACTCGCTGTGGCGGACGGTGCTGGGGTCGCTGGACTGCGGGAGCCCTGAACGTGCGATCGTCGTCCACCCGTCTTGGTGGGCGCCGAGGCGCGTCGATGTGGTCAGCACGGCGGCGCGGGTCCTCGCCGGCGAGGTTGTGATGCGACCGCGATCATGGTTGCTGACCCAGGCATCCCCGCTCGAATCCCAGCACCTGACCGTGGTTGTAGAGATCGCTGACTGCTTCGTGGTGATCACCGGTGCGGCGGTGATCGCCGAAACCCGCCGCGGAGAACCGCAGTGTGTCGCTGAGGCGGTCGTCCGTTCCATCCGCGAGATGAGGTCGGACCCGACCGCCGTCGTCGTGATTGACACGCCCAGCACGGTAACCGGGGCTGGCGCGCTGGGGGCGATGATCGCTGAAGGCATGCGCGCCAGCGGCGGGATAACCGCGGTGCAAGTCGATGACGCCCTGTTCAAAAGTTATGCCGCAGAGATCTTTCAGCGTGAAGACAGTCCTGCCGAGTCGTGCTACACCGAAGTTGCGGGTCGGGGTTATACCCGTCACTGGGGGCTGGTGCTGGTTGTACTGCTGATCATCGGAGTGCTCGGGGCGCTCGCGTCGGCCCGTCGCAGCGCACCCGCGGGCAGTGACGTTCCGACAACGTTTCTGGTGGAAGGTCGCGTCGCGCTTGAGGTTCCGGCGGAATGGCCGACGCAGCGGATCGTAGCCGGGCCCGGTTCGGCGCGCGTGCAGGTCACGTCGCCGTCGGATCCCGAGGTGGCGCTGCACGTGACGCAATCGCGGGTTGCCATTGCAACTCTGAGCGCCACCGCCGAGTCGCTGAAGCATGCGATTGACGCCGAGCCAACCGGCGTATTCGTTGACTTCAACCCGGCCGGCAATAGCGCCGGCCGCGCTGCGGTGACCTATCGGGAGGTCCGGTCTGGCCACGACATCCGATGGACCGTGCTGGTCGACAAGGCCGTCCGGATCAGCATCGGGTGTCAAAGCCGCCACGGACACGACGATGCGATGCGGCAGGTATGCGATCTGGCGGTGCGGTCGGCTCGGGCATTGAGCTGAGTTATACGCCTGCCGAACGGCGGGAACCGGAACAGATGCGCAGGCGTCCTACATGTCGTTGGCGCGGTTAGGTCTGCGACGGTTGGGCAAAGGGGAAAAGGTGAATACATCCGCAGGTGGCAACACGCTCAGCACCGATTTTGATCTGATGCGCTCGGTTGCAGCGGCGATCGACACCCGTAATGAGGAGATCCGAACGACGCTGCAGGCATTCATCGGTCGTATGAGCAGTGTGCCGTCGTCGGTATGGGGTGGCGCGGCGGCAGCGCGCTTCAAGGACGTGGTGCATCGGTGGAATGCGGAGTCGATGAAACTTCACCATGCGCTCCACAGCATCGCGGACACCATTCGTTACAACGAAGCCGCACTGCGGGAGGCGGCCGACAACCATGCGCACCACATCGGCAGCGCCGGCGGGAATTTGTGAGGCCGCCAGCAATGGACCCGCGGCTGTCCTACAACTTCGAAGAGATCGAATGCTCGGTCCGCCAGGAGATCCACACCACTTCCGCCCGCTTCAACGCAGCATTGCAGGAGTTGAAGTCTCACGTTGCGCCGCTGCAGGAACTGTGGACCCGCGAAGCCGCCACCGCTTATGGGGTCGAGCAGCTGAAGTGGCATCAGGCGGCCATCGCCCTCAACGAGATTCTGGTCGACCTGGGAAACGCGGTGCGTGACGGCGCCGAGGATGTCGCGGCTGCCGATCACAGAGCCGCCGGCGTATGGGCACGGTAGCGGCGACACGTGCATGAGGACTCTGCGCGGTCCCGACGGAGGGGAGAGCCCGCGGGACCGCGCAGTTCAACGAAACCTGGTGGAAGTCAGGCCGCCCAACCAGCCCGGTGATGGGTCGGTTGAACAGAGGAAACGCGGTACCTGCAGCTAGCGCCAAACCGGTCAGACTCAATCCACCAGACACCAGCACAGTGGTTGCCAACCCTGCGATTCCTAGTTTCATGAACCTCAACGTGTTCGCGCATTAGCTGGTAAAATCCGGGAATCGCAGAATTTGGTTAATAGTTCAGTCCATTCGCTGGCGCTTGGCCGAGACCGGCAATTCACCGTGGCTCGCGCGGGCCGTCGATAGAGCTACGCGGCGCTGGGACCCAGCCATGGTGCGTGCGCTGAAGTCTTTCCACGCTGACCGGCCAATGTCGGGCGTAGATGCGTCACGGTGGCCAACTCGGCGTTGCTTCTCTCCGTGCGATGCTGCACCTTGCGGTAGGCCCACCAGGCCGCAGCCACGGCCACGGTCGCGAGAGCCAACAGGATTAGCGGGTCCACGAACACGACCAGCAAGACAATGCCGACGAAGATCCAGAGCGCCTCACCGCGCCAGTTCCACAGCGTTTCGGCGATTGAGCGATCGCGCTGCCCGGTGGTGGTCTGCAGCATATTGGCCTCCCAAGATTTAGGGTCACTGTGGTTTTTAGTAGCCTTCCGCGGCAACGCCTGAGCGATGGAAAGGCTGCCCGATCTGCGGTGATGGTGAGCCATTTCACTGAAGGGGTGTCCGGTTTTCGTCGGGTGACCACCGCCAGCCGGGCATTCGGTGTGGCCAAAGCGGCGTTTTGACCTGCGTGGATGACCCCCGGTAAGCTGCACCGTTGGCGTGCGGTACGCCGGGGACTCGGGTCAACGTCGGTCGCCGAGATCAATCCCTTGCCGCGGATGCCTGACCGGCACCCGGGTCACACCGGGATCCAACCCGAGAGAAAAGGTAAGCGCTGTGCCTACATACACGCCGAAGGCGGGTGACACCACGCGGTCGTGGTACGTCATCGACGCCACGGACGTGGTGCTCGGCCGCCTTGCCGTCGCGGCAGCCAACCTGCTGCGCGGCAAGCACAAGCCGACATTCACCCCCAATGTTGACGGTGGCGACTTCGTCATCGTCGTCAATGCCGACAAGGTCGCCATCAGCGGCGACAAACTGCACAACAAGCTGGCTTACCGCCACTCGGGTTATCCCGGCGGGCTGCGGAGCCGCACGATCGGCGACCTGATGCAGAAGCACCCCGACCGTGTGGTGGAAAAGGCGATCCTCGGCATGCTGCCGAAGAACAAGCTCAGCCGCCAGATCAAGCGCAAGCTGCACGTCTACGCCGGGCCGCAGCACCCGCACTCCGCCCAGCAGCCGACTCCGTTCGAGATCAAGCAGGTGACCCAATGACCGCGCCGACGACGATGCAGAGCGAAGCGATGAGGAGGAGCGGCGCTAATGACTGAGACGGCAGAAACCGAAACCGCCGAGGCCGTGACCACCGAGACGTCCGAGGCCGCGGCAGCTGCGGCAGCGCCGGCGACGCGCGCGGACTCCTTCGTCATCGACCGTCCGATCCAAGCGGTCGGGCGCCGCAAGGAGGCCGTGGTACGGGTGCGCCTGGTGCCCGGCAGTGGCAAATTCGAGCTCGACGGCCGCAGCCTGGAGGCCTACTTCCCCAACAAGGTGCACCAGCAGCTCATCAAGGCGCCGCTGGTCATCGTCGACCGGCTGGAAGCCTTCGACATCTTCGCCCACCTCGATGGCGGCGGCCCGTCCGGCCAGGCCGGTGCGCTGCGGCTGGCGATTGCGCGGGCATTGATCCTGGTCACGCCCGAGGATCGGCCCGCCCTGAAGAAGGCCGGCTTCCTCACCCGCGACCCGCGCGCCGTCGAGCGCAAGAAGTACGGCCTGAAGAAGGCCCGCAAGGCGCCGCAGTACAGCAAGCGCTGAGCCCGGCGGCGATCACGGCCGCGTACCAGTTGGGTGGCACTACGTGCAATCCTCTTGTCACGCGTGTGCGCGGCTACCAACTGTGAGAGGTTTGTCCGCATGGGTCGACTATTCGGCACCGACGGCGTCCGCGGAGTCGCCAATCGAGAGCTCACCGCCGAGCTCGCGCTGGCCCTGGGCGCAGCGGCTGCTCGGCGGCTGACCAGCATGAACAGCGCGCGCCGACGTCTTGCGGTGATCGGCCGCGATCCACGTGCCAGCGGCGAGATGCTGGAAGCGGCGGTGATCGCCGGTCTGACCAGTGAAGGCGTGGACGCGCTGCGGGCCGGGGTGCTTCCGACGCCGGCGGTGGCCTATCTGACCAGCGCCTACGACGCCGACTTCGGGGTGATGATCTCGGCGTCGCACAACCCGATGCCCGACAACGGCATCAAGATCTTCGGGCCGGGCGGGCACAAGCTCGACGACGCGACCGAAGACCAGATCGAGGATCTGGTCGCGACCGGGCCCGGGCTGCGGCCCGCCGGGTCGGGGATCGGACGGGTGATCGACGCCGAAGACGCGTTGGACCGCTACCTGCGCCACGTCGGCAAGTCCGGCACCGTTGGGCTCGACGGGCTGACCGTCGTCGTCGACTGCGCCCACGGCGCGGCCTCGGTGGCGGCACCGCGCGCCTACCGGGCGGCCGGGGCGCGGGTCATCGCGATCCACGCCGAACCCAACGGGCTCAACATCAACGACCGCTGCGGATCGACCCACCTGGATGCGGTGCGATCGGCGGTCCTCGCTCACGGCGCCGACCTCGGTCTGGCGCACGACGGAGACGCCGACCGCTGCCTGGCGATCGATGCCACCGGCCAGGTCGTCGATGGCGACGCGATCATGGTGATCCTGGCTCGGGCGATGAAAGAGGCCGGCGAACTGGTCGACAACACCCTGGTCGCGACCGTGATGAGCAACCTCGGACTGCACCTGGCGATGCGCGCGGCGGGTGTGACCGTTCGCACCACCAGCGTCGGCGACCGCTATGTCTTGGAAGAGCTGCGATCCGGTGACTACAGCCTTGGCGGCGAACAATCCGGCCACATCGTGCTGCCCGGGTTGGCGACCACGGGCGACGGCATCCTCATCGGCCTGCGGCTGATGTCGCGGATAGCGCAGACCGGCTCGTCGTTGAGCGACCTGGCCTCCGCAATGCACACCCTGCCGCAGGTACTGATCAACGTCGGGGTCGCGGACAAGGCCGCCGCCGTCGCCGCGCCCTCGGTTCGCACTGCGGTTCAGCAGGCTGAGGACGAGCTCGGTGATACCGGGCGAATCTTGTTGCGGCCCTCGGGAACCGAACAGATGATTCGCGTCATGGTGGAAGCGGACGACGAGCGCACCGCTTATCGGCTCGCCACCCACGTCGCTGAAACGGTCCGCGCCCAGCACTGACAGCCCGATTGCTCGGCTCTCCCCCGCAAGCGGGTGCGGGTACCCCCAGCCGCGCAGCGGCGAGGGGGCGTGGCCCCAGCTCGGGCCGCTTTGCGGCCCGCATCGTCGCCTTCGCGGAACCGCTGGACGGCGCGATGCGTCGAAGCCGGTATGGGACAACGAAATGCGTTCGTCGACGCCGCGGCGGTGCGGACCGTCGCGAACCGGTTCGACGATGCCGCGCAACTCATTGACGGCGCGGTGCGCACTCACTTTGCGAGGTTGGCCTTCGACGGGGCAACCGCCGGGCGGGCTTATGTCGGTCACGGCGACGCGCTGCGGTTAGCGCTGAATCGGTTGGCCGATGAGCTTGCGCATTGGGCACGAGCGACCGTGGAGATTGCTACGGCGCTGCGCGCCTGCGCCGACCGCTACACCGGGGCCGACCTGAGCGCCGCGGGGCGGATCGGCTGAATTATGGCCCAACGGTTCGACGTCGGGGCGCGGCTGGCCGAGGGCCGGCCCGCTGTAGAGCACACGCAGACCTACGTGCAGGCATGTCATGCGCTTGGTTATCAGCATGCTGACCTGACCGCGCACGGTTCACAGGTCCAGGATTGGTATGACACCGAAACCGGGCTTGACCTCCGGGTCTTGGACGACGACAGGGCTGCGATTCGCGCGGCGGTCAACACGATCGACGAAGCGCTATGGCTGCAGCGTGGACAGCTCACCGAGATCGCGGCGGCCTGGAGGGGGTCTGGAGCCGACTCCGCGGCGCAATTTCTGCAGCGCCACTGCGACACCGCAGCGGAGGTGGTCGCGCATGTCCGCGCCGCGGCCGAAGGTTATGCAGCGCTGCGTGACAGCTTGTGGCAGGTGGTCGACGGCAAGGCGGCGACCGCCGTCGCCATCGATGATCGCAGGCTGGGGGAGCGGTCCAGTTGGCTGGCGGCGGCACAGACGGTGACGGCTGGGGTGGGCGACTCGGCGGCCGAAGAGCTGGTTCGGCAACACGTTAATCCCCACGTGGACAACGATATCCGGGTTGACTGGCTGACGGCCATGCGCGCGGCCGCGGCGTCGGCGGAGGCGTCGTACGACGCGGCCATCGACGCGCTGAGCTCGACGCGGGACGTCTATTTCGAGATTCCCGGTGAACTGGGTCCACGTTGGCAACCGGTATTCGATGAGCCGCCCGGTCGAAGCCCGGCCAAGGCGACCGTTCCGGAGACGCCAACGCCGGCCGATGTGGTGCCCACTGTGCCGGCTGCGGCGTCGGCCCCGGCGCCACTGCCGACGCCCCAGCCGCCGACCCAACGGCCGGGCGCTCTCGACGATTGGTCTTCGGTGCCTCCGGACCTGGCCGGCCCGCTGGGCGGCACCGCCGGCTTATCCAGCGGCGCAAGCAATCTGGGCAGCCTTGGCGGTCTCGGCGGCGGTCTCGGCGGCCTCGTCGGCAAGATCGTCGACGGTATCGGCGGTCTGGTGGGTTCGTTGGCTGACGGTTTCTCCGACGCATCCGGGTCCGGAGATCCGCTGTTGGACGATCCCTTGGACGACGACGATCCACTCGGTGACGACGCCGACGCGACGGACGACGATGACATCGACGACGACGATTCGGGCATCGCCGATACCGCGGACGCCGAGCCGGTCAGCACCAACGAGGACGCCGCCGACGAAGCGCCCACCGAAAGCCCGCCAGCGGCAGGAGATTCCGTCGGCGAGCCGCTTACCCAGCCGGAACCGCCGCAGCCGCCGGACGCGGCGCCGCAAGCGCCGTCCGAACCGCAACCCGACGGGTCAACGCCGTGTGAGATCGCCGCCGACGAACTGCCCCAGGCGGGGCAGTGATGGATCAGCTGGGCAGTAGTTCGCGCAACGCCTCGACATAGCGCACCGATTCATCCCGGTCGGGGCTCACCGGGGTAGCCAATAGTGTTGTCACGCCGGCTTCCGCGAAGGCCGCCACCCGTTCGGCGACGAATCCGCGCGGACCGATCAGCGAGATCGCCCGCACCAGTTCATCGGGCACAGCGGCGATCGCCTCGTTCTTGCGGCCGCTGAGGTAGAGCTCCTGAATCCGGTCCGCGACCTCACCGAACCCGTAGCGGGTCGCCAGGTTGTGGTAGAAATTGCGGCCCTTGGCACCCATGCCGCCGATGTAGAGGGCCAGCTGCGGTTTGAGCCACTCCAGCCGGTCTTCGACATCGTCTCCAATGGCCAGCGATGTGCCGACCATCACGTCCAGGGGGCCCAACGTGGGATCACGTCTGGCTCGTCCGGCGTCCAGCGCCTCACCCCAAACCGATTGCGCCTTTTCCGGATAGAAGAAAATCGGTTGCCAGCCTTCGGCGATTTCGGCCGTCAGCTCGACGTTCTTGGGGCCCAGTGCCGCGATAGATACCGGAATCCGTTCGCGCACAGGATGGTTGATCAGCTGCAGTGCTTTGCCCAATCCGGTGCCGCGCTCGGCCGGCAGCGGAACCTGGTAATGCTTGCCGTTGTAGTTGACGCGTTCTCGACGCCACACCTGCCGGCAGATCTCCACCACTTCGCGGGTGCGGCCCAGCGGGGCGTCGAATGCGAGACCGTGGAATCCTTCCACGACTTGGGGCCCGGAGGTGCCGATGCCCAGCCGGAATCGGCCGTCGGAGACATAGTCCAAGCCGGCGGCCGTCATGGCCAGCAGCGACGGAGTGCGGGTGTAGATCGGGAACACGCCCGACCCGAGCTCGATCGTGCTGGTCTTGGCCGCCAGATAGCCGAGCTGGCTGACCGCGTCGTATGAATACGCCTCGGCGACCAGCACGATATCGGCGCCGATCTTCTCCAGCTCTACAACGTGCTCCACGGCTTCCTTGAAGCCGCCGGAGTAGTTCAGCGTAAGTCCGATCCTCATTGCGACTTTATAGCACCCAACCGGTTGGTTGGTTCGCTCAGCCCTTCAGTAACGCGACGAACTTTTCCTCCGGGGTCACCGGCGTCGCCGCCTGCTCTGCGGCGACGGTCCTGGGTAATTGGACCTCGGGATCAGCGAACTCCCGATACGTCTTGTCACCGCCGAGTGCATACAGCAGATACCCGGTCAGCAACGCGCGAACCGCCTTCTGCGTCTTGCGATCGGGACCACCCAGGCCGAACGCCGTCGTCAGCCGACGGCCCTCGGCGAGCCCGCTGGGCTGGGCTTTGTTGACCACCCGCAGCGTCGCCATGTCCCAGGCTCTCCAGAGGTCAAAGGCGTTGGAGCGCAATTTCTTGGCGTCGCCGGGTGCGCTGAACACCACACCGGACACGTTCAGCGTCGCGGCCGGTTTTTCGGCCGGCGGGCTGGTGACGGTCGGAAAAATCGCCGCCACCGCCTTGGGCTTGGCCTTCATCCCGGCCGCCGCAAACACCGCGGCCGAGCCGCCGAAGCCGTGGCCGATCACGCCGAGTTTGTTGGGATGCACGCTGATCTTGCCCGGGCCAAGGCGCACTCCCGCGGCGATGTCGAGCGCGGTGCCCAGATCGAACGCCAGGTTCAGTACCGAGGGCGCCAGTCCTCGCTCGGTATCGGGGGCCGCCGCGACGATGCCCCACGAGGCCAGGTGCTCCAGCAGGCGCGAATAGCGGTCGACGCCGGTGAGCCAGTCGTGGCCGAAGGCCACACCGGGCAGGTTCAGTCCCGCTTCGGGTGTGTGGACCACGCCTGGCAAGCCGGCACAGGCTAGGTTGCCGCGCAGGACGCGATGCGGCCCGGGCCGGGTGAGGGCGGCAACAAGCTTGCGGGCGCTGGCCACCCCGTTGACGGTAGCGCACTGCGGCGCTGCCCCGGACACCCTGCAGCGACGGGCGCCCTGACAGTCATAGCGCCACGGCTTACTGACAGCTGTAAACCAGCCAATAACAAGCTGATTCACAGAAATTCGCAAGAAAACACGCGCAGCTGGATGCGTTTAGTCGGCGGGCCCTGCGTGGTACTAGAAGATCGTGAAAAACATCAAACGAATCGCAGCCGCGACTGCTCTCACCACAGGTCTAGGACTTGCGGGTCTGGGTGCGGCGAGCGTTGCCGAGGCCGTTCCCGGGCCGTTACCCGACTACCACTGGTGTCCCGGCAGTTCTGGGACCCGGGCTGGGGTCATAACTGGGACGGGGGTCGCTGTCACGACGACTTCTACTTCGACGGCGAACCGCACGACCCGGGCCACTGGCACGGACCCGGCCCGTGGCACCCGTGAGCTAAGACACTTTCCACTTCACCCGAGTGCAGCCGTCCCAGCTGGGGCGGCTGCACTGCTTTGATCGGTTATCGCAGGGCTACAGCGCGTAGAGCTCTGGCAGATTGACGACGATCGCCTCCTGCGTGCTCCGGGCGATCACGACCGTGGCCGGCTCGTTCGGGCTCGGGTTCTCTTCCCGATGCGGCAAATACGGCGGTATGAAGACGTAGTCGCCGGGATCGGTTGCGATGCGCACCTCGTGTTCGCCGTCAAAAAACACGAAGTCGGGGTGGCCGCTGAGGACAAAGATCGCCGTTTCGGATTCGCCGTGGTGATGGTTGGCCGACACCGTTTGCGGGTGAACGTGCGTCTCGCCCATCCAGAGTTTTTCCGAGCCGACCGTGCGTCCACTGATCGCGGCGAAGCGCTGCATGCCCTCGCTCTGCGCGGTGTCGGCGTCGATCTCAGACGATTTGACGTGGTGCACTCGATTGCGAGCCACTCGATCGCTTTGCTGCAAGTTGGGATGAAACCCGTCATCGGCCACTGGTGTCTCCTTCCTGCTGTCGACGGTGCCACCTCGCCATGTTTGTCACGCGTCCAGTGTCGACCAAGCGGATATCGGCCGCATATCGCCCAGTAGCGCGGCTTCCTGCGGCAACACGCCGATTGGACGCTTACGTCGCCGTCAACTCCGCTGACTGCAGGTACTGAAACCCAGCCAATACCAAGCTGATTCATAGGAATTCATAAGAAAATCGCCGAGCGAGATGTTTGGCCGCCCCGGTTTGCGTGGTACTAAGACACGGTGAAAAACATCAAACGAATTGCAGCCGCGACTGCCCTCACCACCGGTCTGGGACTTGCTGGTCTGGGCGCGGCGAGCGTCGCTCAGGCCTATCCCGGGCCTGCCGGGCCGTTGCCCGACTATCACTGGTGTCCCGGTGAATTCTGGGACCCGGGCTGGGGTTACAACTGGGACGGGGGCCGCTGCCACGACGACGGCTTTTACGACGGCGACCCCCGCGACGCGGGCCACTGGCACGGGCCCGGTGGCTGGGACCCGGGCCGCCCGGGTGGCCCCGGCTGGGACCCGGGCTGGAACCCCGGCCGCGGCTGGTAAGCCGGCCCCAACCCCTGGCAGGGAGTCGACGCTGAGATAGTGGCGACTCTCGATTCAACCGAGAACAGATAACCCTGCGCGACGCGGCTGCGAGCCGCTCACGCAGGTCAGGCGAGTGCAGCCGTCCCAACCGGGGCGGCTGCACTACCCTGATGGGCTATGTGCGGAATTGTCGGCTACGTCGGGCAGCGGCCTGCCCGTGAGGTCGTCGTCGACGCGCTGCGGCGGATGGAGTACCGCGGTTACGACTCGGCGGGCATCGCGCTGGTCGACGGGGTCGGCAAACTGACGGTACGTCGGCGTGCCGGGCGTTTGTCCAACCTGGAAACGGCGCTCGAGCACACGGATCCGGTGTCGCTGACCGGTTGCACCGGCCTCGGTCACACCCGCTGGGCCACTCACGGACGTCCCACCGACCGCAACGCGCACCCGCATCGTGACGCGGCCGGCAAGATCGCCGTCGTCCACAACGGCATCATCGAGAACTTCACCATCCTGCGCCACGAGCTGGAGGCGGCCGGCGTGGAGTTCGCCAGCGACACCGACACCGAGGTAGCCGTACACTTGGTGGCGCGGGCGTATCAGCACGGTGAGACCGCAGGCGACTTCTTCGGTTCCGTGTTGGCCGTGCTGCGCCGCCTCGAAGGCCACTTCACCCTGGTGTTCGCGAACGCCGACGAGCCGGGCACCATCGTCGCCGCGCGCCGCTCGACACCGCTGGTCGTCGGCATCGGCGACGGCGAGATGTTCGTCGGCTCCGACGTGGCCGCGTTCATCGGGCACACCCGCGACGCGGTCGAACTGGACCAGGACCAGGCCGTGGTGATCACCGCGGACGGCTACCGGATCACCGACTTCGACGGCAACGACGATGCCGGCAATGCGCGCAAGTTTCACATCGACTGGGACCTCGCCGCCGCCGAGAAGGGCGGCTACGAGTACTTCATGCTCAAGGAGATCGCCGAGCAGCCCACCGCGGTGGCCGACACGCTGCTCGGGCATTTCGTCGACGGCCGGATTGTGCTCGACGAGCAACGGCTCTCCGATCAGGAGCTGCGCGAGATCGACAAGGTTTTCGTGGTCGCCTGCGGTACCGCGTATCACTCAGGGCTGCTGGCCAAGTATGCGATCGAGCACTGGACCCGGCTGCCCGTCGAAGTGGAGCTGGCCAGCGAGTTCCGCTACCGCGACCCGGTGCTGGACCGCAGCACGCTGGTGGTGGCCATCTCGCAGTCGGGTGAGACCGCCGACACCTTGGAGGCGGTCCGCCACGCCAAGCAGCAGAAGGCCAAGGTCCTGGCGATCTGCAACACCAACGGCTCCCAGATCCCGCGCGAATGCGACGCGGTGCTCTACACCCGCGCCGGACCGGAGATCGGGGTTGCGTCGACAAAGACCTTCTTGGCGCAGATCGCGGCCAACTATCTGGTGGGCCTGGCGCTGGCGCAGGCCCGCGGCACCAAATACCCCGACGAGGTCGAACGCGAGTACCGCGAGCTGGAATCCATGCCGGACCTGGTGGCCCGGGTGATCTCCGAGATCAAGCCGGTCGCCGCGCTGGCTTATCGGTTCGCCCAGGCGTCGACCATCCTGTTCGTCGGTCGCCACGTCGGCTACCCGGTCGCGCTGGAAGGCGCGTTGAAACTCAAGGAATTGGCCTACATGCACGCCGAGGGCTTCGCCGCCGGTGAGCTCAAGCATGGCCCGATCGCGCTGATCGAAGACGACCTGCCGGTCATCGTCGTGATGCCATCACCCAAGAGCTCGGCCATGCTGCACGCCAAGCTGCTGTCCAACATCCGCGAGATCCAGACCCGCGGCGCGATCACCATCGTCATCGCCGAAGAGGGCGACGACACAGTGCGGCCCTACGCCGATCACCTGATCGAAATCCCGGCGGTGTCAACACTTTTCCAGCCGCTGCTGTCGACCATCCCGCTGCAGGTGTTCGCTGCCTCAGTGGCGCAGGCGCGGGGCTACGACGTCGACAAGCCGCGGAATCTGGCCAAGTCGGTCACCGTCGAGTAGTGGGAACGGCGATGACCTCTGTCAATGCTTAACGCGGCGGTAACTGGTGGCCCATACCGTTGGCGAATGCGACGCGTGCCGCCGCGAACGTTGGGTGTCGAAGAGGAGTTTCACCTTGTCGATCTCAAGACGAGGCGACTGACGGCACGCGCCCCCGAACTGCTGGCCGAGCTGTCCGACCACTACGTCGCCGAGCTGCAGCGCTGCGTCGTCGAGACGAACACCCGCGTGGTCGATTCGCTGGACGGGTTGCGCGGTGAACTTGTCGACCACCGCCGGGTCTTGGTCGACACCGCCGCCGAATTGGGCATAGGCGTGGTCGCGGCGGGGGCCATGCCGCTGTCGGTGCCGGCCGAAATGCGGGTCACCAAGACCGCGCGCTACCGGCAAATGCTTGCCGACTACCAACTGCTGGCGCGCGAGCAGCTGATCTGCGGCACCCAGATACATGTTGGCGTCGAAGACCGTGACGAGGCCGTCGCGGTCGCCCACCGGGTGGCCGCGTATCTGCCCACCTTGCTCGCACTGTCGGCCAGCTCGCCGTTCGCGTCCGACGGCTCAGACACCGGCTATTCGAGTATGCGCACGCTGGTCTGGCAGCGCTGGCCGACGACGGGGCTCGCCGCCCCAGTGCACTCGGCCGAAGAATACGACGAGCTGGTAACCAACCTGGTGGCCAGCGGAGTCATCGCCGACGCTGGGATGGTCTACTTCGACGTCCGGCCGTCGAACTCGGCGCCGACGTTGGAACTGCGGGTGTGCGACAGCTGCCCCTCGGTCGACACCATCGTGCTGATCGCCGGGCTGTTCCGGGCTCTGGTCGAGCGCGAGGTCGACGCCTCGCGGGCCGGCACCCCAGCGACGATCCTGTCCCCGGCGCTGGGCCGGGCCGCGCTGTGGCGGGCCGCCCGGTCGGGGTTGGAGGGCGACCTCGTCGACGTCAGCGCTCCGGCCAGCAAGCCGGCGGCCGAGGTGGTCACCGAGCTGGTTCACTCACTGCGCCCACAACTGGAAGACAGCGGCGACTGGGACATCGTCAGCGAGTTGACCCGCGAGGTACTGGTCGTGGGCACATCGTCGGCGCGGCAACGGCGGGCGCTGCGCCGCCGCGGGCGTCTCACTGACGTGGTCGATCAGCTGATCGCCGAGACCGCCGGCCGCTGGTCGAGCACCGCGACGGCCGTTGGCGACGACCCGACCCTGCTATTCGGCTACCAGCCCGGCAGCGATCCCGTGGTTCGCGTCGCCGGTGGCAGCGTCGACGTCAGCTATGACGAAGCCGTCGATGCCGACGGTCACCCGCGGCAGCGGTATCGGTCGGCGCTCGACACCATCGCCGGCCTGGGGGTGGCGCAGCTGCGATCCCGGGAAGTAGCAATTGAGCAGGAGCAGCGGGCCGAGAACATCACCTTCCGTGTTACCGGTCAAAGCCGCGCCCAGCTGTTCCCCCTCGACCTGATACCGCGAATGGTGGCCGCGGACGAGTGGGCGCCGCTGTCCGAAGGCCTGGGGCAACGGGCCCGGGCGCTCGACGCGTTCCTGCGCGACATCTATTCCGAGCAGGCGATCGTCGCCGACGGCATCATCGGTCTGCAGGCTCTCGACCGGGCACCCGGCTTCCGCTCGACGGGTCGCCTGGCCGGCAATACGGTGCGCGCACACGTCAGCGGCACCGACCTGGTGTGCGACCGCGCCGGCCGTTGGATGGTGCTCGAAGACAACCTGCGGGTGCCGTCGGGCACCGGGTACGCGATCGTCAACCACCGGCTGCTGAGCAAGCACCTCCCCGAGCTGCAACCGCCCGCCGCGATCGAGGACGCCGACCGGGCACCGCAGATGCTGCTCGAAACGCTGCGTGCGGCGGCGCCGCCGCGCGCCCCCGACGAGCCCGCGGTGGTACTGCTGTCGGCCGGTTGGGAAGACTCCGCCTGGTTCGAGCACACCTTCCTGGCCGACGAAATGGGCGTTGCACTGGTGCAGCCGTCGGACCTATCTGTTTGCGATGGAAAGCTGTTGCGCCACATCGGTTCTGACATCCAACGCATCGACGTCGTCTACGCGCGGATGGACGAGGACATGCTGCTGTCCTCCACCGGATACGACGGTGCTCCACTGCGGCCGGGGCTGCTCGGCGCGATCACCGACGGCCATCTCACCATTGCCAATGCGCTCGCCAACGGCGTGGCCGACGACAAGGCGATCTACCCGTACGTTCCGGCCATGATCCAGTACTACCTCGGCGAAAAACCTAAGCTGTCCCAAGTGCCAACCTGGATCTGCGGCGAGCGCGCGCAGCGCGACTTCGTACTGGCCAACCTCGGCGATTTGGTGGTGAAACCCATCGACGGGCTAGGCGGAAGCGGCGTGCTCATCGGGCCGGAAGCCACCGATGCCGCGCTGGAGGCGCGCCGACGTGAGCTGGTCACCCAACCGGAGCGGTTCGTCGCCCAGCTTTTGGTCGACCTGTCCACCCATCCCACCTTCGACGGTGAGGGGCTATACCCGCATCATGTCGACCTCCGCGCGTTCGTCCATCTTCGGGCCGGTACCGCCGGATCGGTGTCGACGCACATCGCACCTGCGGCGTTGACCCGGGTCGCCAGCCGCGGGTCGCGGATCGTCAACTCGTCGTACGGCGGGGGCAGCAAGGACACCTGGATCCTCGCCGCGCCAAGAACGGGTGAAGGTTAGTAAGGCAGACTCCACATAGACGGAAGCAGGAGATATGTGCGGTATCTGCGGTGAGATCCGCTTCGACGGGCAAGCGGCCGACGTCGGCGCCGTAGTCCGGATGACCGGCGCCATGACGTCGCGCGGACCGGACTCCGACGGCGTGGTGGCGCACGGGCCGGTGGCGTTCGGGCATCGCCGGCTGTCGATCATCGACCTGTCCGCTCACGGCGCCCAGCCGATGGTCGACAGCGATCTCGGGCTAACGCTGGTGTTCAACGGCTGCATCTACAACTACCAGGAGCTGCGCAAAGAGCTTCAGGCCGTCGGCTACCGCTTCTTCTCGACGGCTGACAGCGAGGTGGTGATCAAGGCATTTCACAAATGGGGGGTGCGTTGCGTCGACCGCTTCAAGGGCATGTTCGCGTTCGCCATCGCCGACCGTGACACCGGGGTGGTGACACTGGCACGGGACCGGCTGGGCATCAAGCCGCTGTATCTGGCATCCTCGCCGGGCCGACTGCGGTTCGCATCCACGGTGCGTGCCTTGCTCAAATCCGGCGGCGTGGACACCGAACTGGATCGCGAGGCGCTGCACCACTACATGACATTCCACTCCGTGGTTCCGGCGCCGCGCACCGTTTACCGCGGCGTGCGTAAGCTGCCGCCGGCAACAGTGCGGGTGGTCCAGCCCGACGGCTCGCACACCGACACCGTGTACTGGAACCCCGACTTTCGACGGGATCCGGACAAGGCGTCCTGGTCGGCCCGCGACTGGCAGGCGGCGCTGATGGACGCGTTGCGTGCCGGCGTGAAACGACGGATGGTCGCCGATGTGCCGGTCGGTGTGTTGCTGTCCGGTGGCATCGACTCCTCGGTTGTGGTGGCGCTGCTGGCCGAGCAGGGTCAGCATGGGCTGGCCACGTTCAGCATCGGCTTCGACCCTGCCGAGGGCGAATCCGGGGACGAGTACTTCTATTCCGACCTGGTCGCCAAGACCTTCGACACCGACCACCACAAGATCCACATCGACTCCTCGCTGCTGGTCCCTGCGGTGCCGAAAACCGTTGCCGCGATGAACGAACCAATGGTCAGCCACGACTGCGTGGCTTTCTACCTGCTATCCGAACAAGTCAGTAAATCGGTGAAGGTGGTGCAGTCCGGGCAGGGCGCCGACGAGATCCTGGCGGGCTACTTCTGGTACCCGCCGCTGGCCAACATCGCCCGCGAACAGACCACCGAGGCCTACGCCAAGGTGTTCTTCGACCGCGACCACGACGATGTGCTGTCGATCTTCGCTCCCGAGTACGGGATTGACGACGACGTGAGTCACGAATTCGCGACCGCCCATCAGGAAGCGCCAGGCGCCGACTCCGCGGTGGACGCAGCGCTGCGGCTGGACACTCAGGTCATGCTGGTCGACGATCCGGTCAAACGCGTCGACTCGATGACGATGGCGTGGGGTCTGGAGGCGCGGGTGCCGTTCCTCGACCACGACTTCGTCGAGCTGGCGGCCACCTGCCCGCCCGAGCTGAAGCTGGCCTCGAACGGCAAAGGCGTACTTAAGGATGCCTCGCGAGCGCTATTGCCGTCGGAAGTGATCGACCGGACCAAGGGCCACTTCCCGGTGCCGAGCATCCGCCATCTGCGCGGCGAGCTGCTCGACATGGTGCGTGACGCGGTGACCAACGATGCTGCCCGCAGCCGCGGACTGTATCGCGCCGAGAGCGTCAAGGCCCTGCTGGCCGCGCCGAACGAGACACGGACCCGGCTGGACGCGAACACGCTCTGGCAACTGGGGGTGCTGGAGATGTGGCTGCAAAGCATGGAGGGATGATCCGATGGGACAGCAGGTGCGAGCACTTTACGGCGCGTCGCTGTCCCCGGACGCCACCGCGTTCGCCCACATCATCGACGAAGGCGGCTATCCGCGTGCGGTGCAACGCTTTCTGCGTGGCCTGCGGGCCAGCTCCTCGCGCGATGTCGAGCTGCCGGTGGAGGGCCCGGTCTCTCGTGTCATCCATTCCGCCGACGGTGGTTGGCTGGCCTGCGAGGTGGCCCCCGAAGGGGGCACCCGCACGCAGATCTGGGTCGTCACAACTGATCCCGACGATCGGATGGCCCGCCGCATCGACCGCGAAGAAGCCGGGACTGCCGAGCTAATCGGGTGGGACGGCGTCCGGGTGGCGGCCATCCTGACCGGTGACGACGGGATAGGCCGATCCTGCCTGATCGATCCGGCTGACGGGCATTGCACCGTACTGGACAGCCGATCCGGCGGCCGGCTGGTCGATGCGTGGGCCGGCGCGTCGCTCATCCGGGTCGGGCCGCGCGGCTACCACGAACTGATTATGCTGCACGGCCGAACTGAAATCGCTTTACTGCCATCCGATCCGGGGTCGACGACGGCCCACGGGGTGATCCTCGACGACCACCATCCGCGCCGTCTCCGCTACGGCCCGGATGGCGACCAGACCAAGCTGTACCACCCGGCCAAGAAGTATGGCGTGAACCGGAGGGGTTCGGGCACGGGAGGTGACCGCTTCGGCCGCGGATACGTGCGGGCACTGATCCGCAGCGAAAACGGCTGCGAGCATGCCCGGCTGCTGGAGCTGACGGCCACCCAGGACGGCGTCAGCTACTTCGTGGTAGCCGAGCGGCCGGACTGCGACCTCGACGAGTTCGTCGTCAGTGACGACCTGTCGACGGTTGCATTGCTATGGAACGTGCAGGGCCGCAGTGAGTTACAGATCCTGCAGTATACCGACTACACGCTGGACGAGCCGATCCCGTTGCCGGGCATGGTCGCAAGCGAGTTGTCGATCAGCGCGGGTGGCTCGATGGTCGCGATGACCGTAGAGGGGCCGTCGATGCCGCGAACCGTCGAGCTCGTCGATCCGCGTTCGCGACAATGGGAACCGATCGATCGCGAGCCCAGCAGCGGCCCGATCCTTCCGGCCTCCTCCGTCGGCACCCGCCCGGAGACGATCACGGCGCGTGACGGGCTGCGGCTGAACGCATGGTTGTACCGGCCCACCGATACCGCGACTAAGGGCGCGGTGATCTATCTGCACGGCGGCCCCGAAGGCCAGTCCCGGCCCAGTTACGACGAGATATTTGCCCGTCTGGTCAACGACGGGATCACAGTGTTGACACCGAATGTCCGCGGCTCGGGCGGCTTCGGCCGGACCTTCGGTCACGCCGACGACAAGGAACAGCGGTTCGCGGCCATCGACGACGTCGCCGACTGTGTGCGTTTCCTGATCGACAACGAACTGGCCCACCCGCGGCGGATCGCCTGCGCGGGCTGGTCGTACGGCGGCTATCTGACGATGGCGGCCATGACGTTCCACCCGGCGATGTTCGCGGCCGGTATCACCATCTGCGGGATGAGTGACTTCACCACCTTCTATCGCCACACCGAGCAGTGGATTGCCGACGGGGCCTATACCAAGTACGGCCACCCGGTCAGCGACCGCGAGCTGCTCGAGCGGCTGTCCCCGCTGCGGCGCGTCGGTGCGTTGACCGCACCGTTGCTGGTGGTGCACGGAGTCCACGACACCAACGTGCCGGCCAGCGAATCGCAGCAGATCGTCGACGCGCTGCGCGCGGCCCGTCGCGACGTGCGTTACCTGCTTTTCAGCGATGACGGGCACGACATCGCCAAACGCGAGAATCGGGCGACGCTGGCAGCCACGATCAGCGAATGGCTCAATAGGGGATTCAACGAAACCGACCGTCAATCTGCCGAGGTGTCATAGTCGGCGCGTGGTCACGACGAACTGCGACCAGTCGGGCTCGCGGGTCGCCGCCCAGTATTCGTTGAGCCGCCACGGGCTCACCGTGTGGATCTCGCCATCGGCGTTTTTGAAGTAGGAGTGTTTGACTGCCGGGTGCGACCACACCATCTGCTTGATTTCGGCCTGGGTGCGTTGATGCCAGTCAGCGGCCGCCTCGGCGGTCGGTTCGACCGAGTGGATGTTCGCTTCGACGAGTTGTGCCAGACAGCTGTTGATATAGCGCATCTGCAACTCGGAGTTGAAGATCAGGCTGCCGCCGTGGGCCAGATGGGCGCCCGGTCCGTAGACCAGGAAGAAGTTGGGAAACCCCGGGACGGTGATGCCGAGATAAGCGTACGGTCGCCGGCCCCAGACGCGGTGCAAGTCGACACCGTCGCGGCCGGTGATGGTCATCGGCCACAGCACGTCGGTGTGCCGAAACCCGGTGGCGTAGACGATCACATCGACGTCGTGGACGGCGCCGTCGGCGGTGACGACGCCGTCGGGAGTGATCCGCTGGATGGGAGTGCGTACCAAGTCGACATCGTCGCGGCGCAGCGTCCGCAGCCAGGTGCCGTTGTCTTGCAACGTCCGTTTCCCGGTGGCAGGATAGTCCGGTAGCACCTTGGCCAGCAGATCCTGGTCTCCGTCAACCTGATTGGTGATCCAGTCGGTGAACATCAACCGGGCGATGGCGTTGATCTCGCTGACCGCGTAGTCCTGGTCGGGGTAGGCCGGGTCGACCCGCGCGGCATCGAGGCCTTTGTCGGAGCCGGGCCAGAGCACGAGGAATCGGTACCAGCGGCCGTAATACGGCAGGTGGTCCATCGCCCAACGCACGCCGTCGCCGACCGATTCGTGGTACATCGCGTTGGGAAACATCCACTGGGCGGTGCGCTGAAAAACGGTGAGGTGCTCGACGTTGTCGGCGATGGCGGGGGCGATCTGAAAACCACTGGCGCCGGCGCCGATCAGCGCGACACGCTTACCGGTCACATCGACCGAGTGATCCCACTCTGCGGAGTGAAACGACGGCCCGCGGAAGGTTGCCGCACCCTCGAATTCCGGCATATAGGGCCGGTTTAGCTGGCCGACGGCGGTGATGACCGCCCGCGCCCGCATCGTGGTGAGTCCCTCGTCGGGCTCGCGCACGGTGAGCGTCCACATGCCCTCCTCGTCGTCCCACTCGGCGGCGATCACCTCGGTCTGCCAGCGCACATGGTCGTCGAGACCGTGCTTGTCCATCACCGTGGTGAAGTAGTTCTGCAGCTCGGGCTGCTCGGCGAAAAAGTGCGTCCAGTCGTTGCTGGGCTCGAAGCTGTAGCAATAGAAATGGTTGGCCACGTCGACGCGCGCCCCAGGATAGCTGTTCTCCCACCAGGTTCCACCCGGGCCGTTGTTCTTCTCCACGATGGTGAACGGAATGTTGGCCTGCTTCAAACGAATCCCGGCCAGAATTCCTGATTCGCCGCATCCGATAATTACCACGGGTAATTCCGCCGCGCGGTCGGGGTCCAACGGCGCCGGGCGGCGCGGGTCGACGCCGTCGAGGTCCATCTCTTCGGCGAGCAGCGGCAGATAGTCGTCCGGCACGCTCTCGCACACCGCCCAGTCCATCATTTCCTTGATGAGCTCTGGCGGCAGCGGCGCCAGCTCGGGGCAGCCGCGGTCGCGGTAGTCGGTGATCACCGGTAGCGCTTCGGCCCGAGCGCGGGCTTTGTCCTCCTCGGACATGAATCCCTGGACCTCGTTGAGGAAGATCCCCGCGGGTTTGAAGTCCCGGACGAAACGGGGATCGCCGGTGATGTGCACCAGGGACAGCAGCAGGGTCGGGATGCTGACTTGCTCAAGCACTGCGGCAATGTCGGCGGTGGGGTTGGTGAAAGGCTGGCCGGCGTAGCGGCTGCGCTTCAACGGAGATCCTTTCGACCTGAATTACGATACGTATGGTTGCGTAATTAATGTAAGAGATTACGCCCGGTGTCCTAGTGGAGCAAGGGTCGATCCGACGCGATCAGCGCTCGACCGTGCCAAGGTAAACGACGTGGCGGACTCCTCGATTCAAGCGCGTCTGAAAGGCTGGCTGACCGCGGCTTGGCGATTCGTCAGAAGCGCGCCGTTGACGTATGTGTGGCTGATCGTGCTGCTGATCACCACGATCATTCAGCACAGCCTGAGCCGGCGGGAATTGCACACCCTGCTGATCCACCAGTCCACGAATATCCACGAATTGGCGACCGATCCGCTTCAAGTGCTGTTCACCAGCTTGTTCTGGATCGATGGCCGCTACTGGACGCCGTATTTGCTGCTCTTCACCTTGTTCCTGGCCCCGGCGGAGCAGTGGCTCGGCGAAATCCGTTGGCTTATAGTCGGATTAACTGCGCACGTCGGTGCAACGTATCTCAGCGAAGGCATGCTATATCTGGCGATCCAGCATCACCTGGCGCCCGAACATCTGGTCCACGCCCGCGACATCGGGGTCAGCTACTTCATGGTCGGGGTGATAGCCGTACTCGCCTATCGCATCGCGCAGCCGTGGCGATGGGGTTACCTTGCCGTCTTGGTCACCATCTTCACCGTCCCGCTCTTCATCCATCTGACCTTCACTGCGATCGGGCACTTCTCGGCGATCTTCATCGGCCTGTTGTTCTATCCGATGGCCCGGGCCCGCAATGGGCCACTAGTCAACCCGGCCAAGCTCTTTCGACCGAACGGCGCTGCGCCTAAGTCCGGGTAGCGGTCAGGTAGCCGAGCCCGGAGAACATCGCCGCTTCTTCTTCGTTGTGCGTCTGGACCGGAAGGCCTTGAGCGGCAAACAAATCGGCAACGCTGATGGCCGCGACGTTCCAGCCGTGGCTGCCCAGATAGTCGCCCACATCGTTGCGGTCACCGCCATACCAAAGGTCGGTCATCTCCACGTCGAATCCGTGGTCGCGCCAGCGTTCGGTGGCCTGCCGCATCCGATCTGCCATCAGCGGCACCGCTTGGCTGGCGTCCGGCACGCTCTCGGTGGCCAATTGACTGCCCGCCGCGCTCAGCATGGTGATGTTGTCCAGCAGCGCATCCTGGGCATCCGGCGGCAGGAACGGCATCAAGCCCTCCGCGCTCCACGCGGTGGGTTGGGTCGGGTCCAGGCCGGCGCCGCGCAACGCGGTCGGCCAGTCGTGGCGCAGATCAATAGCCACCGAGCGCCGGTCGGCGGTGGGGCTGGCGCCCAGATCGGCCAGCGTCGTGGTCTTGAACTCGATGACCGCGGGTTGATCGATCTCGTAGACCGTGGTCCCGGCCGGCCAGCCCAGACGGTAGGCACGGGCATCCAGCCCCGACGCCAGGATCACCGCCTGGCGGATTCCCCGATCGGTCGCCTCGATGAAGAAGTCGTCGAAAAAGCGAGTGCGCACGGCCATCATGTCCCGCATCCGCTGCATGCCCCACACGCCGTTGTCGTCGACCTCGGCCGGATTCAGTTCGCCGCTGGCCAAGCGGGTGAAGAAGTCCACGCCCACCGCACGGACCAGCGGCTCGGCGAACGGGTCGTTGATCAGCGGGTTGGCCGCCCGGCTCGCCAATGCGCGCCCTACGGCGACGCCGGTCGCGGTGGCGCCCACGCTGGTGGCGAGGTCCCAGGTGTCGTTGTCGGTCCGTGCCATATCCGCCCCTCCAATACGTTGCGTTATCTGGATATTTAGCGTGTCTAATCGACTGTACGCCGGTTTCGGGGCACGTAATGTTGGCAGCGCGCGGGCAGGACGGACCGACCGGCGACGATGCAGAGCGCGCGGCGCGATGCGGAGGAGCCGGTTAAACAAGCGGAGCGGCGACGATGCAGAGCGCGCGGCGCGATGCGGAGGAGCCGGTCAAACACGCCGACCGGCGACGATGCAGAGCGCGCGGCGCGATGCGGAGGAGCCGGTCAAACAAGCCGACCGGCGACGATGCAGAGCGCGCGGCGCGATGCGGAGGAGCCGGTCAAACAAGCGGAGCGGAGGGCATGCAGGCGAATGCGGCACTACTACTCGGCTGAGGCGATCCGCGAGGCCGAAGCGCCGCTGCTGGCCAGCCTGCCCGACGGCGCGCTGATGGCGCGTGCGGCATACGGATTGGCCACCGCGATCATCGCCGAGTTGATCGCCCGCACCGGCGGGGTTGCCGGCCGCCGTGTGTGCGCGGTGGTCGGCTCCGGCGACAACGGCGGTGACGCGCTGTGGGCGGCGACCTTCCTGCGTCGCCGCGGCGCGGCCGCCGACGCGATCCTGCTGAAACCGGAACGCACCCACCAGAAGGGGTTGGCGGCATTCCGGAAAGCCGGCGGCCGGATCGTCAACGGCGTTGCCGAGTCGACCGGTCTGGTGATCGACGGCGTTGTCGGTATTTCCGGTTCGGGGCCGCTGCGGCCGGACGCGGCCAAAGTCTTCGAAGCTGTCGATGCCAAGGCGATTCCGGTTGTCGCCGTCGACATTCCCAGCGGCATCGACGTGGCGACCGGCGCGATCACCGGCCCCGCCGTGCACGCCGCGCTCACCGTCACCTTCGGCGGCCTGAAACCGGTCCACGCGCTGGCCGATTGCGGCCGTGTCCGCCTCGTCGACATCGGCTTGGGTCTCCCCGAGACCGACCTGCTGGGCTTCGATGCTGTCGACGTGGCCGTGCGCTGGCCGGTACCCGGACCGCACGACGACAAGTACACCCAGGGTGTGACGGGGGTGATGGCCGGCTCATCGACGTATCCGGGTGCCGCGGTGCTGTGCACCGGCGCCGCCGTCGCGGCGACCTCCGGCATGGTCCGCTACGCCGGCAGCGCGCACAGCGAGGTGCTCGCGCATTGGCCCGAGGTGATCGCCTCGCCCACCCCGACGTCGGCCGGGCGGGTGCAGGCCTGGGTGGTCGGGCCCGGCCTAGGTACCGACGAAACCGGAGCTGCCGCACTGTGGTTCGCGCTGGGCACCGACCTGCCGGTGCTGGTCGACGCCGACGGGCTGACCATCCTGGCGGCCCACCCCGACATGGTCGGCTCGCGTCGCGCCCCGACTCTGCTGACGCCGCACGCCGGCGAGTTCGCCCGGCTGGCCGGCGCGCCGCCCGGCGACGACCGTGTGGGCGCCACCCGCAAGCTCGCCGACGCGCTCGGGGTCACCGTGCTGTTGAAGGGCAACGTCACCGTCATCGCCGAACCCGGCGGGCTCGTCTACCTCAACCCGGCCGGGCAGTCCTGGGCAGCGACCGCCGGGTCCGGCGACGTGCTGTCCGGCATGATCGGCGCCCTGCTGGCCGCGGGGCTACCGGCAGCCGAAGCCGCGGCCGCTGCGGCCTTCGTGCACGCACGGGCGGCCGCACTGTCGGCCGCCGACCCCGGGCCCGGTGACGCGCCGACGTCAGCGTCACGGATTGTGTCGCACATCCGAGCGGCGCTAGCCACCCTATAGCTCCTAGCCGTCAAACGAAAGGAATCCATCGTGACCCTCAGCCACCCATCCGTCCCCGCAGATTCGATTGCGCCCGCCTACACCGGCCGCATGTTCACCACCCCGGTGCCGGCGTTGCGGCTACCCGAGGAGTCGATGGATCCGGAGGCCGCCTACCGCTTCATCCACGACGAGCTGATGCTCGACGGCAGTTCCCGGCTCAACCTGGCCACCTTCGTCACCACCTGGATGGACCCCCAGGCCGAGAAGTTGATGGCCGGGACGTTCGACAAGAACATGATCGACAAGGACGAATATCCGATCACCGCGTCCATTGAGCAGCGCTGCGTGTGTATGGTGGCCGACCTGTTCCACGCCGATCACTTGCGCGACGACGATCCGTCCAGCGCCTGCGGGGCGTCCACCATCGGCTCCAGCGAGGCCGTCATGCTCGGTGGTCTGGCGCTCAAATGGCGCTGGCGCGAAAAGGTGGGTAAAGGCTGGGAGGGCCGGACCCCCAATCTGGTGATGGGCTCCAACGTCCAGGTGGTCTGGGAGAAGTTCTGCCGCTACTTCGATGTCGAGCCACGCTATCTGCCGATGGAGGAGGGCCGCTACGTCATCACTCCGGAGCAGGTCATCGACGCCGTCGACGAGAACACCATCGGCGTGGTGGCGATCGTGGGCACCACCTATACCGGCGAACTCGAACCGGTCGCTGAGATCTGCGCGGCGCTGGACAAACTGGCCGCCGATGGGGGTGTGGACGTTCCGGTGCACGTCGACGCGGCCAGCGGGGGCTTCGTGGTGCCGTTCCTGCACCCGGAACTGAAGTGGGACTTCCGGCTGCCCCGGGTGGTGTCGATCAACGTCAGCGGCCACAAATACGGGCTGACCTACCCCGGCATCGGGTTCGTGGTGTGGCGTAGCAAGGAATACCTGCCCGATGATCTGGTCTTCCGGGTCAACTACCTGGGCGGGGACATGCCGACGTTCACGCTGAACTTCTCGCGGGCGGGCAACCAGGTGATCGGCCAGTACTACAACTTCTTGCGGCTGGGCCGTGAGGGCTACACGCGGGTCATGCAGAGTTTGTCGCAGACCGCCCGATGGCTGGGCGAGCAGCTGCACGAAGCCGACCACTGTGAGGTGATCTCGGACGGTTCGGCCATCCCCGTCATCGCCTTCCGACTGGCCCGCGGCCTGGGCTACACCGAGTTCGACGTCTCGCACGAGCTGCGGGGCTTCGGGTGGCAGGTGCCCGCCTACACCATGCCCGACAACGCCACCAATGTCTCCGTGCTGCGCGTCGTAGTGCGAGAAGGACTCTCCGCCGACCTGGCGCGGGTGCTGCACGACGATGCCCACACCGCGTTTGCCTCCCTGGACAAGGTCAAGCCCGGCGGGCACTACAGCGCCCAGCACTTCGCGCACTGACCTGCCGGAATACGGCTGCGGGCGTCGGTTCTGGGACAATGGCCCGCAGAACCGACACAGGTGGGAGCACGACTTCGTTGGCCGTTACGCCGATATCCCTGACGCCGGGCGTCCTCGCTGAGGCCGTGGTGGACCTGGGTGCCATTGAGCACAACGTGCGGGTGCTGCGCGAGCACGCGGGCGCCGCGCAGGTGATGGCCGTCGTCAAGGCGGACGGCTATGGCCACGGCGCCACCCAGGTCGCCCGGACCGCGCTGGCCGCCGGTGCCGCCGAACTCGGTGTCGCCACCGTCGACGAGGCGCTGGCGCTGCGGGCCGACGGCATCACCGCGCCGGTGCTGGCCTGGCTGCATCCGCCCGGCATCGACTTCGGGCCCGCGCTGCTGGCCGACGTGGAGATCGCGGTGTCCTCGGTGCGTCAGCTCGAGGAGCTGTTGGACGCGGTCCGTCGCACCGGCCGCACGGCCGCCGTGACCGTCAAGGTGGATACCGGGCTGAACCGCAACGGCGTCGCCCCGGCGGACTACCCGTCGATGCTGACCGCGTTGCACCAGGCCGCCGCCGAGGACGCCGTCCGGTTACGGGGGCTGATGTCGCACATGGTGTACGCCGATCAGCCCGAGAATCCCATCAACGACGTTCAGGCTCAACGGTTTAGCGACATGGTCGCGCAGGCACGCAACCAGGGGGTGCAGTTCGAAGTGGCGCACCTGTCGAATTCGTCGGCCACCATGTCACGTCCCGACCTGGCCTTCGACATGGTGCGGCCGGGCATCGCGGTGTACGGTCTGAGTCCCGTGCCTGGCCGCGGTGACATGGGGCTGATACCGGCGATGACGGTCAAATGCGCTGTTGCACTGGTGAAGTCGATTCGAGCCGGCGAGGGCGTGTCGTATGCACACACCTGGATCGCAGAGCGCGACACCACCGTGGCGTTGATGCCGATCGGCTACGCGGACGGCGTCTTCCGGTCGCTGGGTGGGCGGCTGGACGTGCTGATCAACGGCAGGCGGCGCCCCGGCGTTGGGCGGATCTGCATGGACCAGTTCATGGTCGACCTGGGTCCAGGACACGTCGATGTCGCCGAAGGCGACGAGGCGATCCTGTTCGGACCGGGCACGCGGGGTGAGCCGACAGCGCAGGAGTGGGCCGATCTGCTGGGCACCATCCATTACGAAGTGGTGACCAGTCCACGGGGACGTATCACCAGAACCTACCGCGAGGCCGGAATCGTTGAGCGGTAACGATACTGACGGCTCCCACATGGACAGGGCGGGGCTGGCACGGTGGCTGGCAGGTGCGGCGGGCTTGAGCGCGGTGGGAACCATCGCCGGGGTCACGGTGGCCCGCTCGATGACTCGGCGTGCGGTGATCGAAGACCCTTACGCCAATGAGAATTTCGAGACGCTCGAGGGCGACCGTAGCTATGTGGTGACAACCCCCGACGGGGTGCCGCTGGCGGTGCGTGAGGTCGGTCCCGCTGACGCACCGCTGACCGTGGTGTTCGCGCACGGATTCTGTCTTCGTATGGGCGCCTTCCACTTTCAGCGCATCCGGCTGTCCGAGGAGTGGGGTCCGCAGGTCCGAATGATCTTCTACGACCAGCGCGGCCACGGCCGATCCGGCGACGCTCCGCCGGAAACCTATACGGTGACCCAGCTGGGCATGGACTTAGAGACGGTGCTGCAGGTGATCGCGCCACGTGGCCCGATCGTCGTGGTGGGCCATTCGATGGGTGGGATGACGGTGTTGTCGCACGCCCGCCAGTACCCGCACCACTACGGCAACCGCATCGTCGGAGCCGCGTTGATTTCGTCTGCGGCCGAAGGGGTAACGAAGTCACCGCTGGGCGAAATCTTGAATAATCCTGCGTTGGAAGCCGTTCGGCGAGCCGCGCGGTCGGCGCCCAAGCTGGTTCAACGCGGCCGCAACGTGGGCCGCTCGGTGATCGGGCCGATCCTGCGGGCAGCGTCCTACGCCGACTGGAATGTCAGCCCGAGCGTCGTGGCGTTCTCCGAGAAGATGATGCTGAACACCCCGATCCCGACCATGGTCGAGTTCTCGCACGCCTTGGAAGTCCACGACGAAACGGCCGCGCTGCCTACCCTGACGAAGATCCCGACACTGGTCGTCTGCGGCGATCACGACTTGGTCACCCCCGCCGAGTACTCGACGAAAATGGCCGACGCGCTGCCGGAATCCGATCTGGTTATCGTGGCCAGGTCAGGCCATTTGGTGTTGCTGTCCAAGCCTGATCCGATCAACGACGGGTTGGTGCGGCTGGTCAAGCGGTCGACACCGAGCAGATTTGCCGCGCTGAGTCAGCGATGGCGCGAGCGGATCCTGCGCCGTGACTGACGGTCGGTCCGGCGTGGCGACGTTGCCGCGTGTGGAAGACACTGTCGCGCTCGGGTCACGCCTTGGCGGTCAGCTGCGCGCCGGCGACGTGGTGGTGCTCTCCGGGCCGCTTGGTGCTGGAAAAACGTTGCTGGCCAAAGGGATTGCCACGGCAATGGATGTCGACGGGCCGGTCACGTCGCCGACGTTCGTGCTCGCGCGGGTGCATCCCGCACGGCGCGCCGGCGCTCCGGCGATGATCCATGTCGACGTCTACCGATTGCTCGATCACACCGGCGCCGATCTGCTCGACGAGCTCGAGTCTTTAGATCTCGACACCGAACTCGACGATGCCGTCGTCGTGGTGGAGTGGGGCGAGGGCCTCGCCGAACGGCTGTCCGATCGGCACCTGGACGTTCGCCTCGAACGCATCAGCAACTCCGACGTGCGGACCGCGACGTGGCAATGGGGCTGCTCGTGAGCCGTGTCGTGCTGGCCATCGACACCGCGACTCCTGCCGTGACGGCGGGTGTCGTTGCCGACGGCAAAGTAGTGGCCGAGCGGGTCAGCGTCGACGCCCGGGCGCACGCCGAACGGATCACCCCGAATGTGTTGGCCGCCTTAGCTGAAGCAGGTCTGACGATGGCCGACCTCGACGCCGTGGTGGTGGGGTGCGGCCCGGGCCCGTTCACCGGCCTGCGCGTTGGTATGGCGACCGCTGCGGCCTACGGGCACGCCCTTGGCGTCCCGGTGCACGGGGTCTGCAGCCTCGATGCCATCGGCGGGCAGACCACCGGGGAGACACTGGTGGTGACCGACGCCCGTCGGCGCGAGGTCTACTGGGCGCGCTATCGCGACGGCGTCCGGATCGACGGTCCGGCGGTCAGCGCCCCGGCCGACGTTAACCCGGGTGTCGCGCAGGCGGTTGCCGGCTCGTCCGAGCATGCGGCGCCGTTTGGGCTACCGATCTGCGAACCGTCGTACCCGACACCGGCCGGGCTGGTAGCTGCGGTGAGCGACTGGTCGGCGCGCCCCGCCGCGCTGGTGCCGATGTATCTGCGTCGACCCGACGCCAAGACGCTGGCTGAGCGTGAGGCTTCCCGATGACCGCCTGTAGCGAGCCCGTCACGATCGGCGCCTTGACGGTGGCCGACGCGGACCGCTGCGCTGAGTTGGAGGCCATGCTGTTTCCCGGCGACGATCCATGGCCGAAGGCCGCGTTCGTCCGCGAACTCGCCGCCGAGCACAATCACTATGTGGCCGCCCGCACCGCCGACACGCTGGTCGGCTATGGCGGCATCTCGCGGTTGGGCCGCACCCCGCCGTTCGAATACGAAGTGCACACCATCGGCGTCGACCCCGCTTACCAAGGCCGCGGCGTCGGCGGCCGGCTGCTGGACGAACTGCTGAACTTAACCGCGGGCGCCGTCGTCCACCTTGAGGTGCGCACCGACAATGCGCCGGCAATCGCGCTGTACCGCAGCGTGGGATTCGCCGAAGTGGGCCTGCGCCGGCGGTATTACCGGGTCAGCGGCGCCGACGCGTACACCATGCGGCGGGAGGCTTGATGACATCGGGGGCGAGGCGCGCCAGCGACGATGCAGAGCGAAGCGATGTGGAGGAGCGGCGCTTATGACCGTAGTCTTGGCCATCGAAACCTCCTGCGACGAAACCGGAGTCGGCATCGCCCGGCTCGACGCCGACGGCACCGTGACGTTGTTGGCCGACGAGGTGGCGTCCAGCGTCGACGAGCACGTCCGGTTCGGCGGCGTAGTTCCGGAGATCGCTTCGCGGGCACACCTGGAGGCGCTCGGTCCGGCCATGCGTCGCGCACTGGCCACCGGGGGCGTGCAGAAACCGGACATCGTCGCGGCCACCATCGGACCGGGGCTGGCGGGTGCGCTACTGGTGGGAGTGGCTGCGGCCAAAGCATATTCGGCGGCCTGGGAGGTGCCGTTCTACGCGGTGAACCACTTGGGCGGGCACTTGGCCGCCGACGTCTACGAGCACGGGCCGCTGCCCGAGAGCGTGGCGCTGCTGGTGTCCGGCGGGCATACCCACCTGTTGCATGTGCGTTCGCTCGGCGAGCCGATCGTCGAACTCGGCAGCACCGTCGACGACGCCGCCGGAGAGGCCTACGACAAGGTGGCCCGCCTGCTGGGTTTGGGCTACCCGGGCGGCAAGGCGCTCGACGATCTGGCGCGTACCGGTGACCGGGACGCGATTGCGTTCCCTCGCGGCATGACCGGACCGGCCGATGACCCGCACGCGTTCAGCTTCTCCGGGCTCAAGACCGCGGTGGCGCGGTATGTGGAAAGCCATCCGGAGGCGGCGAGCGCCGACATCGCCGCGGGGTTCCAGGAGGCGGTGGCCGACGTGCTGACCATGAAGGCGGTGCGCGCCGCCACTGGGCTCGGCGTGTCCACCCTGCTCATCGCGGGGGGAGTGGCCGCGAACTCGCGGCTGCGCGAGCTGGCCGCGCAGCGCTGCGCGCAGGCCGGCTTGGCGCTGCGGATCCCCGGACTGCGGCTGTGCACTGACAACGGCGCAATGATCGCCTCCTTCGCCGCGCATTTGGTGGCGGCAGGTGCGTCGCCGTCCCCGCTGGACGTGGCCAGCGACCCGGGTCTACCCGTGGTCAAAGGGCAGCTGCCCTGATCGTTAGCTGCCGGTTTCTTGGGTGACGATCAACAGGTCGTCGCTGGTTTCCCAAGCGTGGCTGAAGGTGGCCAGGGGGATCTGCTCGTTGCGGCCGTCAGGGGTGCCACTGTCGTTCAGGTGGACGATGTTGGGGCCGGTGTCGACGCCGGTGACAACGACGGCGTGGTCCGGCGTGGTCCGGTCGCCATTGCCCCGGGGGGAGTTCCAGATGGTTTCGGCGTTGAGCGCCGCGATGACCTTGTGGCCGCCGGCCAGGTCCTGCTCCAGTGTCCCCATGCTGTTACCGGTCGTGAGGTCGGACTGGATCCCGGGTTTCTGCAGCAGCAGGACCATGTCTTGGGGGGAGGTGCCGTCAAAGTGATAGACGTCGCCGCGGTGGGATTCGCTTTTGGTGAATATCCCGCGTAGCTCCATGCCGATCTGGGAGGGTTCTCGACCGGTGAGCTGGCCGACCACATCGGCGACGGACATCAGGCCGCAGTCTTGCTGATGCTGGTAGCGCCAGTAGGGGGCGGCAGCTCCGGGGTCGCCGTACATTTGGCCGTCGGCGCGGGCGACCCCAGCCAATCCGACGGCGGCCGCGACAACAAGTAGGGCGGCCACGCCGGCGGTGCGGGTCGCGCTTAGGATGCCGGTGAACATGACCCCATTATTGGGTCTTCGCCCTTGGCGAATTCTTGAGAACGGCCGCTAGGGCGTCTGCCTGCGGTTTCAGGTCGGCAGACGGCAGGCTCTCGGCCGATGTCGGGTGCTGAGTGACCGCTCGGTGGGCCTGCCGCCCGGGAAGCAGCAGGCCGACCTTGAGTGCTAGCACTCTCATGTATAGAGTGCTAGGTGGCAATCGGACGAACCCCTGCGCCGGCACCCGCGACGACGACGCGAGGGCACGGACGAATGCCGAACACCTGGTAATCCGAAGGTTCGGGGCAACGGTCCCGGACCCCCATCCAACAAGTGGAGGGCTCCAATCGTGGCGAGCGTGAACATCAAGCCACTCGAGGACAAGATCCTCGTACAGGCCAACGAGGCCGAGACCACGACCGCATCCGGTCTGGTAATTCCCGACACCGCCAAGGAGAAGCCGCAGGAAGGCACCGTCGTCGCCGTCGGCCCCGGCCGGTGGGACGACGATGGCGCAAAGCGGATTCCGCTGGACGTGTCGAAGGGTGACACCGTCATCTACAGCAAGTACGGCGGCACCGAGATCAAGTACAACGGCGAGGAGTACCTGATTCTGTCAGCCCGCGACGTGCTGGCCGTCGTCTCCAAGTAACGCAGAGCGTGTTCCGCCCCGGCGATCCCCACGTCGACACGTGGGCGATTTCCGGGGCGGACCGCTTTCCAGACGGGACAAGAAAGACTTATGAGCAAGCTGATTGAGTTCAATGAGACCGCACGGCGTGCGATGGAAGCCGGCGTGGACAAGCTCGCTGACGCGGTGCGGGTGACGTTGGGTCCGCGCGGTCGGCATGTGGTGCTGGCCAAGGCTTTTGGTGGGCCTACGGTCACTAACGACGGTGTCACCGTCGCACGTGAGATCGACCTGGAAGACCCCTTCGAGAACTTGGGCGCCCAGTTGGTCAAGTCGGTGGCCACCAAGACCAACGACGTCGCCGGCGACGGCACCACCACCGCCACCGTGCTGGCGCAGGCAATCATCAAGGGCGGGCTGCGCAACGTCGCCGCCGGCGCCAACCCGATCGAGCTTGGGTTGGGGATCAGCAAGGCCGCCGACGCGGTGTCCGAGGCGCTACTGGCATCGGCCACCCCGGTATCTGGCAAGACCGGTATCGCCCAGGTGGCCACCGTGTCGTCGCGCGACGAGCAGATCGGCGAGCTGGTCGGCGAGGCAATGACCAAAGTCGGCCACGACGGCGTCGTCAGCGTCGAGGAGTCGTCGACGCTGAGCACCGAGCTGGAGTTCACCGAGGGCGTCGGCTTCGACAAAGGCTTCCTGTCGGCATACTTCGTCACCGACTTCGACGCTCAGCAGGCCGTGCTCGACGACGCCCTGATCCTGTTGCACCGCGACAAGATCAGCTCGCTGCCCGATTTCCTGCCGTTGCTGGAAAAGGTGGCCGAGGCGGGTAAGCCGCTGCTGGTCATCGCCGAGGATGTCGAAGGCGAGCCGTTGTCGACGCTGGTGGTCAACGCGATACGCAAGACGCTGAAAGCGGTCGCGGTCAAGGCGCCGTTCTTCGGTGACCGTCGCAAGGCGTTCCTGGACGACCTCGCGGTGGTCACCGGCGGCCAAGTGGTGAACCCCGACGTCGGGCTGACGCTGCGTGAGGTCGGGCTCGAGGTGCTCGGTTCGGCCCGCCGCGTGGTGGTCAGCAAGGACGACACCGTGATCGTCGAGGGCGGTGGCAGCGCCGAGGCCATCGCCGACCGCGCCAAGCAGCTGCGGTCCGAGATCGAGAGCACCGACTCCGACTGGGACCGCGAGAAGCTGGAAGAGCGGCTGGCCAAGCTGGCCGGCGGGGTTGCCGTCATCAAGGTCGGCGCCGCCACCGAGACCGCGCTCAAAGAGCGCAAGGAAAGCGTCGAGGATGCGGTTGCCGCTGCCAAGGCCGCCGTGGAGGAGGGCATCGTCACGGGTGGCGGGACTGCGCTGCTGCAAGCCCGCAAAGCGCTCACCGACCTGCGTGCGTCGCTGTCCGGTGACGAAGCCAGTGGCGTCGACGTGTTCTCCGACGCGCTTAGCGCGCCGCTGTACTGGATCGCGGCCAACGCCGGGCAGGACGGTGCGGTGGTCGTCAACAAGGTCGCTGAACTGCCCGCTGGGCACGGGTTCAATGCGGAAACGTTGAAGTACGGCGATTTGGCCGCCGACGGGGTCATCGACCCGGTCAAGGTCACCAGGTCCGCGGTGCTTAACGCGGCGTCGGTGGCACGCATGGTGCTGACCACCGAGACCGCAATTGTCGAGCGTGTACCATCGGACGAGCACGCCGGTCATCACCACGGGCACGCGCACTAA
Source organism: Mycobacterium sp. (assembly GCF_052143115.1). Classification (GTDB taxonomy): domain Bacteria; phylum Actinomycetota; class Actinomycetes; order Mycobacteriales; family Mycobacteriaceae; genus Mycobacterium. The sequence goes on from NZ_JBKQTQ010000287.1 coordinate 57,265, forward strand.
AACCACCGTGCACGAAAGCACCCCCGGTATCTGTCGCCGGGGGTGCTTCGTTTGTTGGTCCTGACTGGACCCTTCCGCTTACGCCACAGAGTCGGCGGCCTGCTCGTCCTCCGCATCGGGACCGGCCTCGGTCAATGCGGCCAGCGCGTCGGCCAGCAGTCGCTGAATGCTTGAGTTCATGCCGGTGCAGGTGCTTTCGATCTTTCCGGCGTTCTTCTGGATCGAACCGGCGATCTTCTTGACCTCGTCGAGATTCTCCAACTGCGCCACGGCCTCGGTGAGCTTCTCCTCGGCGGTGGCGATGTGCTCGGCACCCCGGCGGGTTGTCGCGGCGAGCGCCACGGTACGCAGCAACAGGACCGCGGTCCGAAGCAGATCCGGGTCATCGGTCTCGGGGTCGAACGCCATCACCACGCGCCGGGATCCGAGTACGCGGATTGACCTCCCGGCGTTCTGGTCGGCGGTCCGCACGAGGCCTAGCGCCGCCGCGGCGTGGCGGTTGCGCTCTGCCTCGCGGAGGTACTCGGGCCACCCCTCACGGCACGAGTCCGTCATCTCGATCACCACGCGGGCAGCGTCGTCGTCGACGGAGAGCACCCCGTCGCCCTTGAAGCAGCGGGGCACCGCACCGGCGCGTTTGCGCGTGTCGGTGTACTCGTCGCCGAGTCCAGCGGCGATCTCGGCCAGCACGACATTGACCTGGTTTTCGAACGTGTCGCCCTTGATCGGCGTGACGTTCCTGAGCGTGGTGCGTGCCTCCTGAACCTTCAACGCCACGATCAACTCGTCCACCTTATTGATCACGTGGTCGTGGTTCTTGCCCATGAGTTCGGTGAGTTCCTGCTGGCGTTCGCCAAGCTCGGCCGTGTGCTTCGCCATCGGTGACGTCGGATCGCTGGGGTCGAACTGTTTGACCGCCTTCTCCAGAAGCTCGGCCGTGCCCGCCCGAGATTTGGCCTCGACGTCGGTGCCGAACTTGTCCAGCAGCGGTTGCAGCCGGTCCAAGAGTTCGGGGCGGTCGCCGCCGAACAGCCGGCGAACCTCGGTGGTGAGGTCCGTCTTGAAGACGGTCACCTTCTCGGTGAATTCCCTGCGGATGTTGGCGTCGGCTTCGACGATGGCCTTCTTGGCGTCCGTGGCCGCCTTGGCCACCGTCTCGGACGCCGCCGTAACGGCACGCTCGGTCAGCTCGGCCGCCTTGGCCGTGGAGTTCTCGGCCTTTTCGCCGACTTCCTTGACCATCTGCTCGAGCGCGCGAGCGTCCTGGGACTGACCGGTTGCCGACAACGCGTGCGCGCCGATCTTCACGGCTTCGGTCACGAATTCGGAGAGATCTGCGGTGGCGAGCTTCTCCGAGTCATCGACGACCGGTCCGCGTTCGCCGGTGGTCCAGCGCCGGGCCTCGCGGGCGACGTCCTTGTCCCGCACGGTCAGGTGCTCGATCACGACGGCGTCGTTGGCTTCGTTCAGGTGGGCGTGGTGGTTGCTGTTCATTGGTCCTCCTCGGTTATGCCGCTCGTGGGCGGCGTGATGGACCAAGAATGACGAGGTATGCCCAACTATTCAACTTGATTTCTGATAAGCGGGCTTATCAGTAATCACGATTGACTCGACGGTGATCCGGTTCTACATTCAGATGAGATGTCTGGCGGAAGGAGGGGCAGCGATGAACACCATCACCATGCAAGACGTCGCCGACCTCGCCAAGGTACGCCGTGCGGTCGTCAGTATGTGGCGAAATCGGCCGTCGGTGCGCGGCGTGTCGATGCCCTTCCCGCAGCCGGTGGAGACCATCGATGGAGTTGAGCGCTTCGCGCCGGCCGAGGTCGTGGAGTATCTGCGGCGCAGCGGCCGCGGCAACAACCCCGACGCCAATCTGGACGCGCCCGCCGTGGCCGTGCCCGACGGCCCAGCCATCGACGACGTCATCACCCTGCTGGCATGGGGGGTGATCACCGGTGAAGAACTGACCGGCACCACGCACGACGACCGCGTGCGCGCTGCCGCCGAGCACGATCCCGACGACGGTCTGCTTCTGCGGGAGATCAGGCAATTGGATCCATCGGACGCCCTGCTCGAGTACGTCGACGACCTGATGGAGGCATCTCTCGGGCCGGCCGACGCATTGGCCCGCCTGGATAACGGACGTTTAAAACGGCAGGCCGGGGACCGGGAACTCACCGCCGAAGCGGTCGAACTGATCAGCGCTGTGGTAACGGCATGTGCTGTCCACATCGGAAGCGACCGGGTGACGCTGCGGACGGACGGAAACTCGTTGTCCGTGCCAGTGGCGGCCCGGGCAGATCTGTCGCTCGTCACCGATGACCGGTCGATTCGCAAGCGCGCAATAATCAGCGACGTGACGGTCGATCGCGTCCCCACCGATCGGGCGATCACCTTCGTTTCCACAATCGGGAGCAGTCTCCCCGACGTACTAGACACTGCCGATAACCTCGTGCTTGACCTCCCCAGC
>NZ_JBKQTQ010000288.1:0-29258 GCF_052143115.1 Mycobacterium sp.
GCGACGGCAAAGCCGTCATCGCCGACATCGCCGCCTGACCCAAAACCACACCAGCACAACATCACCCGGCCCCGCCTCGGGTGCCTTCGGCCTGCTCACTCACCATCCGATTTTCGGGTCAGAGTGCATTGACGAGTGCGTGGAGTGCGCCGCTGTGGAGTAGCGAGCGGATTCGGTAGTGGGTGAGGTTGCGGAATCCGAGGGCGTTGCGGCGTAAGGCTTCTAGCCGTCCGTTGATGGCTTCGGTGGGGCCGTTGGAGGCGTAGTGGTCGAAGAACGCCAGGATGTCGTGGCGGCGGCGCCACAGGGTGCGGCCGAGCTGGGCGATCTCCTCCAATCCGGCGGGCACGCCGCGGCGGATCGAGTCGATCAGTTTGGTCATCGCCTTCTTGCCGCGGCGCCGGTTCGGATCGGCGTAGGCGGCGATGATTTTTTGATAGATCACGTGTGCCACCTTGACCGCGATGTGTTCCTCGGTGTCGAGCACGCTGGTCAACCGGTGATGTTGGCGGGCCGAAAGCAGCTGCGGGCGGGTGCGGGCGATGCGCCGAATCCCATACAGTGGGTCGCCGGTATGGCCGCGCCGGCCGAGGGTCTGCTGCTGGATGCGTTGGCGGATCAGGTCGAGCTTGGCCCCGGCCAGCGCCACTACGTGGAACGGATCCATCACTGTGACCGCATCCGGGACCACCTCGGTTGCGGCGGTCTTGTAGCCGGCGAATCCGTCCATTGCCACCACCTCTATACCCGCTGCGAAGTCGGCGGGTTGGGCGGCCAGCCAGTGGGCCAGTGCGGCCGCTGAACGACCAGCTACCAGGTCAAGCAGCCGCGCCGGACCGCTCTGATCGTAAGTGGGTGTCAGATCGATGATCAGCGTGACGAACCCATCAGGGCCGAATCGCCGTGGTGCCCAGCGGTGCTCATCGACGCCGATCATCCGAACCCCCGACAGCCGATCCGGCCCAGCCGCGGCGATCAGGTCGGCGGTCGCACGCATTGCGATCGAGCTCACGGTATGCCATGACACCCCCAGCTCAGCGGCGATCGCAGAAATGGTGGTGCGGTCGATCATCAACCGCCGCAACACGTACCGGGCACACCGGCGCGTCGTTGAGGCCCGCGGTGCGGCTAGCTTGCCCAAGTCCTGGTTGAACAACGCACGTCCACACTCGGCCGTAGTGCAGCGGTACCGAGGCACAGCTACCTGCAGCACTAGTGGGTAGCCAGCGACCGGCAGATCAGTCAGCGGCCGGGTCACGGTGTCGCGGTAGCGGCCCTCACGTCCACATCCCGGGCACCGTGGATCGCGGGTCACCGGCGTGCAGAAGATCGTCGTCACCTTCTCGTCGACCGCGGCGTCGGTGATGGTCACGCCCAACTCGATCGTGCGCATGATCGTGTCGGCAACAACAGACGGCGGGAACGCAGTAGCCTCAGGCACGGGTCACCTCGGTGGCGTGGTGGTCGAGTGTCAGCAACCCGCATCGTCACCCACCGAGGCCCCACCTCATCGAAACGACACGGACCCCGAACGCGGATATCCGCCAACCACCCGCGCACTCTCGTTCACGAAGAGCCTGTTTAGGGTTGAACCGGCTACACGGGAGCTGCCAGCCGTGTCGGCTGGCCATGGCCGCGAAGTGTCACCGTCTCGCCCAAAGACCAACGGGCCCGTTCATTTTCGCTTGCGGCGTTAACGGTGTCCGAGGATGCCAATAGTCGGCCGGGTTCATCCTTGGCCAGTTCGCACAGTCGGGCGGCTTCGTTGACTGGCTCGCCAATTACCGTGTATTCGAACCGCTCTTTGGCGCCGACATTCCCGGCGACGGCTTTCCCGGCCGTAACCCCGATACCGGCGGGGCACTCGGGCACCTCGCTTTCAAGTCGACCAGCGATGGCGCGGGCGGCGGCGAGCGCGTGGTCCTCAGGACGGTCGAGGCGGTTAGGTGCACCGAATACTGCCAGCACGGCGTCGCCCTCGAATTTGTTGACGAGTCCGGAATTGCGGTCCACCTCTTCGACGATCACCGCGAAGAAGCGGTTCAGCAGCTGCACGACTTCCGCGGCGGGGCGGCTCGTCACCAATTGCGTCGAGCCGACGATGTCGACGAAAACCACTGCGACATGGCGTTCTTCGCCGCCGAGTTTTGGTCTTTCCCGCTCGGCGGCGGCGGCGACTTCACGCCCGACGTGACGGCCGAACAAGTCGCGCACTCGTTCGCGCTCGCGCAAGCCGTCGACCATCGAGTTGAAGCCACGCTGCAGCTCGCCGAGCTCTGTTCCGTCGAAGACCACCAGATCGCCTCGCAGGTCGCCCTGCTCGACCCGCTTGAGCGCCGCGCGCACCACCCGCACCGGCGTCGCCGTCAGCCAGGACAGGATCCACATCAAGACGAATCCGAAGATCAGCGTTGCGATCGCAATGACCAGCACCGCGACACCCAATTGAGTCTCGCTCAGATTCCTCAGCGTCAAAGCGAAGAATGCGGTCAGCGCGATGCCCAGAACCGGCACGCCGGAGCCGAGCAACCAGACCGTCAGCGTCCGGCCCATGATCCCCGGTGCCAATCGCTGTGGAACTCGCCCCGCCTCGAGCGCTTGTGCGGCCACTGGGCGCAGCGCGAATTCGGTCAACAGGTAGCACCCGGTAGACACCAGAATGCCGCAGAAACTCACCGAGAAACCCACTATCGGGATGAACGTGCTATCGGCCAGGCCGTAGAGCGTCGTGAACAGCCCAGTCGCAAGACCCCACAGGACGAGTACGCCGAGCGCTAGCCAGAACGGGGCCAGAAACGTGTTGCGTTCATCGGCGGGGGTGGGCTTGCGTTCCTCAATCGCCCACCGGAGCGCACCAATTGTCCGCCGGGTTATCCAGTACGTCCCGAGCGCCAGCGCCACGGCGACGTAGGCCGGCCCGACGACGAAGGTGATCCACAATGGAGCGTCGCTGAAGATGCTGGGGGCCGGGAAGGCGACGGTCAGCAGCAGCACCGCAACGCCGATCCCGATCAGATTCGTCGCGAGGATGAAGACGGTCAGAATGAGCTGAATGCGTACCCGCCGGCGGCTCTGACTTTCCGACGGGCGCCCCAGTAACCAGGAGCCGTACGCCGGGGTCTCCGGCAGCCGACCGCTCTGCCGGGTCACTGCCTCCAGAATCCGGCCCAGGCGTTGCGCGACCGTTCGGGTGGCCATCATGTTGGCGTCAGCCTAATTCGTCCGGTGGCTCGCGCTTAAGGTGAGTCGCGTGCGTCTCGTCATTGCCCGGTGCACGGTGGACTATCTCGGCCGGCTCACCGCTCATCTGCCGTCGGCACGCCGATTACTGCTGTTCAAGGCGGATGGCTCGGTGAGCGTGCACGCTGACGACCGCGCCTACAAGCCGCTGAACTGGATGAGTCCGCCGTGTTGGCTCGCTGAAGAGCTGGACGGCTCACTGCCGGTGTGGGTAGTGCAGAACAAAGCCGGCGAGCAATTGCGCATCACCGTCGAGGATGTCGAGCACGATTCCAGCCACGACTTAGGGATCGATCCCGGCCTGGTCAAGGACGGCGTCGAAGCCCACCTGCAAGCGTTACTCGCCGAGCACGTGGAGCTGCTCGGCGCCGGATACACCCTGGTGCGCCGCGAATACATGACGGCGATCGGGCCGGTCGACCTGCTGTGCCGCGACGAACAAGGCGGCTCGGTCGCGGTCGAGATCAAGCGCCGCGGGGAGATCGACGGTGTCGAGCAGCTCACCCGCTATCTCGAGTTGCTCAACCGCGACAGCGTGCTCGCGCCGGTACGTGGGGTTTTCGCCGCACAGCAGATCAAGCCGCAGGCCAGAACCTTGGCGACTGATCGCGGGATCCGTTGTCTGACATTGGATTACGACAAGATGCGCGGAATGGATTCCGACGAATACCGGCTGTTCTGAGCTGTCTAACTAGACTGGTGCCGTGCCTCGGCGCCGCACCCCACCGCGCCGGCAGCAGCCGTCACGGCCGCTGCCGGTGCAGCGCCGCGTGGAAACCGGACCCGACGGTCACGACTACGAAGTGCGACCGGTCGCCGCCGCGCGGGCTGTCAAGACGTATCGGTGTCCCGGATGCGATCACGAAATCCATTCGGGCACAGCGCATGTGGTGGTGTGGTTAGCACAGTCTGGTGAGGTTGCGATCGACGATCGGCGGCACTGGCACACGCCATGCTGGGCCAATCGGGCAACCCGCGCGCCGACCCGAAGGTGGTCCTAGTGGCTAGTGATCAGAGTCTGAATCGGCGGACGGTTCAACCAACTCGATCAAAACGCCGCCGGCGTCCTTGGGGTGGATGAAGTTGATCCGTGAGTTCGCTGTGCCGCGCCGGGGCGACTCGTAGAGCAGGCGGACGCCCTGCTCGCGCAGCCGCTCGGTGAGGGTCTCGAGATCGCTGACGCGGTACGCCAGTTGCTGGATGCCGGGCCCGCGCTTGTCGAGGAACTTGGCGATCACCGACGACTCGTCGATCGGGGCCATCAGCTGCAGCTGTGCGCTGCCCACTGGAGCGCCGCGTACCGACAACATCGCCTCGCGAATGCCCTGGTCATCGTTGATTTCCTCGTGCAAGACGATCATGCCGAGGTGGTCGTGGTACCACGCAATGGCGGCATCGAGGTCGGGAACCGCAATGCCGACGTGGTCGACGGCCGTCACCAGCGCGGTGGCGAGGACTGGACGGGCGTCAACTTGATCGGTGGTCATAACGTAACGGTAACCTGACGGGAAAGATTCTGCTTCTCCGATCCGCCGGATTGGCAGTTAGGCCGCGCTGTGGAGGTAGTCATGACGACATCGGTGATCGTTGCTGGAGCACGAACCCCCGTCGGCAAGTTGATGGGTTCGCTGAAGGACTTCTCGGGCAGCGATCTGGGCGCCATCGCGATCGCCGGCGCTCTGGAAAAGGCCAGCGTGCCCGCGTCGGCGGTCGAATACGTGATCATGGGGCAGGTGCTGACCGCCGGGGCCGGTCAGTTGCCCGCACGGCAGGCCGCGGTGGCCGCCGGCATCGGTTGGGATGTCCCGGCGATGACCATCAACAAGATGTGCCTGTCCGGTCTCGATGCCATTGCACTGGCTGACCAGCTCATTCGGGCCGGTGAGTTCGACGTGGTGGTGGCCGGCGGCCAGGAATCCATGACCAAGGCGCCACACCTGCTGATGGATAGCCGATCCGGCTACAAGTACGGCGACGTGACGGTTTTGGACCACATGGCCTACGACGGCCTGCACGACGTGTTCACCGACCAGCCGATGGGCGCGCTGACCGAGCAGCGCAACGACGTCGACAAGTTCACCCGTCTCGAACAGGACGAATTTGCTGCGCGGTCGCACCAGAAGGCCGCCGCGGCATGGAAGGACGGCATCTTCGCCGACGAAGTCGTGCCGGTGAACATCCCGCAGCGCAAAGGCGATCCCTTGCAGTTCAACGAGGATGAGGGCATTCGCGCCAACACCACCGCCGAATCGCTGGCCGGTCTCAAGCCCGCGTTTCGTCGTGACGGCACCATCACTGCCGGATCGGCATCGCAGATTTCTGATGGCGCGGCCGCGGTGGTCGTGATGAACAAAGACAAGGCCACCGAGCTGGGGCTGTCGTGGCTGGTCGAGATCGGCGCACATGGCGTGGTGGCAGGCCCGGATTCGACGCTGCAATCGCAGCCCGCCAACGCGATCAAAAAAGCGCTGGGCCGCGAGGGTATCTCCGTCGACCAACTCGACGTGATGGAGATCAACGAGGCGTTCTCTGCGGTGGCACTGGCCTCGACACGGGAACTGGGCGTTGATCCCGACATCGTCAACGTCAACGGCGGTGCGATCGCCATCGGGCATCCGATCGGCATGTCAGGCGCTCGGATCGCGCTGCATGCGGCACTTGAGCTCGCGCGCCGGGGCTCCGGATACGGCGTCGCAGCGCTATGCGGAGCAGGCGGACAGGGCGATGCGCTGATCCTGCGGGCCGGCTAGCGCACCATCAAAGGCCGTTAGCGGGGATTCAGCTCGCACATATGCGGTTGCCGCCCCGGAGATGGTTGCTGGCAACGTGAGCGCGGACAAATTTGACAGCTGATGTGATTTTGGTCATATCACTGCCGGAAAACGGCCGCAACTGCGTTTCGGTGTCGAGCCCGCTGCCGCCGCAACCGGGTGAGACGGACCGGAAAGCCACGTGCCAAACTTGACGACGTGAGCCGTCCCCGACCTCCGATTGGTCCCACGATGACCGGCGCGGTCGACTTGTCCGCCCTCAAACAAAGCCCGCCGTCCAGCGGCGATGCGGGCGTGGGGGGATCGGCGACACCCGTCGGCATCGAGATCACCGAAGCCAACTTCGAAGACGAGGTGCTGCAGCGGTCCAACCAGGTGCCGGTGGTCGTGCTGTTGTGGTCGCCACGCAGCGACGTCTGCCTTCAGTTGGCCGACATTTTGTCCGGCCTGGCCGCTGTCGACAACGGAACTTGGTCACTGGCGAGCGTCAACGTCGACACGGCTCCTCGCGTGGCCCAGATATTCGGGGTCGAAGTGGTCCCGACCGTGGTGGCTTTGGCTGCCGGACAGCCACTTTCCAGCTTTCAGGGCATCCAGCCGGCCGACCAGTTACGCCGCTGGGTGGACTCGCTGCTGTCGGCAACTGCGGGAAAGCTCAGCGGTGCAACGGCTTCCGAGGAACCCGAAGAGGTGGACGCGGCGCTCGCCCAGGCGCGCCAGCAACTCGAGGACGGTGACTTCGCCGCCGCCTCCGATTCGTATCAGGCGATCTTGGACGACGATCCGAACCATGCCGAAGCCAAGGGGGCGGTACGTCAGCTCGCCTTCTTGATAAGGGCTACCGCGCAGGGGCCTGACGCGGTGGCCGTCGCCGATGCTGCTCCCGATGACATCGAGGCCGCGTTGGCCGCCGCCGACGTGCAGATCCTCAACCAGGACGTGCAGGGCGCCTTCGACCGGCTGGTCGCGGTAGTGCGGCGGACGTCCGGTGACGAGCGAACCTTGGTGCGCACGCGGCTGATCGAGTTGTTCGAACTCTTCGACCCCGCCGACCCCGATGTCATCACCGGCCGGCGCAACCTCGCCAACGCGCTGTACTAGGTGCCGGCCGGCGATTCAGGCTCTAGCCACAGCGCCGACATGGGCGGCAGCACCAACACCGCGGATGCCGGACGGCCGTGCCATGGCTCGTCGGTTGCGTCGACACCGCCGAGGTTGCCGATCCCGGTGCCGTTGTAGTTGGTCGCATCGGTGTTGAGCACCTCACGCCATCGCCCGGCGTTGGGCAGGCCGAGTCGATAGCCGCTGTGCTCCGAACCGGAGAAATTGAACACGCAGGCCATCACCGAACCGTCGCTGCCGTACCGCAGGAAACTCAGCACGTTGTTCGCGGAGTCGTTGGCGTCGATCCAGGAATAGCCCTCCGGCCTGGTGTCCTGGCTCCATAACGCCGAGCGGCCGCGGTAGATCTTGTTGAGGTCTTGGACCAGGCGCGAGATGCCGTTGGAGAAGCTGTTCTCGTCGAGTTGAAACCAGTCCAGGCCGCGTTCCTCGGACCATTCAGCGCGCTGCCCGAATTCCTGGCCCATGAACAGCAGCTGCTTACCCGGGTGCGCCCACTGGTATGCCAGCAGGCTGCGCAACCCCGCCGCCTTCACGTGGTCGTTGCCCGGCATTCGCGACCACAGTGTGCCCTTGCCGTGCACCACCTCGTCGTGGCTGAGCGGTAAGACGAAGTTCTCGCTGAATGCGTAGAGCATCGAGAAGGTGATCTCGTGGTGGTGGTAGCTGCGGTACACGGGATCATGGCTGACGTAGTCGAGGGTGTCGTGCATCCAGCCCATGTTCCACTTCATCGAGAAGCCCAGGCCGCCGACGCTAGTCGGTCTCGACACGCCTGGCCACGACGTCGACTCCTCGGCAATGGTGACGATTCCCGGGGCCGCCTTGTGTGCAGTGGCGTTCACCTCCTGTAAGAACTGCACGGCTTCCAGATTCTCCCGGCCACCGTAGATGTTGGGTGTCCAGCCGCCGGCAGGGCGCGAGTAGTCGAGGTACAGCATCGAAGCGACGGCGTCGACTCGCAGGCCGTCGATGTGAAATTCCTCTAGCCAGTAGAGCGCATTGGCCACCAGGAAATTGCGCACCTCGGCGCGGCCGAAGTCGAACACGTACGTGCCCCAGTCGAGTTGCTCGCCGCGTTTGGGATCGGAATGCTCGTACAGCGCCGTGCCGTCGAAACGGCCCAGCGCCCAGGCGTCCTTGGGAAAGTGGGCAGGGACCCAGTCCACGATGACACCGATTCCGGCCTGGTGTAGCGCGTCGACGAGTGCCCGGAATTCGTCCGGTGTGCCGAATCGCGAGGTCGGTGCGTAGTAGGACGTGACCTGATATCCCCACGATCCGCCGAACGGGTGTTCGGCGACGGGCAGCATTTCGACGTGAGTAAACCCGTGCGCGACAACGTAATCCGTCAGTTCGCGGGCAAGATCGCGATAGCTCAGGCCCGGTCGCCACGAGCCCAGGTGGACTTCGTAGGTGCTCATCGGCTGGAACACCGGATTGCGTTGGGCGCGTGCCGTCATCCAGTCGTCATCACCCCAGCGATAGTCGCTGACGTTCACCCGCGACGCCGTATGCGGTGGCACCTCGGTGGCGAATGCGAACGGGTCGGCCCGGTCCGTGACCGAGCCGTCAGCGCCGTGCACCCGGAACTTGTACAGGCCGTCACGTGGGAAGCCCGGCCAGAACAACTCCCACACGCCCGACGAACCCAGCACCCGCAGCGGGGCATCGTTGCCGTTCCAGCCGTTGAACTCCGCGATCAAGCCGACGCCCTTGGCGTTGGGCGCCCAGACGGCGAATGACACACCTTCGACCACACCGTCGGCGGTGGTGAAAGAGCGCGGATGGGCGCCCAGCACTTCCCATAGTCGTTCGTGACGCCCCTCGCCGAACAGATGCAGATCGACTTCGCCCAATGTCGGCAGGAAGCGGTAGGCGTCGGCGGCGGTGTGCCGGTCGGAGCCGTCGTAACTCACTTCGAGGCGGTAGTCGATGAGGTCGGTGAACGGCAGCGCCACCGCGAACAACCCCGAGTCGATGTGCTGCAGCGGGAACCGTTCCTCGCCGACAAGTGCGACCACTTCAGTGGCGTGCGGCCGGAAGGCTCGGATGACTGTGTGATCGCCGTACTCATGGGCGCCCAGGATGCCGTGCGGGTTGTAGTGCTCACCGGCCACCAAGCGGGCCAAGTCGCTGGGCTCGGGCGCCAGGTGGGTCCTGGCGAGTTGGTCGGTGGGCTTCATCGCGGCGTCACCTCCGGCGGAGCAGCGTGGTTCGGGATTCGGACGGAATGAGCGGCATGTTGATGATGTGAGCGACCGCGTGGCCAGGGTCGATGCGCACGTAGTTGGCTGCTCCCCATTGGTATTCCTCGCCGGTTATTTCGTCTCGCACCCAGAACCGCTCGTAGTGCTCCATACCCAATGCGGCCATGTCCAACCACAACGTCGCCTCTTCCGGCCCGAACGCGTTGAGCGTCACCACCACCAGCACGCAGTCGCCGGTGATCGGATCGAATTTGCTGTAGGCCAGCAATGCGTCTTTGTCGACGCCATGGAACGTGATGTTGCGCAGTTGCTGAAGAGCCGGATGGAGTCGACGAATATTGTTCAGCCTTGCGATGAACGGCTCCAGCGATCGTCCCGCCGCCAGCGCGCCGGCGAAGTCGCGGGGTCGTAGCTCGTACTTCTCGGAGTTGAGATATTCTTCACTGCCCTCTAGCACGGCCTCGTGCTCGAAGAGTTCGTAGCCGGAGTACATCCCCCAGGCCGGGCTCATGGTTGCCGCCAGCACCGCGCGTATCGCGAACATGCCCGGGCCATTGTGTTGCAGGAGCGCATGCAAGATGTCTGGCGTGTTGACGAACAAGTTGGGACGACGGAAGTCGGCGAGTTCGGGGATCTCCTGGCCGAATTGGGTGAGCTGCCACTTGGAAGTCCGCCACGTGAAGTACGTGTAGGACTGGGTGAAGCCCAGCTTGGCGAGCCCGAACTGGCGGGCCGGCGGTGTGAACGCCTCGGATAAAAACAGCACATCCGGATCGACTGCTTTCACTTGGCCGATCAGCCACGCCCAGAAGTCGGGCGGCTTGGTGTGCGGGTTGTCGACCCGGAAGACCTTCACTCCGTGGTTCATCCAGTGCCGCACCACGCGCAGCACCTCGTCGTAGAGTCCAGCGGGGTCGTTGTCGAAGTTGATCGGGTAGATGTCCTGGTACTTCTTCGGCGGGTTCTCCGCGTAGGCGATGGTGCCGTCGGGCAATTCGGTGAACCACTGGCGGTGTTGCGTGGCCCACGGGTGATCGGGCGCGCACTGCAACGCCAGATCCAGAGCCACCTCCATGCCCAGGTCGCGCACCGCTGCGACAAATTCGTCGAAGTCGTCGATAGTGCCCAGCCGCGGATGCACCGCGTCGTGGCCGCCCTCATCGCTGCCGATCGCCCACGGCGATCCGACGTCACCGGGGACCGCGGTCGCCGTGTTGTTTCGGCCCTTGCGGTGCACCTTGCCGATCGGATGGATCGGCGGCAGGTACACCACGTCGAAGCCCATCTGCGCGATGCGCGGCAACGCCGCCGCGGCGGTGGCGAAGGTGCCGTGCACGGGGTTTCCGTCCGCGTCCCAGCCGCCGGTCGAGCGGGGGAACATCTCGTACCACGAGCCGAAGCGGGCCAGCGGCCGGTCCACCCACACCCCGTACTGCTCGCCGCGGATGACCAGCTCGCGCCGCGGATAGTGCGTGAGTAGTTCGTCGACCTCGGGTGTCAGTGCCAGCGCGGCGCGTGAAACCGGATCGCCGGGGGCTCGCAGGGCGGCCGCGGCTACCCGCAACGGATCGCGCTGACTACGGGGAACCCCGGTCGCGGCGCGATCCAGTAGCTGCGCGCCCACCAGCAGGTCGTTGGACAGTTCGCTCTCGCCCTGGCCGGCGTCCAGCTTGGCCACAATGGCGTGCCGCCAGGTGTGAATCGGGTCACCCCAGCCGTCCACCCGAAACGTCCACAACCCGACGCTGTCCGGGGTGAACTGACCGTGAAAGACGTAGGGCTCCTCGCCCATGCTCATCGGGACGAGTAGCGGCTTGACCCGGACGAGCGGGTCGGCAGCGGTGTCGGTCACTGCGGGGGCCTGCACCGCCTTGAGCCGCCGGGTTTCGCCCACCTGCGGGTAGCGCGGTCCCAGGTAGCGCACCACCAGCGTCGCAGCGACCGCGTCATGGCCTTCGCGCCATACCGCCGCGCGAACCGGAATTACCTCGTCGATCACGGCTTTTGCCGGATAGGCGCCGCACGATACGACGGGCGCGACGTCATCGATCTCGACACGACCGGGCACCGCTACTCCGTCCTTTTGGTAGTCCGTTGTCGTCCTGGGCGCGGCCGCACCGCAGCGTGCTTGTCTTCGAAAACCTCTTTGCGCCCAATGCCCACCGTAGTGTCGGGCCACACCTGGGGGTGGGATGCGCATGCTGTTCGGGAGGCGAACCCCGGCCTGTCGTCAGTAAGATAATGACGCGTGAAAGCCCTCCGTCGGTTCACGGTCCGTGCCCACCTTCCGGGACGCCTGGAGGCGCTCGAACGGCTGTCTACCAACCTGCGATGGTCGTGGGACAAGCCGACGCAGGATCTCTTCGAGGCGATCGAGCCGACGCTGTGGACCCAATGCGGTCAGGATCCGGTTGCCCTGCTGGGCGCGGTGAGACCAAGCCGGCTCGACGAGCTGGCGCTCGACGGCGGTTTCCTCGACCGGCTCGATGAGTTGGCGGCGGACCTCAACGATTATCTGAGCGGTCCGCTGTGGTACCAGCAGCAACAAAGCGACGGCGCCGCCATGCCCAACGGCATCGCCTACTTCTCGATGGAGTTCGGCGTCGCCAAGGTGTTGCCGAATTATTCGGGCGGCTTGGGGATCCTGGCCGGCGATCATCTGAAGTCCGCGTCGGATCTCGGATTACCGCTGATTGCGGTGGGCCTGTACTACCGCTCCGGCTACTTCCGGCAGTCGCTGACCGCCGACGGCTGGCAACACGAAAATTATCCGGCGCTGGACCCGCAGGGGCTGCCGTTGCGGCTGCTCACCGATGGCGCCGGTGAGCCGGCGCTGGTTGAGTTGGCGCTGCCGGACTCCGGCCGGCTGCGGGCGCGGATCTGGGTGGCGCAGGTCGGTCGGGTCCCGCTGCTGCTGCTGGATTCCGACATTCCGGAGAACGAGCACGAGGTGCGCGGCGTCACCGACCGCCTCTACGGCGGGGATCAAGAGCATCGCATGCAACAGGAGATCCTCGCGGGCATCGGCGGCATACGAGCGATTCGCGCGTTCACCGCGATCGAAGGGCTGCCGGCGCCCGAGGTGTTCCACATGAACGAAGGCCACGCCGGCTTCCTCGGCACTGAGCGGATCCGCGAACTGCTCGATGCCGGTTTGGATTTCGATACCGCGCTGACCGTGGTGCGCTCCAGCACCGTGTTCACCACCCACACCCCGGTACCCGCCGGTATCGACCGGTTTCCGGTGGAGATGGTGCAGCGGTATTTCGCCGGCACCGCGGCGGACCCCGACGGCGTTGGCGACACGGGTGGATCGGCGCTGCTGCCAGGTGTGCCGATCGCCAGGATTCTGGCGCTGGGCGCCGAGGACGATCCGGAGAAGTTCAACATGGCCCACATGGGCCTGCGGCTTGCGCAGCGCGCTAACGGTGTTTCGCTGCTGCACGGTCAGGTGAGTCGAGCCATGTTCAACGAGCTGTGGCCCGGTTTCGACCCCGACGAGGTGCCGATCGGGTCGATCACCAACGGCGTTCATGCGCGTACCTGGGCGGCGCCGCAATGGTTGCAGCTGGGCCGCGAACTGGCCGGATCGGACTCGTTTAGTGACCCCGGCGTCTGGCTGCGACTGAAGGAGGTCGACGCGGGTCATCTGTGGTGGATCCGGTCGCAACTGCGGGCGCTGCTTGTCGAGGATGTCCGGACGCGGCTGCACCGCTCATGGCTGGTCCGCGGTGTCTCGGAAGCCGAATTGAGCTGGATCTCGACGGCATTCGATCCGAACGTGCTGACCGTCGGGTTCGCTCGGCGAGTGCCGACGTACAAGCGCCTGACGCTGATGCTGCGCGACCCGGACCGGCTGGAACAGCTGCTGCTCGACGAGGAAGAACCGGTCCAGCTGATCGTGGCCGGGAAGTCTCACCCCGCCGACGACGGCGGCAAGGCGCTGATCCAGCAGGTGGTGCAGTTCGCCGACCGGCCCGAGGTGCGCCACCGCATCGCGTTCCTGCCTGACTACGACATGTCGATGGCCCGGCTGTTGTATTGGGGCTGCGACGTCTGGTTGAACAATCCGCTGCGCCCGCTGGAGGCGTGTGGCACATCGGGGATGAAGAGCGCGCTCAACGGCGGGCTGAACCTGTCCATCCGCGACGGGTGGTGGGACGAGTGGTACGACGGCGAGAACGGCTGGGCAATACCGTCGGCCTCCGGGGTGGCTGACGAAGGCCGACGTGACGACCTGGAGGCCGCGGCGCTTTATGACCTGCTCCAGAAATCCGTGGCGCCGACCTTCTACGACCGCGACGAGCAGGGAGTACCGCCCCGGTGGATCGAGATGGTCCGCCACACCCTGCAGACGCTCGGCCCGAAAGTCCTGGCCTCCCGGATGGTGCGCGACTATGTCGAGCGCTATTACGTGCCCGCGGCGGAGTCGCTGCGCAGGACCGTGACGTTCGACGGGGACGGGCAGCCGGCGTTCGATCCGGCCCGCGATCTGGCCGACTACCGCCGGCGGGCGTTCGAGGCGTGGCCGCACATCCAGATCACCGATGTCGACAGCACCGGGCTGCCCGACACTCCGGTGCTCGGATCGAAGCTGACCCTGACCGCGACCGTCCAGCTGGCCGGGCTGCGGCCCGACGAGGTCACCGTCCAGACTGTGGTCGGCAGAGTCGACACCGGCGACGCGCTGGTGGACCCGGTCACCGTCGAGATGCCGTACACCGGCACCGCGGCCGGCGGCGACCACATTTTCGCCACGACGACGGCGCTGCCGGTCGCCGGCGCGGTCGGCTACACCGTGCGGGTGCTGCCGCATCACCCGATGCTGGCCTCTGGTGCCGAGCTCGGTCTGGTCACGCTGGCTTCGACTCGCTGACCAGGCGCGCCAGAGCCGCGCGTACGGCGGTGGCATCAGCCGTCGGCCAGAACGGCGGCAGGGAGGCGCGCAGATAGCCGCCGTAGCGGGCGGTGGCCATCCGCGAGTCGAGCACCGCGACCACCCCGCGGTCGTCAACGCCGCGCAGCAGCCGTCCGGCGCCCTGCGCCAGCAGCAGTGCGGCATGGCTGGCAGCCACGGCCATGAATCCGTTACCGCCGCGTGCGGCCACCGCGCGTTGCCGGGCGGACAGCAGTGGATCGTCGGGCCGCGGGAACGGAATGCGATCGATGATGACCAACGACAACGACGGACCGGGCACGTCGACGCCCTGCCACAGCGACAGTGTGCCGAACAGCGACGTCGCCGCGTCGGCGGCGAACTGCTCGACGAGCGCTGCGGTGCTGTCGTCGCCCTGACACAGCACCGGCGTCGAGAGGCGTTCGGCCATCGCCTCGGCGGCGGCGCGTGCCGCCCGCATAGACGAGAACAACCCAAGCGTTCGCCCACCTGCCGCGGTGACGAGGTCGGCGATCTCATTCAGCTGCTCAGCCGAGCCGGTGCCGTCGCGGCCGGGCGGAGGCAGATGGGCGGCGACATAGAGGATCCCGGCTTTGGCGTGCTGAAAAGGTGATCCGACATCGATTCCACGCCAACGCTTTTCGGCGTCGGCCCGCGCGTCAGCCTGCCCTTCGACTAGGCCCCAGGCCGTCGCCATCGCGTCGAAGGAGCCGCCGACGGTCAGTGTCGCCGACGTCAACACCGCGGTCGACCCGGCGAATAACCGGTCGCGCAGCAGTCCGGCCACCGACAGCGGGGCAACCCGCAGCACGACACGCGTCGAACCGCGGTTCTCCTCATGGTCCAGCCACACCACGTCGGTGCGGTCCGGGATCGCCGGAGCGAACGACGTCAGCATCCGCGATGCGGTATCGGCGATCTCGTTGAGACTGGCGACGGCCTCGGCACGCGCGGACGCAGCCTTGGTATCGGACGGCGACATGTCGATCGCCGAACGTGCCGCACTGGCCGCATCGCGCAGCGCGGTCAGATCAGTCGCCAGCTCGTCGTCGAGGCGGTCGATGCGGCCCGGGGTCGCGTTCTGGATCGCCGCGGCGAACCTGGCGGACGCCCCTTCCCACCGCTGCATGAGTTCCGGTTCGACCAGCCTGGTGATGCGCCGGGAGGCGACCCCGAGTGCGGTCGACGTCAGTTCGCCGGTGGCCACGCCGGTTACTCGGTCCACCAGATCGTGCGCCTCGTCGACGACCAGCAGCTGGTGTTCGGGCAACACGGCCGAGTCGGCGACGGCGTCGATGGCCAGCAGCGCGTGGTTGGTGACGACGATGTCGGCGCCGCCGGCTTTGGCCCGGGCGCGTTCGGCGAAGCACTCGGCGCCGAACGGGCAGCGCGCCATGCCGAGGCATTCCCGCGCGGACACGCTGACCTGCGACCAGGATCGGTCCGCGACGCCCGGCTTGAGGTCGTCGCGGTCGCCGGACTCCGTCGTCGACGCCCAAGTGGTGACGCGTTGCACGTCGCGGCCCAATGCGGTGAGCGCCTGCGGCTCGAAAAGCTCGTCCGGCGGTTCGTCTTCAGCAGAGCTCGCGGCTGCGCCATTGTGAATCTTGTTCAGGCACAGATAATTTTGCCGGCCCTTCAGCAGTGCGAATCGCGGCGCGCGGGGCAGCGCATCGGTGAGCGCGTTCACCAGCTGGGGCAGATCACGATCGACCAGTTGGCGCTGCAGGGCGATCGTCGCGGTGGACACCACGACCGGCGTGTCGTCGGACACCGCGCGAACAATCGCCGGAACGAGGTAGGCCAACGATTTTCCGGTGCCGGTTCCTGCCTGCACGGCCAGGTGCTGTCCGGTTTCGAAGGCGTGGGCAACCGCGGTGGCCATCTGTAGTTGGCCGCTGCGTTCGCTGCCGCCCAGCGCTGCCACCGCGGTGGAGAGCAGCTCAGGCACGGACACCGGCAACTCGTCGGGCGTGGCTACTCCTGTTGGTCGATGGGCCGGCGTCGGGCCGGGATTTGGGTTGTGGGAATCGCCGGATCGCCGTGGGACAACATCAGACCCTCCCACGGCAAGCTTCGCAAGCCGGACGCCACCAGCTCGCGCGCCACGCCCAGATTCACGTCGACCACGGCCTGGCCGTTACTGACCAGTGGAACCGTCAACACCCGGGAGGGCTCGGTGGTCTGCGGCGGATGTCCCGCGGGATACACGATCTCCTCGGTGATGGTGCCGCTCGAACGACACAGCCGCAGGGCGTCTTTGCGGCCGCCGTGGGACTCTTTGCGGGGGCTGCGCTTCTGCACCGGCGTGCCGTCCACTTCGACCAGCTTGTAGATCATGTTGGCAGTCGGTGCGCCCGACCCGGTGACCAGCGAGGTGCCGACGCCATAACTGTCGACAGGTTCGGCCCGCAATCCGGCGATGGCGAATTCATCCAAATCACCGGACACCACAATGCGGGTCTGCCTGGCCCCCAGCCGGTCGAGCTGCTCGCGGACCTGACGAGCCAACACGCCCAAGTCCCCAGAGTCGATCCGCACCGCGCCGAGCCCGGTGCCGGCGGCCGCTACCGCGTTGTCCACACCGGTCGTCACGTCGTAGGTGTCGACCAGAAGCGTGGTGCCGGGACCGAGCGCGTCGACCTGTGCCGCGAACGCGGCCAGCTCGCCGGGCTTGTCGGGGCCGGCGTGCAACAGGGTGAACGCATGCGCGCTGGTGCCCTCTGTCGGAACGCCGTAGCGACGACGGGACTCCAGGTTGGATGACGCGGTGAAGCCCGCAATGTAGGCGGCGCGGGCCGCGGCGACTGCCGCGCGCTCATGGGTGCGGCGTGACCCCATGTCGATCAACGGCCGCCGCTGCGCTGCGGTGACCATCCGCGCGGCTGCCGACGCAACGGCGCTGTCGTGGTTGAAGATCGACAACGCCAGCGTCTCGAGCACCACGCATTCAGCGAAGCTGCCGTGCACCGACAGCACCGGGGATCCGGGGAAGTACAGCTCGCCCTCGGCATAGCCGTCGATATCACCGCCGAAGCGAAACTCGCGTAGATACGCCAACGTATCGCGGTCGAGAAAGTCCGCCAGTGATTCGCACGCGATGTCGTCGAACCTGAACTCGGGCAGAGCTTCCAAAAATCGGCCCGTCCCGGCAACCACCCCGTAACGACGCCCGTCGGGCAGCCGGCGCGCGAACAACTCGAACGTGGTCCGGCGATCCGCGGTGCCATCGCGCAGCGCCGCCGCCAGCATGGTCAACTCGTACCTGTCGGTCAGCAGTCCGGCGCAAACCGAGTCACTCACATCGCAACCGTATCGGGTGAATTGCTGCGGCTCGCTATCCTAGAAACCATGGTTGCGTCAGCCCCGACCAAACCGGGAACCACCGGGCAACGGGAAGCCGACTCAGTCGAGGCCACGGCCGCTCCCTGGGTGACCATCGTGTGGGACGATCCGGTCAACTTGATGAACTACGTGACGTATGTCTTCCAGAAGCTGTTTGGCTACAGCGAGCCGCACGCCACCAAGCTGATGCTGCAGGTCCACAACGAAGGCAAGGCGGTGGTGTCGGCGGGCAGCCGAGAATCCATGGAGACCGACGTGTCGAAGCTGCATGCGGCCGGGTTGTGGGCCACCATGCAGCAGGACCGTTGAGATCGAGGGCATCCGGGTCGCCAGGTGCGCAAGTGGAAGCGGGTTGAGACCGCGGACGGTCCCCGTTTTCGGTCCGCGCTGGACTCGCATGAGGCGGCTTTGCTCAAGAATCTGGTCGGCTCGATGATCGGACTACTCGACGAACGGGAATCGTCTTCGCCGGCAGACGAACTCGAGCAAATCACCGGCATGAAGACCGGCAGCTCCGAACGCCCTGATAATGCGACGCTGCAGCGGCTGCTGCCGGACTTCTCGAAGCCGGACGATGCTGCATCCGAAGCGACCGAGAGCCTGAATGCCGCTCTGCGCAGCCTGCGTGAGCCGGAGATCATCGAGGCCAAACGTGTTGCCGCACAACAACTACTGGACACCGTCCCCGATGACGGCGGCCGATTCGAGCTGACCGAGGACGCCGCGAACGCCTGGATCGCAGCCGTCAACGACATCCGCCTGGCACTGGGCACCATGCTCGATATCCGTCCCAACGGCCCCGATCGACTGCCCGACGACCATCCGTTGGCCTCGCACCTCGACGTCTATCAGTGGCTGACCTTCCTGCAGGAGTACCTGGTCCTGGCGTTGATGGGGTCCCGATGAGCTCGATCACCGACGTCGGAGGCATCCTGGTCGGCCACTATCACCGGCTGGACCCCGACGCGACCATGGGTGCCGGTTGGGCGAGCGGCGTGACCGTCGTCCTGACGCCGCCCGGCACGGTCGGCGCCGTCGATTGCCGCGGCGGTGCGCCCGGCAGCCGGGAGACCGATCTGCTGGACCCGTCCAACAGCGTGCGCCACGTGGATGCGGTGTTGATCGCTGGGGGCAGCGCCTATGGATTGGCCGCCGCGGACGGCATCATGCGTTGGCTGGAGGAGCACGACCGCGGCGTGGCGATGGCCGGCGGGGTGGTGCCGATCGTGCCGGGCGCGGTGATCTTCGATCTGGATGTCGGTACCTGGAGCCATCGGCCGACGGCGGAGTTCGGCTACGTAGCGGCCAGCGCCGCCGCCGAAGGTGCGCCGGTCGAGTTGGGCACGGTCGGCGCCGGGGTGGGGGCGTGCGCCGGTGTGCTGAAGGGCGGTGTGGGGACAGCATCGACGACGCTGCCGTCGGGGGTGACCGTCGGTGCGCTGGTCGCGGTGAACTCCGCGGGCAATGTCATCGACCAGGCCACCGGCCTGCCGTGGCTGACCTACCTGGTCGACGAGCTCGGCCTGACGCCGCCGCCCCCTGAGCAGATCGCTGAGCTGGCAAAGCTCGAGTCCCCGTTGAGCTCGTTGAATACCGCGGTCGCGGTGGTCGCGACCGATGCTGTGCTGAGCCGGGCCGCCTGCCGACAAGTTGCGAGCACTGCTCACGACGGGCTCGCCCGCAGCATCCGGCCGTCGCATACCCCGGTGGACGGTGACATCGTGTTCGCGCTGGCCACCGGCGCCGTAGAGGTTGCGCCGTCGGTCGACACGCCAGCCGCCTTTTCGCCGGAGACGCCGTTGGCCACCGCCGTCGGCGCCGCGGCGGCTGACTGCCTGGCCCGGGCGGTGCTGGTCGGTGTGATCGCCGCCGAGTCGGTGGCCGGAATCCCGACCTACCGAGACCTGTTGCCCGGAGCATTCGTGCGACCAGGGGCCAATCGGTGACGTGCTGGTGATTCGTGCTGAGCTGGTGGAGGCGATGGTCGCGCATGTTCGCGCCGACCACCCCGACGAAGCCTGCGGCGTGCTGGCCGGTCCGGAGGGTTCGGACCGCCCAGAGCGCATATCGCGATGGTCAACGCCGAACGCTCGCCGACGTTCTATCGCTTCGACCCCCAAGAGCAACTCAAGGTGTGGCGCGCCCTAGAAGAGTCAGCCGAGGTGCCGGTGGTCATCTATCACTCGCACACCGCGACGGAGGCGTACCCCAGCCGCACCGACGTGGGTCTGGCTGCCGAACCTGACGCGCACTACGTGCTGGTGTCTACCCGCAACCCCGGCCAGGACGAAGTCCGCAGTTACCGCATCGTCGACGGCGTCGTCACCGAAGAGCCCGTCCACATCGTCGAGCATTACCAAGACCAGGAGCATTCATGAGCGTCACCGTCTCCATCCCGACAATCCTGCGTCCGCACACCGGCGGTGAAAAACGCGTCGATGCCAGCGGCGAGACGCTGCAAGCCGTGATCAGCGACTTGGAGGCGAACTATTCCGGAATTTCTGAACGTCTCGTCGAGAACGGCAAATTGCACCGCTTCGTCAACATCTACGTCAACGACGAGGACGTGCGATTTTCGGGCGGGCTGGACACTGCGATCACCGACGGCGACTCCGTCACCATCTTGCCCGCCGTCGCAGGTGGGTAAGCGGGCCGCATGACCCGATACGACTCGCTGCTCGCCGCCTTGGGCAACACGCCGCTGGTGGGACTGCAGCGGCTGTCGCCCCGCTGGGACGAGGAGCCGGGCGGCCCTCATGTGCGGCTGTGGGCCAAGCTCGAGGACCGCAACCCGACCGGCTCGATCAAAGACCGGCCTGCGCTGCGGATGATCGAGCAAGCCGAGGCCGAGGGCCGGTTGACGCCGGGGGCGACGATCATCGAGCCCACCAGCGGCAACACCGGTATCTCGCTGGCGATGGCAGCGCGGTTGAAGGGCTATCAGCTGATCTGCGTGATGCCGGAGAACACCTCGATCGAACGTCGCCAACTGCTCGAGCTCTACGGCGCGCAAATCGTTTTTTCGCCGCCCGAGGGCGGGTCGAACACCGCGGTGGCGACCGCCAAGGAGCTGGCGGCTGACAACCCGTCGTGGGTGATGCTCTACCAGTACGGCAACGCGGCCAACACCGACTCGCACTACTACGGCACCGGCCCAGAGCTGTTGAAAGATTTGCCCGAGATCACTCATTTCGTCGCCGGGCTGGGCACGACCGGGACGTTGATGGGCACCGGCCGGTTTCTGCGTGAGCAGGTCCCCGAGATCCGCATCGTGGCCGCCGAACCCCGCTACGGTGAGGGCGTCTATGCGCTGCGCAACCTCGACGAGGGCTTTGTGCCTGAACTCTACGACCCGAAGGTGCTGACGACCCGCTACTCAGTCGGCGCCGCCGACGCGGTCCGCCGCACCCGCGAGCTGGTTGACGCCGAAGGCATCTTCGCGGGGATTTCCACCGGCGCGGTGTTACATGCCGCGCTGGGTATCGCGGCGAAGTCCGTCGATGCCGCTGCCCGCGCCGACATCGCCGTCGTGGTGGCCGACGCGGGATGGAAGTATCTATCGACGGGCGCCTACGCCGGTAGCTTGGACGAAGCGGAAGACGCATTGGAAGGGCAGCTGTGGGCATGACCGCCAGCGATGAGGAGGAGCGGCGCAGATGACTGCCGGCTCGACACACACACCGGCGCGGCGGCCGAAGAAACGCTCCCCGTGGCTGGTCGGCGGAGCGACGATCATCAGCTTCGTGGCGCTGCTCTACATCGTCGAGCTGTTCGACCAGCTCGACGACCACCAGCTCGATTACAACGGCATCCGGCCGCTGGAGGCCGACGGCCTGTGGGGCATCTTGTTGGCTCCGCTGCTGCACGCGAACTGGGCGCATCTGGCGGCCAACACCGGACCCGCGCTGGTGCTCGGCTTTCTGGTCACGCTGGCCGGGCTGTCCCGGTTTCTGTGGGCGACGGCGATCGTGTGGATCGTCGGCGGCTTCGGCACCTGGCTTATCGGGAACATGGGATCGCCCTGCGGCGAGACCGATCACATCGGCGCCTCGGGGCTGATCTTCGGCTGGCTGACCTTCTTGCTTGTCTTCGGATTCTTCACCCGCTCGGCCTGGCAGATTGTCATCGGGATCCTGGTACTCATCGGCTACGGCGGGGTCCTGTGGGGCGCCGTGCCGGTTCTCAACGTCTGCGGAGGTGTGTCCTGGCAGGGGCATCTGTGCGGTGCGATCGCCGGGGTGTTCGCCGCGTACCTGTTGTCGAGCCCGGAACGCAAAGCTCGCGAGCTTCGCCGTCGCGGCCCCCAACGGCCTCTGAAAACTTGAGCGGACATGAGTAACGCACTAGCACCCATCGGGGTCTTCGACTCCGGTGTCGGCGGGTTGACGGTGGCGCGCGCCATCATCGACCAACTGCCCGACGAGGACATCATCTACGTCGGGGACACCGGCAACGGTCCCTACGGCCCGCTCACGATTCCCGAGATCCGCGGGCATGCCCTGGCCATTGGCGACGACCTCGTCGACCGCGGAGTCAAGGCCCTGGTGATCGCCTGCAATTCGGCCTCCTCGGCCTGCCTGCATGACGCGCGGGAGCGCTACGACGTGCCCGTCGTTGAAGTGATCCTGCCCGCGGTGCGTCGCGCGGTCGCCGCAACCCACAACGGCCGCATCGGCGTGATCGGCACCCAGGCCACCGTCGCCTCGGGGGCCTACCAGGACGCGTTCGCCGCCGCCCGGGACACCCAGATCACCGCGGTGGCCTGCCCACGGTTCGTCGATTTCGTCGAGCGCGGCATCACCAGTGGCCGCCAGGTGCTCGGATTGGCCGAGGGTTACCTCGAGCCGTTGCAGCGCGCCGATGTCGACACGTTGGTACTGGGTTGCACCCACTATCCGCTGCTTTCCGGACTGATCCAGCTGGCCATGGGCGAGACGGTGACGTTGGTTTCCAGCGCCGAGGAGACGGCGAAAGAGTTGCTTCGCGTGCTGACCGAGCGGGACCTGTTGCGACCGCATGACGCCCCGGCCGCCACCCGGGTGTTCGAAGCCACGGGCGATCCCGAGGCATTCACCAAACTTGCGGCTCGATTTCTAGGCCCAGCGGTCACCGGCGTTGAACCCGTTCGTCACACCCACGTTTCCTAGGTATGCAGATGATTCTGATCACCCAATGCGGCGATGTTTTCTCCATCGTGGTACTGGGCATGGCACAGTAGTGACCGTGCGAATAACCGTGCTGGGCTGCTCCGGGAGCGTGGTCGGCCCGGATTCGCCCGCATCGGGTTATCTGCTGAGGGCGCCGGACACCCCGCCCCTGGCGATCGACTTCGGTGGAGGCGTCCTCGGTTCGCTGCAACGCCACGCCGATCCCGGTTCGGTCCACGTGTTGTTGTCGCACCTGCACGCCGACCACTGCCTCGACCTACCCGGATTGTTCGTCTGGCGCCGCTACCACCCGTCGCCGCCGGCCGGTAAGGCCTTGATGTACGGCCCGAGCGACACCTGGTCGCGGCTCGGTGCGGCGTCGTCGCCGTACGGCGGCGAGATCGACGATTTCTCCGACATTTTCGATATCCGGCATTGGGTCGACGGTGAGGCCGTCAATGTCGGCGCGCTGACAGTCTTGCCGCGGCTGGTGTGTCATCCGACCGAGTCGTTCGGCCTGCGCATCACCAATCCCGCGGGCGCGACGTTTGTATACAGCGGTGACACTGGGTACTGCGACGCGGTCATCGAGCTGGCCCGCGGCGCCGACGCCTTCCTCTGTGAGGCGTCCTGGACAGACTCGCCCAAGCGTCCACCCAACCTGCACCTGTCGGGCACCGAGGCCGGGCGGATCGCGACCGCAGCGGGAGTAGGGGAGCTGTTGCTCACCCACATCCCGCCATGGACCTCCCGCGAGGACGTGATCAGCGAGGCGAAAGTCGAATTCGGCGGCCCGGTGCATGCAGTGGTCTGCGGCGAGACCTTCAACGTCGGCCGCTCCTGATCGGGTAGCCGCGCGCTAGGGTTGGCGGCGTGTCCAAACGAGAAGACGGCCGCCTCGACGACGAGCTTCGACCGGTTGTCATCACCCGCGGGTTCACCTCGCACCCGGCGGGTTCGGTGGTGATCGAGTTCGGCCAGACCAAAGTCATGTGCACGGCAAGCGTCACCGAGGGCGTGCCCCGGTGGCGCAAGGGGTCCGGGTTGGGCTGGCTCACCGCCGAATACGCGATGCTGCCGTCGGCCACTCACACTCGCGGAGACCGCGAATCGGTGAAAGGCCGCCTATCTGGCCGCACTCAAGAGATCAGCCGATTGGTGGGCAGGTCGCTGCGTGCATGCATCGATCTGGCGGCGTTGGGGGAGAACACCATTGCGATCGACTGCGATGTGCTGCAGGCCGACGGCGGCACTCGCACCGCGGCCATCACGGGTGCTTACGTCGCGCTGGCCGATGCGGTGACGTACTTGTCCGCCGCCGGCAAGCTGTCCGATCCGCGGCCGCTGTCGTGTGCGATCGCGGCGGTCAGCGTCGGCGTGGTCGACGGCCGGGTGCGGGTGGACCTGCCCTACGAGGAAGACGCCCGCGCCGAGGTCGACATGAACGTCGTCGCCACCGACACCGGGACCTTGGTCGAGGTCCAGGGGACCGGCGAGGGCGCGACGTTCCCGCGGTCGACACTCGACAAGCTGCTCGACGTCGCGCAGGGGGCCTGCGACAAGCTCTTTGCGGTGCAGCGTGAGGCGTTGGCTCTGCCGTATCCGGGTGTGTTGCCGGAAGGGCCTGCCCCGCAGAAGGCGTTCGGAAGCTGACCCGCCTGCGGGTTGCCATAGGGTCGCACGTCGTAGCCGACGAGAGGAGCAGTCAGCGATGAGCGAACGCTGGTTCTCGGACGAGGAGCTGAAGCAGATGTCGCGCCCGACGATGGACCGCGCAATCGAGGCGCTCGATCGCGGCGACGTGCAGACGGCCCGGACGCTCTGCAAGGAGATGAAGCACGAGTGGCGCTACCTCCACGACATGATGGTCGAGGGGATCGGCGGCCTGATCTCGTTCATCCAGGACCGCCTCGGCGACGACGGGGTCGCCGACGCCTGGACCGACGGCCAGGGCCGAGGCTGGAGGCGCGACGTCGAGAAGATCGCCAACCGCGACCGCAGGCAGATCGTCGAGGCGCTCGCGGCGACCTGGCGAGCGCACTCGGGCAGCGGCACCGGTCAACACCCGGGGGCGTTCACGATCACCGAGGACGACGTCAAGTTCACGTTCGCGATGAACCCATGCGGGTCGGGTCAGCGGCTTGTGCGGATGGGCCGCTACGAGGGGCCCGGTGCGCTCGGTGTGACGAAATCGGCGCACGATTGGAGCTACGGGCGCGAGGGCTTCCCGCTCTACTGCACGCACTGCTCATTCATGAATGAGTCGCTACCGATCCGCTGGATCGGCTATCCGCTCTACCCGAGCGATCCGCCCGACGACTTCCACCGCGACCCGTGCACTTGGTACTGGTACAAGGACCCGGCCGACATTCCCGACCGGCACTGGCAGCGCCATGGACTCGCCCGCGAGCAGGCCGGTGGAGTCGATGCCGGCTGAGACGGGGCCGAACGGGCGCCGAGTGATCGTCACCGGCGCCGCCGGAGGGATCGGCCGTGCGATCATCGCGGCGCTCGCCGCCGCCGACTGTCGCGTGGCTGCGTGTGACGCGGACGGCGCCGGCGCGGACGCCGTCGCGGGCGCGACGACCAGCGCCGAGTTCGACGTGCGGGATCGAGCCGCCGTACGCCAAGGGGTTGCCGGTGCGGTCACGGCCCTCGGCGGCTGCGACGCGGTCGTCGCCAACGCGGGCGTGGTCGACACGATTCATCGCGCCGAGCGGTTCTCCGAGGACGACTGGCGCCTCGATCTCGAGACGAACCTGTACGGCGCCTTCAACGTCGTCCAGGCTACGTTCGAAGAGCTCGCGTCGGCCGGCGACGGGCGGGTAGTGCTGATCTCGTCGGTGGGCGCCGAGCTCGGGATCCCGGGCCAGGTCGCCTACGGGGCGTCGAAGGCCGGCCTCGTCGGGATGGCGCGAACGCTCGCGGCCGAGTGGGCGCCGCGCGGGGTGCGCTGCAACGTCGTAATGCCCGGGATGATCGCCACCCCGAAGGTCCGCGCGATGCCCGGCGAGCTTCAGAGCAAGCTCGTCGAGCGGGTCCCGCTGGCTCGGTTCGGGACCGTCGACGAGCTCGCCGGGGTCGTCACGTTCCTGCTCTCGCCCGCGGCGGCGTACATCACCGGCGCCGTGCTGCGCGTCGACGGCGGCCTCGGCCTGTCACTCGGCGCGATCACGTGATCGGCTCCTCCGAGCCGCCCGGCGAAGCGGTCGGCCTAAGCCCAGCCCGCCTCGACCTATATCGATGGCCCGGCCTTTGGCGGCGTGTTCAACCAGGCGTGTCACAGCCGGTGAAGTGCAGACTGGGCCGCGACTTGTCGAGGCAAACGGTGGGCCGCTGGGGCCAGACCCTCGTAACGCCCGACCCTGTTCGGAATGATTGTTGACCCACCTGCTGGTCGCCAGCCGCAACCGCAAAAAACTGGCCGAGCTGCGTCGGGTGTTGGATGCCGCCGCGCTGACGGGACTGACGTTGGTGTCACTCGACGACGTGCCGCCGTTCGACGAGGCGCCGGAAGCCGGCGCGACCTTCGAGGACAACGCGTTGGCCAAGGCCCGCGACGGGTTCGCCGCCACCGGGCTGCCCACCGTTGCCGACGACTCCGGGTTGGAGGTCGCCACGCTGAACGGCATGCCCGGCGTGCTGTCGGCGCGGTGGTCGGGTGTGCATGGCGACGACGCCGGCAACACCGCGCTGCTGTTGGCGCAACTGCGTGATGTGCCCGATGAGCGACGTGGTGCGGCGTTCGTGTCGGCGTGCGCGCTGGTGTCGGAGTCGGGTGAAGCTGTTGTACGCGGCGAGTGGCCCGGCGCCATCGCGCGAGAGCCGCTCGGCGACGCGGGCTTCGGCTACGACCCGGTCTTCATTCCAGACGGTTTCAATTGCACTGCGGCGCAACTGAGCCCAGCCGCGAAAGACGCGGTGTCGCATCGCGGTCGCGCGCTTACGTTATTGTTGCCGGCCTTGCGAGCGCTGGCTGCTGATGCACGCTGAGCTCGCGAATTGTGTTGGGCTACAGGGCGAAGCGAGCCTTGACGTCCCTGGTCTGGAAGTGCTCGACAATGATCCCGACCAGCGGGATGGTTCCGGCCAACAGCACGCCGATCGTCTTGCCGATCGGCCACCGGACCTTGACGGCAAGATTGAAAGCCGCCAATACGTAGGTGAAATACACCCAGCCGTGTACGACTTCGATCCAGCGGATTTCGTGATGGAAGACCAGATGCGAAACGATCTCGTAGCACAGCGCGATGAGCCAGATACCCGTCGTCCACGCCATCAGGCGATAGCCCAGCAGCGCGGTGCGGATCTTGTCGACGGTCGTCGTCTGCGGCGCTTGGGGCGTCTCAGGTGTGGTCATGCGGTGGTCCTGTTGTGTCTTTCGGCATCGCGCTCTGCGAGCTCGGCGAGGTAGGCGTTGTACTCGCGCAGCGCTGGATCTCCGGCCTGCTGCTGTGCGGGTTTGGGCCGCTCGGGCAGCAGTCCGTCGGGCAGTTCGGTCATGGCACGGTCCTTGGGCGGCTCGGGCGGTGCCTCCTCATAGCGGACGAACTTGCGGTAGGCGTACACACAGAATCCGGCGAACAGCGGCCACTGCATCGCATATCCGAGGTTCTGGAAGGTGCCTGACGTCGACTGAAACCTCGTCCATTGCCACCAGCCGAGAGCCAGGCAACCGCCGGCCGCGAGGATCACCAGCACGATCAACGCGGGTCTCCGACGACGTGTAGTGGACACGCTTAGACGGTACTCCGAGGTCGTTGGCGGGTCCGTTACGCCTTCGGTCCGACGAATTCGTCGAGTCGCGCCACCGCGGCCTTGCGATAGACGGCGACCTGATATTTGCTTGGACGCGTCCACGGAATTCCGAGATCGTCGAGCGCGGCGCAGAACAGCGCACGGATGTCGTCGGATCGGTTCGAGAAGTGGTAGCGGACGCTTCGAACCCCGCGGTCGTTCGCGACCACGCGGCAGCCATCGCTATCGATCAGGCCACGAACGAATTCCTCGGTGGCCTCTTTGACAAGCATTTCCTGCCACGGCTCGAGCCTGATCGGCCTTAAGTGTTTCTTGCCCGGACCGTGCTGCGGAAGTAGGCACGGCCAGTGCTTGGAGTACAGGTAGACCTCCGTGCACTGATCAAAGCGACGGTAGATGCCCGCCCGTTGTCCGGGCATCAGGACGTCGATCGCCTCGCGAGACCGTTCAATGATCCCCGGGTACTTCGCGTCGAGCGTGATTCTCAGCCGCCACGCTCGCGGGTGTCGCGTGATACAACCGTCGCCGAGGTAGACACCGAGCAGATAGCAGTACGCAGCAGGAGGCAGCGCAGAGAAGTCACGATCAGCGCAGCAGGGTGATGTACTTGAACTCCTGACTCGAATTGGTGATTTGAGGCGCCAATCGCACACTGTCCTTCGCGGCAACCCTGTTTGACGCGCGATCGCGCAGTCGTTTACACCGGACAGAATCAGCTCCTGTACGACTTCGAACTCCTTCGCGGATCGCATTTCTAAGCCCCTTCGCCGCCGTGAGCAAATCAACGGTAGGAGGGGCCACCGACAGATTCGTCAACGACGTGAGCGGTACGCTCGTGGGGCTTGCGGGCGTGGTGGAATTGGCAGACACCCGGGCTTTAGGTGCCCGTGCTCGAGAGAGCGTGAGGGTTCGAGTCCCTCCGCCCGCACTGACGCGGTGGGGGCATCTCCGCAGGTAAACAGTCATTTTCACGTTTGCTAGCTACCCCTTGTGACCGCCCCGTGGCCGCATTTTGGCCGCAACTTGCGAGTAACTTGGGCGAGTCACAGTTATGTGCCGTGGAGTACCGGGCATGCAAGCTGACCGCGACGGCGTCGAGGTCGTCGTCGAACAAGTCGGCGTAGGTGTCCAGTGTGACCTTCGCGGACTTGTGCCCGAGCATCCGTTGCAGCGCAAGTACGTTCACCCCGGCCGAGACGGCGAGCGACGCGCACGTGTGGCGTAGGTCGTGCGGCGTGATCTTCTGCACCTTGGCTTTCTTGACGGCGGCCTGGAACCATCCGGTCGACGATTTCGGCCGCTGGAGGTAGCCGCGATCGCGACCGGGAAACACCAAATCGCTTGATGCCTTGCCTTTGCACTGCGCCGAAAGCTCGTCGAGTACGAACGCTGGCACCGGCACCGAGCGCGCCTTGCGGCCCTTGGTCGGCCCAACGGCGTGGCGGGTGCCGAGTTGCACCGCGTTCTCGGATACCGTGAGCCGGCGGCGCAGGAACTCAACGTCGCGCACCCCTCAAAGTGGAGTTCATCGTCGTCGAACGATAAGTCGGTAAATAAACCGGTGGTGTTCAATGGCGTCAGCCCAGCTTGGGCCAGACCCGGCAAGAACAGAATGAGTCCCGCGAGGTCCGACAGCGTACTCAGAGCCGATGCAGACGTCGCGTTGGTCGCCGCCGTCGATGTGAGCCCCTGCAGTGCCGTGGAGATCGTCTGAGACGCCGCCGCCTGCGTGCTCGCCGCGGCCGACGCCCCGGTTGTCGTCTGCGGT